>JAYEMB010000210.1:0-26229 GCA_034717855.1 Campylobacterota bacterium
GGAGTGCTATTTTTTGGTTATACATGCCTATAACTGCGTTCATATCTTTGGTCTCATCACGACCTGCAAAACCAACATTGACATCGATTGCATGAGCTCCTGCACGAACTTGTTGCTGAGCCACACTGAGTGTTCCCTCGTAATCTTCTGCTAAGAGAAGTTCACGAAATGCTTTTGAACCAGTTGCGTTTGAGCGCTCGCCCATTAAGAGTGGAGCAGGTTCTTGCATAAGTGGAGCAACGTTAAAGAGTGAAGATATAGAGGTAGGGTGTGAACCAGTAGCCTTTTTCGGTACTTTTGTTGTTACGCTATTAACAAGTGCACGGATATGTTGAGGGGTGGTTCCACAGCATCCACCTAAAAATGAAACCCCGTCATACGCCAGAAATTTTTCTGTTTGTACTACAAACTCATCAGGCCCCATCGGGTAATAAGTGTATCCACCGCGATTTTGTGGAAGACCTGCGTTTGCGTGAACGCTTATTGGTTTATGCCAAAGCTCACTCAACGTTTTTACATGTTTTAAAACCTGTTCAGGCCCAGTTCCACAGTTAAAGCCTAGTGAAATGATATCAAAGGGCTCCATAATAGTCGCGATAGTCTCAGCATCAGTTCCTATAAGCATTGTTCCACTCAGCTCAATTGTTACAGAGACCATGATAGGAATCTCAACATCTTTTTGACGAGACGCTTCTTGACATGCATGAAGAGCAGCTTTTATTTGAAGAGGGTCTTGACAAGTCTCAAGCAAGAAAACATCAACACCACCATCAATGAGTGCTACACAAAATTCAGTATAACCTTCATACATCTCATCATAGGTGATGTGCCCTAAAGATGGTAGTTTTGTACCAGGTCCAATTGAACCTAGACAAAAACGCGGATGCTCTGGAGTTGAGAACTCTTCACACTTTTTCTTTACAAGCTCTGCTCCGGCTTTAGTAAGCTCGTAAGCTCTCTCACCAATTTGGTACTCATCAAGTACCCAAGAGAAAGATCCAAAAGTGTTTGTAGTGATAAAGTCAGCACCTGCTGTTAGGTAGGCATTAAAGATCTCCTCCATAATGTCAGGAGCAGTTACATTTAAAAGTTCATTACACCCTTCGTTTCCTTCCCAAGCCTCTGTGGGAATTTTATCATCACGCTGTTGGAGTTGCGTACCCATCGCCCCATCTATGATAAGTGGGCGCTTCTTAATAGTCTCTAATATCTGCTGTTTTGTTGTCATTATTTCTAAAACTCTTATTTATATAGTATTGAGTGATTTTATCTAACTCGAGCATAAAAGTTGCTGTTGTCTAAGTTATAGAGGTTTCATTAAGTTTTAAATGGCATAATTAAAAGACATATTAACTATATAAGTTAAATTAATACAAAAGGTGGAAATAAGATGCTAGACACTCTCTCAATTAAAATGAAAATGTTTTTGATGGTTTTTATACCGGGCTTAGTGATTTTCGTACTGCTCTCTTCAAATGCGTTTGAGCACTATGAGGAAGTTGAAGAACTCTCAAAAATAGAAGAGGCAACAATACTTGCTACGAAAATATCAGCAATGGTACACAATACTCAAAAAGAGCGTGGGGCATCAGCAGGGTTTGTTGGTAGTGGGGGTAAAAAGTTTATAGATACTATGCCAAATATCAGAAAAGATACCGATGCAACTCGTGCTGAGATGGAAGCTTTTTACAAAACTATGGATATGTCAAAGTATCCTCAATCGATGCAAGATCAGATGAATGATGCTATGAATCGTCTCTCAAAACTAAACGCAACAAGAGGAAGCATTAGTTCACTGGAGTACAACGTTCCTAAAACAGTTGGTTACTATACTCCTTTAAATGGTGCGTTTATAGATACTATCGCGTATATCACGAAAATGAGTTCAGATAAGCAGATGACAACATCTCTAACTGCGTTTACGAACTACCTCTACTCAAAAGAGAGAGCGGGTGTTGAGCGAGCCGTAATGACAGGTACTTTTGCAAAAGACTCTTACCCTCCTGGATTTTATGCAAAGTTTGTGAAGTTGATGAGTCAACAAGATACATATATGGGACAGTTTTTATTTGCAGCTTCAAAGGAGAATGCAGAGTTTTATAAAAAGAGACTTGTTGGAGAGAGTGTAGATGAGGTAAACCGTATGAGAAAAATAGCTCTCTCGCATATGGATGGTAAGTTTGGTGTGGATGCTTCTTACTGGTTTAAGATGATTACTGCAAAAATAAACCTACTTAAAGAGGTTGAAAATCACTTAGCTCAAGGTATTTTAAAAGAGGTCGAGAGTCTAAAAAGTGATGCTAGTTCAAGTATGACTGTGAGTATAGTGATAAATATAGCTGTTATGGTGTTTATCATAGGCTTTGGTGGCTTAGTTGCCAACGGACTTACATCTAGAATTTCTAAGTTTAAAGAGGAACTTGATGGTATCGTTAGCTCTAATGACTTTTCTCAATCTATTACACATAATGGAGGGGATGAAATAACAGCCATTAAGATTGCTGCAAACCATACAATTCAAGCAGCAAATGAGGCTATCCAAAACGCAAGTCATGCACTGAGTGATGCAAATAGACATGCTCAAGAGAGTGAAGCGCAGATAGAGAAAAACAGACTTACATTAGCTCTTACTGAGCTTCTAACTGATGGAGCAATTAAGGGAGTTACAGCTATTCAGGATGGGATGTCTAGCAATATGGACTCTTTAGATCATATCAATGAGAAAAATGCCCAGACTGAGGGCGTAGTTACAGAGGTTGAGCGCTCAACACAGGAGATGGGAAATTCGCTCAATAGTATCTCTGAAAAGATGCATGAGAGTAGAAGTAACTCCGAGCAGTTAAGCAACAGTGTAAATGAGATTACGAATGTTATTGCACTGATTAAAGATATTTCAGATCAGACGAACTTACTTGCTTTAAACGCAGCTATCGAAGCTGCTCGTGCGGGTGAGCATGGTCGTGGTTTTGCGGTTGTTGCTGATGAGGTGAGAAAACTTGCAGAGAGAACACAAAAAGCTACGAGTGAAGTAGAGGTAAATATCAATCTTCTTAAGCAAAATAGCTCTGCAATGCAAGAGTTTTCAGATCAGATGGATGGAGAGATATCTACATCTTTAGAGAAACTTGATACCTTTAATGGTAGTCTACACACACTTGTAGAGGGAGCTCAAGAGGTTCAAGAAGATAATAAAAAAATATCAAGCAGAATGTTCTTAAATCTTGCAAAACTTGACCACATAGTATTTAAGCTCTCGGGTTATGAGGGTGTATTTAAAGATGACAAAGGTATTACTTTCTCCACTCATTCGGAGTGTAGATTTGGTAAATGGCAGGTATCAAAGGGAAAAGAGGTCTTTGGTTCTAGTCCAAACTTTAGTAAAATCGATGCACCACACAGAGCTGTTCATGATAGTGTTAGGGGTGTTCCTGCTCTTGTAGGTGGGGGTGCAGTTCAAAACGCAGACCATATTATTAAAGCATTTAAAGATGCTGAGAAAAACTCTAATGAACTCTTCACTATACTAGATACTATCTCTCACGAAATAGGGTAAGTTGTAAATTTGACGGATTAACTCTTTTTTTACTTGACTTAATCCGTCATCTTCTGCTATAATGACGATGAAATTCAATAATAGAAGGGGTTTAATCGTTAATGGTACTAGCTTATATCCGTCCAGACAAACAATTTGATGCTGCACATGACCAACTGCAACAGATAAACTCTTATGCAATCTCTGACGGTCTTGTTATTGATGATGAGTTTATAGATTACACTTCACAAAATAAACGCTTATCTGAGCGTACTAAAGTTACTGACTACTTTCAATCAAAATCTAAGCATACAGTTTTAGTTTATGATGTATGGGTTTTGAGTACAAATATGGAAGATCTTGTTCAAATGTTTAGTTGTCTGCTGAAAAATGATTTCAAGGTCCATTTTATAAAGCAGTCTGTTATAATAACAAAAGAGAGTAGCGTGATGCTTGTTCTCGGTCTTATTGATCAGCTTCGTCAAACACTACAAGGTGAGTCAAAAAGGGTTATTGGTCGTCCTCGTGGAAGTAAATCTAACTCCAAGTTCGACAAATATATTAACGAAATCATCTCTTTTATAAAAGAGAAAAAAAGTGTTAGTGAGATGGCTAGGGTTTTAAATGTGAGTAGAAGTTCACTTAAAGATTACATTGAGTCACGTGAGTTAAAGCAGGTTGCCTTTGGTTCACTTTTACCAGAAGCACCAAAAGATGCAGAAGCACAGGTAATAAACACAATTACTTGTCCAAATACAATATAGGGGTTAATAAATGAGTACAGAAGAAAAAGGTATAGAAATACCAACATCGTGGAGAATTAAGCGTTATTACGTTTACATAATCGCAACAGTAGTTGCCTTGGGTTTACCGTGGATAACAATGGATGGAAATCACTTTTTCCTTTTAAGTTTTGATAAGATGAAACTACATCTTGCGTTTATTCAGTTTGATATGCAAGAGCTCTATTTGATGCCATTTTTACTAATGTTAATGTTCTTAGGAATTTTTGGTATGACTGTTATGGGTGGTCGTGTTTTTTGTGGTTGGGTCTGTCCGCAGACTGTTTTTCGTGTAATCTATAGAGATTTAATCGAGACAAAAATTTTAGGTCTTCGTAAGCGTATTAAAAATAAGCAGAAAGATCCTGACATGTCCAAGATGGAAAACAAGGTTAAAAAAGCTGTCGCTATTTTACTGTGGACTCTTTTAGCTCTAGTTGCGGGTGCTGACTTTATCTGGTACTTTATACCTCCAGAAGATTTCTTTGCTTACTTACAAAATCCTAGTGAACACATGACTATGATAGGTTTTGTTCTTGGTATAGCTGCGTTTCTTATCTATGATATAGTTTTTCTAAAAGAGAACTTCTGTGTTTATGTTTGTCCATATTCACGTGTTCAGTCAGTGCTTTATGATGAGCATACAGTTATGGCACTTTATGATGAGCATAGAGGTGGTATTATTTATGATGGAAAAGATAAGCAGTACACAAAACAGAAGGACCTTCAAGCATTTACACCAGCTGCTGAGTGTACAACTTGTGAATCTTGTGTAACTGTATGTCCTACGCATATCGATATCCGTCAGGGTCTGCAGTTAGAGTGTATCAACTGTTTAGAGTGTGTTGATGCCTGTACAACTGTTATGGGTAAACTTGGTAAGCCTTCTCTTGTTACATGGTCGAGTGATTATGAGATAGTTGAACAAAAAGGTAAAACGCAGTACTTCCGTCCTAAGATTTTATCTTATATTGCACTCTTAGTTGGTATTACGATTATTTTAGCTCTTATGGCACAAACAAAAGAGTATATGCTTTTAAACATCAACAAAGAGACGCGTCTCTACTCAACAAAAGTAGTTCAAGATGGTAAAGTGAGAGTTGATAACTCGTATGTATTCTTACTTCAAAATACTCAAAATGAGAAGATGAAGTTTTTCTTTGAAATCGTTCCTCCAAAAGATATGGAAGGTAAGATAGTTATCGCTAAACCTAGTAAGCCGTTTACAGTAGTACCTGGAAGTAAAAAGAAGAAAATTGTAACACTCAGAACTACTGAACTTTTAGTTGATGATGCAAGAAAAGATACCGTTATCCCTATCGTTATCCATGCTTATGCATTAGATGCAAATGGAAACAAGAGTGAGAAGATATCTGTTATCAGAAACTCAACATTTATCTTCCCTAAGAAAAGTATTTTGGACTCTACTAAGTAATATTATTTTAACCAATAATGGGATAAACTCTGAAAATATAATTTTAGGGGGTTTATCTTGTTTGGAAAAATTCAAAAAGCTCTTCTCTACTTTTTACTTTTTTATGCCTTTGTTGGCTTTATCGCTCTTCCTTTTATCTTAAAGCCACAGCTTATAGAGATTATTGAACAAGAGACAAACTCCAAGATAGAAATTGATAACATCTCCTTCAATCCATTTATATTTAAACTCAAAATCTCAGATGTTAAACTAAGTAGTTTAGATGACAAACCTCTTGTCTCGTTTAAATCTTTTCTTGTGGATTTAGAGCTCTATTCACTGCTAAATTCTGCTATTCATGTAAAAAAAATAACTCTTGAAGAGCCGAAAATTGACCTTGTGTACAACAAAGATAAGAGTATCAATCTTTTGAGTATTTTAAAACCAAAAGAGAGTGTTTCTCAAGAGCAGAGTAGTAGCTCAACAGAGATGCCTAGAGTTATTATCGATAGCCTAGAGTTATCAGATGGAACTTTGAGATATGAAGATTACACACTCCAAAGCAAGTTCGATTTTTCATTTGGAAACATAGGTTTTGAACTGAAAGATATCGATACGAATGACTTTAATGGCTCTGATGCAGAGATTAGATTTTACTCACGTCTTGGTGATGGTGGATTTGTTGACTTTAAGAGTAGAGTAGATGGCTTTAAGCCATTTGTACTCAATGGTAGTTTGGATTTTGAAGCGAGTAAACTCTACTCTCAGTGGAAGTATATGCAAGAGACTCTGAACCTAGAAGTTGCAGATGGAAAAATCTCTTTTCACACCGATTATCATCTAAATCTGGATGATTTAAACGCAACAACTATTGAGAACTTGAGTCTCTCGCTAGAGAAGCTTAGAGTAAAACCTAAAAGCAAACATAAAGATGTTTTAAATCTTGACTCTCTCTATCTCAGTGGCGGGACAATAAAACCGATGCAAAGAAGTGTTCATCTTGAAAAGATAGCTCTTGCAAGCCTTAGCCTTAAAGCAAAACGCAGTGAGAGTGGCGAGATAGATTGGTTGGAGTATATAAAAACTGAGGGCACAGTTGATGTCAATGAGAGTGAAGAGCTCGCAGTTGATGAAGACGCAAGTTCGCCAGAGTGGAACCTGCTTTTAGATGAACTTTCACTAGAAAAGATTGCAGTTGATTTTCAAGATGAGGGTGTAAAACCAGCAGTTCTTAGTCGTTTGAACGAGTTTAATTTTTATGCTCAAGATATCACTTTAGCTGGAGAGAAACCCTTTAGCTATAAGATGAATATGCTCATAAATGATGCTTTGAGATGTAGCTCAAAAGGGAGTGTGGTGCATAAGGTTCTTAGCGTTAAAACAGAGTCTCAGTGTAAAGGTTTTGACTTAGTTCACTATAGACCCTATATAGATGAACTTGCCGAGCAAAACTTGAAAGTTTACGATTTAAAGCTCTTAAACGCAGTAGTGGGATTTAATGCTAAGCTTGATTTGGAAGAGATAGATAGTGAAGTATCCATCAGAGTTTCGGACGCAAATCTTAGTTTGAATGAGTTTAAACTCAGTAAACGCAGTACAAAAGAGAAACTTGTTGATTTTAGAAGTTTTAATGTGGATGGGATTAAGCTAGACAGTGCTGAGAAGTTTGTAGATATTCAAAAAGTATCACTCAATGATTTAGATATAAAGACAGCAAGGCTTAAAGATGGCACACTTAATATCGATAATATAGTTGTTCCAAAAGAGTCCAAACCTACTAAAAAAACTGTTTCAAAGAGTAAAGCTGAGGAGAAAGAGTACAGTGTTAAGTTAAAACACTTTGCTCTCAAGGCTGCTCAAGTTGGCTTTAGTGACAAGGCTTTAACTCCACATGTGAAGAGTAAGATAGATAGAATTTTTCTCAACGCTTATAATATTGATACGAAAAAGAAGAGCTGGCTAAACTACAGACTCTACATGAGGGTAAACTCTAAGGGGATACTCAAGGCTGATGGTAAGCTCAGACACACTCCACTAAAACAGAAGGGAAATATAGAGCTTGAAAAGCTCTCTTTAACGGAGCTCACACCATATCTGCAAGAGAAAGCATTTGTGAGTTTAGATGATGGAAAGTTTTCATTGAAGGCCACAACAGAGTACGCAAAATCGAGTAAGTCCCCAGATTTAAAGGTGAATGGCTCTTTGAAAATTCAAGATATTTTTCTCAATGATAGCAGAGATGCGAGCCCCATTACTTCGTTTAATACCTTGGGACTTCAAGCTTTTACGCTAGAACTATTTCCAAATAGACTCTATATCGATGAACTAGATTTAGATGCTTTTTATGTGAATGTAAAAATCAATGAAAACAAAGAGATGAATCTAGCACAACTCATGAAACCAAATGAGAACAACGAGAGACAAGAGGAGATGAAAACCCAAGAGATAAACGCAACTGAAGAACCTGCGTTTCCTGTAAGTATCTTAAAGATGAATGTTGCTCTTGGAAGTGCAGAGTTTTCGGACTACTCTCTTCCTATCAAGTTTGGGACAAATATACATGATTTAAATGGAGTTATCTACTCTATCTCAAATATGCCGGGCGAGGCAAGTTATGTAGATATAAATGGTGTCGTTGATAAGTATGGTTCGACAAAACTCAAAGGGAGCGTAAAGAGTGCAAATCCTAAAGAGTTTACTGACTTGGATTTTAACTTCAGAAACCTGAACTTAAGCTCTGTGAGTGGCTACAGTGCCTCTTTTGCAGGACATGAGATAGATGAAGGAAAGCTCTTTTTAGATTTGGGATATGATATTCAAAACTCTAAATTAGTTGGCTCAAATAGTGTCATTATAAAGCAGATTAAACTCGGAAAAGAGATTGAAGATGAAAATATCACTGTACTTCCGCTTGGTTTTGTGATAGCTCTACTTGAGGATGATGAGGGGATAATCGAGATAGATATGCCTGTTGAGGGTAATGTTGATGAACCTGATTTTAAATATGGTGCTCTTGTTATGAACACCATTGGGAACTTAATAGTAAAAGCGGTTACTTCTCCTTTTAGATTTTTAGGCTCTATGATGGGAATGGATGGGGAAGCTTTAGAGTATGCAGAGTTTGAGAAGGGGAGTAGTGTGGTTTTACCTCCTGAGATAGAAAAACTAGATCAGATTGCAAAAATGATGAGAAAGCGACCAAAAATCAGCCTCTCTTTAACTCCAACATATGATGCAAGTTCAGATAAAAGAGCACTTCAAACGCAAAAACTTATAGCTTCAGTGATAAAAGAGAGTGGCATAAAAAACAAGCAAGAGCATGAGAGTGCGATGACTATAGATCTGCTTGAAGATATTTATGAAGATATGAGAGACGATGAGGCAGTAGATAAACTTCAAGAGAGTCTTGAAGAGGAGTATGAGGGAGATGAACTCAAAGCGGCTTACTTCTCTGCACTTGTAGAGCTGTGCAAAGATATTCAGAGTGTTACAAAAGTTGAGCTTGAGACTCTCGCAAAAGATAGAGCTGACAATCTACAAAACTATCTGCTTCATGAGAAAAATATAGACTCTTTAAGAGTGATTCAAAGTGAGATCGTTAGTATTGATGAGCAAGAGGATAAGTTAGTCAAGCAGACCTATAGTATAAAGGTAAAATAATTTTAGATATACTTCGGTTTTAATCTAAAAACTTATACTTTTTATAGCAGGACAGCTTCAATGGCATTTTCACAAGAGAAGAGAAAAGGTACAATCAGCGGAATTATTTTTGTTGCAATATTTGCTGCAGCAGCTACGATGATTTCAGACTTAAACGCAGTCAAATCACTGGGAATTTCCCCTCTAGTTATAGGTATCGTTATGGGTATCTTCTATGCAAATACCCTTCACAACCAAGTCCCAAGTGAGTGGGGAACAGGTATCACTTTTTCTGGAAAGAAGATACTGCGTTTTGCTATTGTGTTTTACGGTTTTCGTATAACTTTTCAGCAGATTGCTGAGGTGGGGATGAGTGGATTTATGGTTTCACTTATTATGCTTACAACGACTCTGATACTCGGTTCATACCTAGGGTATAAAATATTTAAGATGGAAAAAGATACTGCGATACTGACTGCTAGTGGAGCTGCAGTTTGTGGTGCAGCAGCAGTTTTAGCAACAGAACCAGTTTTAAAATCAGAGGGTCATAAAACAGCAATAGCAGTCTCCATGGTTGTTCTTTTTGGAACTATCTCTATGTTTTTATATCCTGTTCTTTACGCTTCTATCATTGAGCCTGCAACAGGATTTTTACATATGACTCCTCAAGAGTTTGGTATTTATGTGGGTGGAACTATTCATGAAGTAGCTCAGGTTGTTGCTGTTCCTGCCTCTGTTGCAGGTGCACCTTCTGAGATGGCTGAGTCTGCTGTTATTGTGAAGATGACGAGAGTTATTATGATTGCCCCGATGCTTATTGTGCTTGGGATTTATTTGGCATATGAGGCGAAAAAGAGTGGAGCTGCAACAGAGGGTGTAAAACTAGTTATTCCTTGGTTCGCAGTCTATTTTGTAGCAATGGCGGGTTTTAACTCTCTACAGATAGTTCCTCAAAATATCGTAGATATTATTAACGAGATAGATACATTTTTACTGACAATGGCGATGACAGCTTTAGGAATGGGAACAATCTTTTCAAAGTTTAAAGGCTTGGGTCTAGCACCACTCTACACAGCAGGAGCAATGTTTTTATGGCTTGTTGTGGGAGGATTTGTTGTTACAAAGATTGTAACGGCTCTATTCTAATTAAGTTTCGTTTGGACTTAACTCTCTATTTGTACTCTTTTTAAAAGGCTCTTGAGCTTTTTAGAACTCTCTTTAGTTTTTGTTAGTTCACTCTTTTTGTTAAACCTATAGACTCCGCTAGTGTTTAAAAAGGCATTTATTTTTAGATCATTTCTCTGTGTTAGATTTAATATTTTAGGATTACTATTATCTAAAATTAGTGGTGCTTCACCATCTTTAATGAAATAGCTCAGAACCATATGATGGCTTTTTGAGGCTGGATGATACACTATAGTAATAAACAATTTTTTTGGATCAAACCCGAGTTTTATAAGTGTGTAGTATTTTAAAATTGCATAGTCTTCACAGTCCCCATTGCCAGATATTAAGAACTCTTTTGGTGTAGCCCAATGATCTCTTTTATTGTTATTGGATTTATCGCTTTTGTATGTTAGTTTATTGAGGTAGGTATTTATCTTTTTTAATTGCTTGAGTGAGGTCTCTTTTTTATCGGAGTTAATGATTTCATTGTATTCAAAAATTCTGTTAACGGCCTCTTTACCAGAACTCTCCTCGATGCTAATAGCTTCTTTGTATGTGAAGTTTGGATAAGCTGATGCGTGTAGTAAAACAGTAGTTATTAGTAGTAAAAAATATCTCATATAATCTCTTCAAGTTAATTTAATTGATGAAAGTTTATAGGTGATTTGTAAATGAAAAAAAACAATAGATACTATCTAACAGATAATAATATAAGATAATTATTTCCTACTGTATTTTATACTTACTTTAGTTCCAAGCCTCTCTTTTGACTCTATATTTAAGACAAACTCTTGCTCTTTTACAATGGAATCAACTATATTGAGACCGACTCCAAATCCGCCTGCGTATGAGTTGGCTCTTACAAACATTTTGAGAATATTTTGCAACTCCTCTTTAGCTATTCCTATCCCCTCATCTTTTACAAGAAAGCCATTTTTGTCTGTTTTAATGTAGATAGTAGTGTTTGGTTTTGAGTATTTTATTGCGTTTGAGAGAAGATTGTTTATAAGCATTTTTGCTTTGGTTGGAGCTATATGCATGGGCGAAGTGTTTAGCTCTTTTTTAAGGGTGATGTTCTTTTTCTCTAGAAGTTCACCAAAGTAGTTAATAGACTCCTCCGCTACACCTTTAAAGTCCAAATCCTCTGCATCTTCACTACCGTGATCAAAACTAAGATAGCTGAGTGAAGAGTAGATTTCATAGAGCTGTTTTGTACTTATGGAGATATTGTTAATAATCTTCTCATCATAATGCTTTTTATTTTTAATTCTTGAGGCACTCATCATGAGAGCAGTGATTGGGGTGTTGAGCTCATGAGTGGTGTCTCTTACAAAGTTTTCTATCTCGAGCATTTTATCTTTGATAGGTTTTAAAAACATATAAGATAAAAAGATAGCGATAATGATGATAAAGATTGCTGTAAAGATTACTGTGTAGAGAATTTTATTTTTCAAAAGCATGATGTTTTGTGCACACTCTTCACTTTGAACAACTACATACTCAACATCTAAGTGACCAGCTGTTCTTTTCGCTACAAGAGTGAAGATATCATCTTTCATGTAGAACTCCTGAGTAAAGTCCACTTGTTGACGCAGGGAACCATAGAGAAGCTTTTTGCCCTCATCTAAAAGTGCAACAGACTCATTTTTAAATAGTCCAAGCCTAAACTCTTGAGAATTCATATGAGCATTGATAACTTGAGAACTGATGGTCTCAGCGATATGATTCATCTTGTAAAAGTTCGCACTCTTCTCCATCGCAACTTGAGAACTAAAAAACCAGTATGCTGCAAGTGTTAAAAAGAGAAAGGAGGAGATAAGATAGAGTGCTAAAAATGAGTAAAAGCTGCGTTTAGTTATCTTGTTCATAGATGTAGCCCTCTCCTCTGATAGTCTTAATTTTCTCTTTACCTATAATCTCCCTGAGTGTTCTTATATGAGAGCGAAGAGTAGCATCACTAGGAATAGAGTCAAAATCCCAAACATTTTGAGTTAACTCTTCACTCTTTATGAGTCTCCCTGCGTTTTTAACGAAGTAGGCAAGCATAAGAGTGTCTTTGTTTCCAAGAGATATTTTTTGTCCATCTTTTGTTATCTCTTTTTCATCAATACGAAACGCAATATTCTTTGAGATAGCAATAGAGTTTTTCGTCTCTATATTAAAAAGTTTTTTTGTGTTGAGTATGCGCATTGTCAGCTCATCAAGTTCAAAAGGTTTTTTGATATAGTCATGAGCTCCGCTAAGAAAGGCATCTTTTAAATGTTTTGTATCGGTATAGGCAGTGATGATGATAGCTGGAGTAGTGTTATGAAACTCACGTAACTCTTTTAGGAGCTCTAAACCACTTTTGCCCGCTACGTTTATGTCGAAAATAAAAAGATCATAACTTTGAGTTTCTAGCTTCTCATAGACTGTGTTTGAATCGTAGGCATAATCCACATCCCAAGACTCAGACAAAAAGTCAATCAGGATGTCAGAGAGAACGGCATCATCTTCCATAAGAAGAATTTTCATGGTACTCCTTTACTCTAAATGGATATTATACACTTATGAATTATAAAAAGATAGATGAGATAGATATAGCAGAGTTAGAGATATACCATCAGCTACGAGAGGGTGCTTTTCGAAGTGATAATAGTTTTATAGCCGATAGTCCTAAGGTTGTAAATAAGTTGCTTGAGGGTGAGATAGAGGTCAAAAGTATTTTAGCGACACAGGAGTATTATGATGAGTTTGAGTCTCTTCTCTACTCTAAAAACATTCCAAAACTATATATAGCTTCAAAATCTGAGATGCAAAAGATAGTTGGGCATAAGATTCATCACAACTGTATGATGCACGGTGTTAGACCCTCAGAGTCGCGTTTGGAGGAGCTAGATGAGAACATAATTATGTTGGATGCAATTACCTCTACTGAAAATGTTGGCTCTATCGCGAGAAGTGCAGCTGCCTTGGGGATAGGTTCATATATGTTACCAAAAGAGTCTCCTCACCCTTTTAGTAGGCGTGCACTGCGTGTATCTATGGGACACGCTTCACTACTAAAAATAAATATTTATGATGATATTGCAAAGAGTATCTCTGAGTTAAAAGCAGAGGGTTATAAAATTTTCGCAGCAGAGATAAGTGAAAACTCAACAATGCTTAGAGATGTAGTAAGTCCAAAAAAATGGGTGTTAATCATGGGGCACGAAGGAAAAGGGATTTCACAGGATATTCTCTCTCTTTGTGATGAGGTCGTAACCATAGAGATGCAAGAGGGAGTAAAGAGTCTCAATGTTTCTGTCGCCGCTTCAATAATTATGTATCAGTTTAAAAGGTGCTTATCTGTTTAAAATTAATATTTTGATATAATCAAAAAATAAATTTATACAGGAATTAACATTGCCAAATGTGTATCTAGCTCGTCAACCAATTGTAGATAGGGAATCAAAACTACGCGCATATGAAATCCTTTATAGGGACTCAGATAGACGTAGTAAAATCAATAGCGATAGGCAAGCAAGTGTTTCTGTAATAAATAGCATATTCAATAGATTTGGAACCAATGAGATACTAGACGATAAAAGAGGTTTTATCAAAATAGATAAAAAGTTCTTGCTTAATGACCTTATCTTTACAATCCCTGATAAGTTTTTTGTTTTTGCACTTTTAGACTCTATTGAGATGGATGAAAGGGTGGTTGAGAGAGTCCAACAGCTTCATGAGAGAGGCTATGTTATCGTTATAAATGATATAAAGTTTACTGAAGCAAGTATGCAGAAGTATAGAGAAATATTTGACTATCTCTCTTTTATTAAGATTGACTTTGAGCAAGAGCTTGAGTATGGACTTGGAAATATGATACTTGAGTTAAAATCACATGGCATTAGCGTGGTCGCAACTAAAATTGAAAACGCAAAGATGTATAATCAGGCACGAAAACTTGGATGTGAGTGGTTTCAAGGATACTTTTTTGCTGAACCAAAAGTATTTACTGCTCCCAAGTATGAGGTCTCTCAAGTCGATGTGTTTAATCTCTATAATCTTCTAATCGAAGATACTTCTCTCGATGATATCACCTTGGCTTTTGAAAAAAAACCAGAGATTACTGTTCAGCTTCTACAGTTTATAAATACAGATACTTTTCATGTCGTAACTAAAATATCTTCAGTGCACAATCTTTTAACACTTGTCAGCAGACAGAGAGTTGCTGATTGGCTTATGTTGATGATTTACTCTAAGTCGGGTTCAAAAAAGAGAGAAGAGAGACCTCTTATGCTGCAGATAAAAAATCGTACAGAGTTAATGAAACATATTTTAATAACGATAAATCCTGAAGCTCGAAGTAATATGCTCGGCGAAGCTTATCTTGTTGGTATGTTGTCTCTTATAGATCAAGTGTTTGAGAAAAATTTAGAAGATATTTTAGAGAGCACCCATATTTCAGACACTATCAAGAGTGCGATTTTACACGAGAGTGATATCTTGGGCGATATTTTAAAGTTAGTAAAAGAGATAGAGTCTTCCAATAAAGAAGCGGAGATAGCGTTTGAGACAAGGTATGGTCTTAGAGAAAATGCTATTAAAGAGTTGGTAGCAGAGAGTCTTGCCGTGTAAGTAAGTCTTAAAATGGTATAATCTCAAAAAAGATTTTACTATGAACTTCTCCACACTCCCACTTCCAAAAGAGATGTTAGAAAACTTAGACTCTCTAGGTTACGCAAAAATGACGCCTATTCAAGCTGAGGCACTCCCTCTTATTTTAGATAAAAAAGATGTTATAGCACAGGCAAAAACTGGTAGCGGAAAGACTGCTGCCTTTGGAATAGGACTACTCAACAGACTTGATGTCAAGAAGTTTCGTGTTCAGTCACTTGTACTATGTCCTACTCGTGAGCTTGCCGACCAAGTTGCAAAAGAGCTTCGTAAACTTGCGCGATTTAAACACAACATTAAGATTTTAATCCTTTGTGGTGGAGAGTCATTTGGTAAGCAGTTAGGCTCTCTATCTCATCAAGCTCATATCATAGTTGGAACACCGGGTCGCGTTTTAAAACACTTAAATAAAGATAGCTTAAACTTAGAAAACTTAGAGACTCTAGTCTTTGATGAAGCAGATAGAATGTTAGATATGGGTTTTATGGAAGAGATACAGAGTGTTTTAGAGTATGTTCCAAAAGGGCGACAGACTCTACTTTTTTCTGCTACTTATGACAGTGAGATTATAGAGATTAGTAAAAAAATCCAACAAAACGCAGTGAGTGTTAAGACGGTTTCAACTGAAAAAGCAAACAAAATAGATGAGTATTTTTACGAAGTTGACTCTAAACTCGATGCCCTGATTAAAATCTTTAGTACATATGGACCAGAGAATGTCATCGTTTTTACAAACACAAAGATAGAGGCGAAAGAGTTAGCAGAGAGCTTACAAAATGCAAAGATAGATGCTATTGCAATTCATGGTGATTTAGAGCAGTATGAGCGCAATGATGTTTTAGTACAGTTTGCAAATAAGTCTTGTCCTATCTTAGTAGCAACTGACGTAGCTGCTCGTGGACTTGATATCAAAGAGTTGAGTATGGTTGTAAATTATGATATTCCCCATGGCTCTGAGACTTACACACACAGAATAGGGCGAACAGGACGCGCAGGTGCTGATGGTATTGCTATAACACTCTTTAATGCTTATGAGAGTGATAAAGCACAGGAGTACGCAAATGAGACTCGTAAGTTTGAAAACGCAGATGACTTAAAAGCCAAAGTCGGATTTGAGATGAAACCTCACTGTGTTACTTTAGTCATTGAAGGTGGTAAAAAAGATAAGGTGCGTGCAGGAGATCTGCTTGGTGCCTTGACAGGAGATGCAGGACTCAAAGGTAGTTCAATAGGTAAGATAGATATTTACGATAGACAGAGTTATGTTGCTATCGAGAGAACCCTCATAAAAGAGGCACATGCCCAGCTTAGTAAAGGTAAGATAAAAGGGAAGAAGTTCTCTGTGTGGATTTTATAAAAGAGACTTCTATTTATAAATGTCGCCTCTGCTATCTACTTTTAAAACTTGTATTTCAACTTCATTCATATGAAATAGAATTCTATATTTTGATACTCTTAATCTGAAAATAGGTGGAATGTCATTTCCTGTCATTCTTTTGATATCTCCATCAGGAATACTATTGATAGCTTTGAAGATTTTGCTCTGAAGGTTTTTAGGATAAGTTGAAAACTTTTTTTCAAAAGTTTTCGAATAACTGATAATCATAAATTAAATTTCTTTGTAAAATCCTCTTGTGAACTAAACTCTTCATTTTTCATAATTGCTAAAATTTCTTCTTCATCATCTGCTTCTAATAAAAGTTGGGCTTGATTGCTCTTTTCTTTACTCTTATCAAGATAATCTGCAAGGCTTTCTCTAATCATTTGAGAAATAGATTTATTTTCTAAAAAACTAAATGCTCTAGCCTTTTCATAAAGACCTTCATCTATTGTTAAGTTTAATCTATGCATTGTTGCTCCTTTACATAGTGATGTATAAGTGTATTGTAACATATTTCCCATTTTACAAATATTTGCTAGGATTTATTATATCTTTTTATCTTGGAAGTTTTTTAAAGTTGTAAGTAGTTTAGGCATTACCAAGTAGAACTTGGTAACGAGCAATTATTATTTTTTTGATATTGATTTTTCTATTTTTATTTTAAACATATTATCTAAAAATATTCTGTTTATTAGCTTACTTTCTTTATCTGTAAGTTTTTTATCTGTAAGTCCTTTTAGGATTTCAATCCCATCTATATACTTCCCCTTTTTATATGTAACTTTATATGTAGAACCATTCCATTTTTCTCTATCGGGTAAAAGTCTTGAATGGCCATCTAATTGACCATCTTTGTATTCGCT
Organism: Campylobacterota bacterium; assembly: GCA_034717855.1. Lineage (GTDB taxonomy): Bacteria > Campylobacterota > Campylobacteria > Campylobacterales > Sulfurimonadaceae > Sulfurimonas. The sequence goes on from JAYEMB010000210.1 coordinate 17,417, forward strand.
TATATAATAAACTGAATCGTCTAAGTTATAGTGAATTCTCATACCATTTTCAAGACCTTTTCTAAATTCAGTTTTATAAGATAGTTTACCTTCGTAATTGTAGTATTTTGAATCTCCATCTAATAACCCGTTCTTATATTTATTAATGGATAAAATTCTCCCATTTTTGTGAAAATCATATACAGTTCCATTAATAGCTTTTCTGTTTTTGTCTAAAGTTTTTTTTTCATTTGAAATAGTAATTTCATTAAACTCATAAACATCATTGCTTGATATTGTTAATACTAGCATTAATATGATAATTAAAAATTTCATCTCTCTTTTCCTTTTTAAAAGTATATCAGTTTTTATTCAGATTGATGGTCTAACACCTTGTCAATTAATAGAATGATGTAAAAAAGTTTAAATCTAATTACTAGAGTGTTGTCTATAATCTTTATCAAAATTTTTTACAACTTCAGTTGAACGGTCACTAGGTGTAGTTCTAAAGCCTTTGTAATCAATCGCTGCGTTTTAGTAAAATCTAAAATTATAATAAATATAAGTAAATTCTTGACATCATGAACATATGTTCGTTATAATCTGGGCATATGTTCAAAATAGGATGAAAAATGAGTGGTAGAAAACGTATTAATAGAAATATAGATGCTGATTTTAGTGAAGTCTGTTTTAAACCCTGTGGGATTGAGAGAAAATCTCTTGAGCGAGTCGTGATATATGAGGATGAGATGGAGGCTATACGTTTAGCTGATTTGGAATCTATGTATCAGCAAGAGTCTGCGGATATGATGGGTATCTCAAGAACAACATTTTCTAGACTTGTTGAGTCTGCAAGAAAAAAGATAGCGGATGCTTTGTTAAATCAAAAAGCTATCAGAGTTAAATATAGAGAGGATTAGAAGATGGAGTTAAGTCGAAGAACACTGGAGTTTATGCCAATACAGCTATTTGCAATTGTTATGGGTCTGTCTGGATTTGCAATCATGTTTGCAAAAGCGTATCATATTTTAGGTCTGCCGTATTGGATTTATGCAACTATTTTATTTGTAGATAGTGTGCTGTTTTTAGTAATATTTACAGCCTATATGTTTAAATTGATTTTATATACAACAGAGGTTAAGAAAGAGTTTTATCATCCGATTAAAAGCTCATTTATGGCAGCTATATCTATCAGTTTTTTACTGCTTTCTATTGCGTTTTATGACTATGCCCCAACAGTTTCGATACTGCTTTGGTATATAGGAACGCCATTGCAACTGCTGTTTACTCTGATTATAATTAGATACTGGATAGATAACGAACTAAAAGTAGTGCACAGTAATCCCGCTTGGTTCATTCCTATCGTGGGTAATGTTTTGGTTCCTATCATCGGAGTTGAGGCTGCACCTATGTTTGTCTCACTTTTCTTCTTCTCGCTTGGGATGTTTTTTTGGATAGTCCTTTTTACGATTATGATGTATAGAATTATTTTTCACCATCCTCTTGCTAAGAAGTTAATACCGACATTTTTTATCTTTATAGCTCCTCCTGCGGTTGGTTTTGTGAGTTATTTTAGAATCACAAATGGAAGCATAGATATCGTGAGTATGTTCTTGTACTCTATAGGAATATTTACGCTCTTGTTACTTCTTTTTATGGTTAGAATGTATGACGTAAAAGAGTTTTTTATATCGTGGTGGGCATACACTTTTCCTCTCGCTTCCATAACGATAGCAACACTTATGTTAGAGATGGCATATCACTCAACTGTTACATATTTAGCTTCTGTTGGATTGATTATATTAACAACTGTAGTGGTTGGGTTTGTTACATTAAAAACTATTGGAGCTTGTAGAGCTCAAAAAATTTGTATTTCGGAGGAAGAGTAATGAGTAAGTTATCACTGTTTGTAGGTATCGCCTTAGGTTTAGTAGTTAGTGTTTTTGTGACAGGTCTTGCATTTAAAGTAGCTGCTCCAACAATGTTTTTTAAAGAGATAAAGTCTCCATATGACTTTGATAAAACAGTGGAGCTGATTGAGAGCAGAATCAACAAAAAAGATGATTGGCATGTGACAACTGTAATAGACCAGCGCCAAGAGGTAATAGCAGATAATGGGCCAGATGTTGGAAAAGTGAAAATCATAAAATTTTGTAACGGTAAGTTATCTGGTGAGATGTTGATAGCGGATGAGAGTAAGTTTATGGCAACAAAAATGCCACTGAGTATTTCAGTATATGAAAAAAGCGATGGACGAGTTGTGATAGGGCTTATGAATGGATACATAATGGCAAGGCTTTTTGCAGGTACACGAGAGGGTGAGATAATGCAGAAGGTTGTAACAGATATGGAAGCAATACTAAGTTTTACACACTTTAGATTTACAATATTTTAAAAATAATACAAAGGAAAAATTATGAAAATAGCAATACCAGTAGAGAGCGATAAAAGCACGATAGCAAGAAAAACAGGACAGTCTGCGTTTTTTGCAGTCTATGAGAATGGAGAGATTTTAGAGTATATTCCAAATAGACATGGACATGGAGGAGCTCATAAAAACCACGAACATATGCAAGATGCAGAGCATACTCATAGTCATAAAAAAGATGTTATGGGTCTTGTAGGTTGTGAGTTAATTTTAGTACAAGTTATAGGTGAAAACATGAAAGAGGCTTTAGAGTCTATAGGTTTAAAAGTTAAAAAAATTAGACAAAAGCATGGCTCGAGAGCAGATGAGGTTATAAAAAAATTCATGGATAACAGTTTTCTAGAATAGGAAAAAGTTATGCAAGCTTAGGAGAAGATTTAGCAGCGCCAAAAATGACGTAACAAAGAAGAAATTTAGCAATAACTATGTTAGAATAGTACCAGATAATGTAACAGTAGGAATTGTGATGAATACCAAAAGTATTAAGTTTAGAATTATGTTTTTATTTGTTAGTATTTTACTTCTTTTAGGGCTTGGCATTGCGTTTAGTGCAGCCAAGAGCGCCCAAGATGAGATACTTAAAACCAGAATGGAACAGATGGGTTCTATTAAAATAAGTAAGGCTCAACATATTGAGGATTATTTTTCTCAGATGGAGTATATTTTATCTTCGCGAGCACTGAGTAGTAAGACTGTTCAGCTTCTTTGGGATTTCGATGAGTTTTATGAACTTTTTGAAGAGCAAGAGCTGGATATGGATGCGGTTCGTGCCTCTCTTTTAGCATACTATAAAAATGATTTTCTTCCTCGTGTCAACTACGATATAGTAAACGCAGCTGCTAAAAGAGCTCCAGAGTCATATCTACCAAAAACCGACAAAGGTTTAGTGGCTCAATATATCTACATCACACAAAACAAGAATCCTATTGACTCTAAAGAGCTTTTAAATATGAATAAAAAGTTTAAAAATGACTACTCTGATTTGCATGTGCAACAGCACCCTATCATGAGAGATATTTTAAAAGACTTTGGAAGAAATGATATCTTTTTTGTGAATCCTAATGGTGATGTAATCTATAGTGTATTTAAAAACAGTGAGTTTGGGACTAACCTCATAAATGGTCCATTTTCAAATAGTGGATTGGGCAAGGCATTTAAAAAGAGTCAAAAGAGTCCAAAGGGTGTCGTTGCGTTTGAGGATGTGGCGCCGTATGAGCCAAACTATAACAAAGAGGTTGCGTTTTTAGCGATGCCGATATATTTTGGTGAAGATAATGAGGGTGCCATAATATTTCAACTACCTAAGAAAAAGATAGATGAGATTATGAACTTTAATAAGAAGGTTGATAAGGTTGGTCTTGGCTCTTCGGGTGAGGCTTTCTTGGTTGGTTCAGATTTGACTATGAGAAACAACAGCCGTTTTATTAACAAAATAGATAACGCAGATGTGAAAGAGGCTCAAACGACAATCGGTATCTTTAAAGTAGATACTGAGGCGACTAAGGCTGCAATAAGTGGTAAGGATGAGACAGTAATTGGTGAGGATTGTTTTGGCAATGAGACTATTACTTCATACGCTCCAATTAATGTCTATGGAAACAGGTGGGCAATAGTTGTTAAGATAGATAAGGATGAGGCTTTAGAGAATGCTAGAAGTGAATTTTTTGCTACACTTATTATAGCTGCTGTATTTATTATTATTATAGTTGTAATCTCTCTTTTTGCCATACAAAAAATGATAATTTCAAAACTTGAAACTCTTCAGGATGCTACACACAACTTAGCAAAAGGTGAGGGTGATTTAAGAAGTAAGATAGTTGTACCTAAGGGTGATGAGATTCATGAAGTGGCCCAAAATGTCAATGAGTTTATAGAGAAGGTTCGTCAAACTGTATCGCAAGCAACATCAACATCTTCACACAACACAGAGATAGCGCAAACGCTCCTCGGTGCTTCGATAGATATGAAGAAAAAGGCAGATGAGGAGAGCAGTATCGTTCATGAAGTAGCAGGTGATGGAGTGGCTCTTCAAAACATTTTAGTTGATTCGATAGAGCAGGCTAAAGATACAAAAGAGAACATCGATTCAGCTGGAAGTGTTCTTAAGGGAGTAAACGCTCAGATAGTCTCTCTTGCAAATGAGATAGAGCAGAAGTCTCAAGATGAGCTTGAGCTCTCTCATAAACTAGAGCAGTTAAGTGCAGAGGCTTCGCAGGTAAAAGATGTTTTAACCGTAATCTCTGACATCGCAGACCAGACGAACCTACTCGCATTAAACGCAGCGATAGAAGCAGCGCGTGCGGGTGAACATGGTCGTGGTTTTGCTGTTGTTGCTGATGAGGTTAGAAAACTTGCCGAGAGAACGCAGAAGTCTCTCTCTGAGATTAACTCTACGATTAGTGTGATAGTACAGTCTATCAATGATGCGAGTGAGAGTATGTCAAGAAACGCAGAGGATGTTGAGAGTATCTCTAAGAGTGCGAGTGAGACAGAGCTTGAGATTAGTTCAAGTGTTGAGTCTATTGAGAAGTCTATAGTTCAAGTGGATGAGACTGTAAACGGCTATATCAGCAACTCTAAAACGATAGAGAAGATGGTTCAAAAAGTCTCTAATATTGAAGTGATTTCAGATGAAAATAAAAAGACGATAGATAATATCTCTGATGCCTCTTCTAAACTCTCAGAGATGACTACAGACCTAAATAATCTACTTCAGGGATATCGTACATAATGATAAAGTTCTTTTTAGGGTTCCTTTTAATCTTTACAAGCTTAAACGCGGAGAAAAATATGAGTATATATGACTTTAAGGTCACAACGATTGATAACAAAGAGATATCAATGTCTGGGTATAAAGCTAAGGTTCTACTCATCGTGAATGTTGCGAGTGAGTGTGGGTTTACCCCACAGTATGAAGGTTTAGAAAAACTCTACCAAACCTATAAGAGCCAAGGTTTTGAAGTGCTTGGTTTTCCCTCAAACCAGTTTGGCAAGCAAGAGCCTGGTAGCAATGAGAAGATAAAGTTTTTCTGTCAGGGAACTTATGATGTTCACTTTGATATGTTCTCTAAAGTAGATGTAAATGGTGAAAACGCAGCCCCTCTTTATCAGTACCTTAAAAAAGAGCAGGGCGGTATTTTGTGGATGGACTCTATAAAGTGGAATTTTACAAAATTTCTTGTCGATAGAGAGGGAAATATTGTCCAAAGATTTGCCCCATCGACAAAACCTGCTAGTATAAAAAAAGATATAGAAAAATTACTCCAAAAGTGAAAAAACTAAAGTATCTAAATTATTATCCTTCTAATGTTCAAGAGCAGGTTCATCAACTCATAAACGCAGATAAACTCTCTAAATATCTCCTAGAGAAGTACCCAAACCCACACACTGTTACAGATGATAAAAAGCTTTTCTCCTATGTGAGTGATATAAAAAACGAGTATATTAAAAAGTCCGCCCCTCTGAGTAAGGCGCTTTATGATGGAAAGATAAATGTCATTCACAACGCTTTGGGAACGCATCATTATATCTCTAGAGTTCAAGGGAGTAAGTTAAAAGCTAAAAATGAGATACGAGTAGCCTCGATGTTTAAGAGTGTTCCCAAAGAGTTTTTGGAGATGATAGTGGTACATGAAATCGCGCATTTTAAAGAGAAAGAGCACAACAAAGCCTTTTATAAACTGTGTCAATATATGCAGAGGGATTATCATCAGGTAGAGTTTGATTTGAGGCTATATCTTACACAGATAGATATAGCTGGCAAGCTCCAAGAGTGGAGCTAGCTATAGAGGATTTTTAGTCTATAGTAATGTATTGACTCTTAAGGATTGTAAATTTACTTATCTCTTTGTCATCTTGAAGGTTTAGTTCTTTAAGAACCTTAGGATTTACAACATAAAAACCAAGTACCACTTCAACTTTATCACCACTCTGTAGAGCATTATCAAAGCCAACAACTCTTTTTTCATTCGCTTTAATCATATTGTTTTGAACTATCTCTGTCGCTAACCAAGGAAAAGATGCTTTGCCCTCATGACCAATAACTCTCACAAAGCTATGCGTTTGAAGATCTGTATGTTTTGTATCTCTGATGATAGTAGTTCTAAGTTGCACTACTCTAAGAGGGTGAGACATAAGATCATGCGGTGCTTTGTTGTGAACTGTAATCTCAAATCCCTTAACAGACTTTTTGAGACTGAAGTCAACATACTTCGCTAACATTCTAGGTTCAACTCTCGCCCCTGCAAAACCGTGGTAGGCGTGAGTATCGCTATGTCTAACAGTTGTAGCTGTTCCTCCGACCTTTGGCATATGACAAGTGATACAGTTCTCTTCTTTGTTTTTTGCACCAGCTTCTTCAGTTCTACATACATCAAATTGATGAGCATTCTGTTTATGAGAGTGACAACCCATACACATCTCGCCAGTGTAGTAATCTTCGTTTGTATAGTCTATATCGTGGTAAGCTGAACCAATAGTAGTCTTATTTCCCCACCATGAAGTAGTTGTTTTATACTTAACAAGCTCTGTCTCTCTGCCTTTTTCTGCAGAGAATAGTGTGTGTTTATCTTCAGAGTAGATGTTTTTGTTTCTTGGGGCATGTTTTTCAACACTTTTAATAGTGTGACACGATATACAAGTAATACCTTCGTGAGATACTTCCTCTGCAGTTGCGTTTGGAGTGTGACATTCAGCACAGTCGTAGTTACCTTTTGCCTTTGCAGGATGTCTATCCCAAATAGCCTTATGAACCTTGTTGTCATAAACAGTAGATTTTTTGTGCATAGAGCTTTCAAACTCCGCTGTAATAGCAGGATGACACTTCTTACAAGAGGCGATGTCTTCTGAAACACCCATAAGGAGTGAAGAGAGAGCGAGTATATAGAGTATGATTTTCATATAAATAATCCTTTTAATAATTATAAGTAGGAATTCTATCCTTAATGCATTTGGATTGCGTTGACCTATATCAACAAGAAATTAAGGTTTATAAAAATATGATACTATTCACTAATTTTTATTATTAGGAAAAGTTTGAAAACTATTTTTATTTTATTTGTATTTATCTCATCACTTTGCTCCCATCCACACACTTTTATAGAGGTTCATCCAACACTCAAAGTAAAAGAGAGCTCTGCGTTTGTTGTCAATTTTAAATGGGTACTTGATGATATGAGCTCGACTATTCTTGTGATGGAGTTGGATCAAAATGGAGATGGGAAGATAGATAAGAGAGAAAATAGATACGCTTACGAGGAGTACTTCTCTATTTTTGAAAATTACCACTACTACACATATATAAAAGTAGATGGTAAAGATGTAAAGCTACCAAAGGTAGAAAACTTTCAAACTACGATAGAGAACAATAAACTATGCTACTCTTTTGAGATGAAACTGAACTACGACATAGAAAAAACTGCTTTTGAGTTTGGGGACAGTGATTTTTATGTAGCGATGGTTTTAAAGAGCGAGTTTGTAAACGCAGGTACCTTGCCTGTAAAAGTTACAGGTGTAGATAATGATTTTTACTACGGCTACAGATTGGAGTTTAGGTAGTGGAAGTTTATAACTCCCTTCTTCACACTCTTGTCGGATGGCAGTACGAGTTAAACAGTTTTATCTCAACGACCATAAGAGCCCTCAATGATGAAAGTACACTTAGTGGTTCCCTGCTTGTTTTAGGTATAGCTTTTGTTTATGGACTGATTCATGCAGCTGGACCAGGGCATGGAAAAGCGCTCGTTGCGTTTTACTTTACATCAAACAAGAGTGACTATAAAAAAGCTTTTAAAATGGGCTATATGATATCTATAATCCACGCCATCTCAGCACTCATCTTTACTTTTTCAATCTACTTTATTTTAAAAACAATGTTTAGAAAAAACTTCAATGAGTTTTCTGACATAGCGATGCAGGTGAGTGCGGTGATGATTATCGGGGTAGGTATCTATCTTATATATGAAGCCTATAGTGCTAGAAAATATAAAGAAAAAAAGATAGAAAAGTCCTCTAAAAGTGAGAGTGCAGTTGCCTTTAGTGCAGGTGTTGTCCCTTGCCCCGGAGTTATGACGATAGTGCTTTTTTGTATAGTTTTGGGGCAGTTTACACTTGGTGTTTTAGCCGCAATTGCGATGAGTATAGGGATGGGACTCACTATCTCTCTAGCAGGTATCTTTAGCATAGCTCTCAACAAAAAAGCAGGTGGACTTTTAAATGAGAAAAGCTACCTCTTAGAGATGATAGGTGGTCTTCTTATCTTCTCTTTAGGGGTCTTTTTACTTCTTTCAACTACGAGTTCGCCTTAGTAGGAGAAATATTTTCTACGCTATTTTGGAACTATATATGCTAAAATATAACTATAAAACGTAAAGGGGACTCTAATGCCAAATGAGATTAGCCTATCTCT
>JAYEMB010000211.1:0-1756 GCA_034717855.1 Campylobacterota bacterium
TATTTGGTAATAAGTATCTAGGTTATGTAAAAAGTTCTCATAAAAATTCAGATATAGTCTTTATGGATACTCAAGGGATACCTAAAGAAGAGATTGAATCCAAACTCTTGAGTCTTTCATATGAAAAAAAAGAGATAATATTTATACCGATTTTAAATAGTTTTAACTTTGCTGATGCAAGAATTATAGAGATATTTAATGCTAGAACAAACATGATAGTTTTAGAAAGTTCTCTTTTAAAAAAAAGAAACAGACTTATTAAGAAAATGGCTGACTTGTTTTTGTCTTTACTATTGGTGCCCATTTTATTACCTATACTTGGGATTATAAGCTTTTTAATACGAAAAGAAGAGCCAAAAGGAAGCGTTTTTTTCAAACAAAAACGTTTAGGAAAAGATGGGAAAGTATTTGTCTGTTATAAATTTCGTTCTATGAGAGAGGATGGGGATGAGGTTTTAAAAGAGTACTTAAAAGGTCATCCTGAAGAGGTTGAGAGTTATAGTAAGTATCATAAATATATAAATGACCCTCGTATAACTAAGGTAGGTAATCTTTTACGTCGTACATCTTTAGATGAGCTTCCTCAGATTATTAATGTCTTTAGAGGTGAGATGTCTTTAGTGGGTCCAAGACCGTATATGTTAAATGAGAAAGAGAAAATAGACTCAAAGGTAGATATGGTTCTTGCAGTAAAACCAGGTATAACTGGTCTGTGGCAAGTAAGTGGTAGAAGTGATGTTGATTTTCACGCTCGTGTGGATATGGATGTTTACTACACAAGAAATTGGAATTTATGGTTAGATTTCGTAGTGTTGATAAAAACTGTAAAAACAGTACTAGTACGTGAAGGTGCTAGCTAAATGTTAAAAATTAAAATAAAAGAGACATAATAAATGCAAGAAAATATACAGAGATATGAAGAAGATATTATAGACTTAAAAGAGCTATGGAAGAGTTTAATAGAACGTCAAAGAATGATTATTGCTATTACTTTGGTTATGACTACCGCTGCAATAGCTTATGTACTACTCACTAAACCCATATATAGTGGTAGTGTAATGGTAGAAGTTGGAGAAGTACTAAATAATGCTACTAAGAACAAAAATGATAAGCCAATAGTGAGATTTTATTTAGACAAGATACATAATTTAAAAAATACAGTTTCCCAATCTACTAGAGTGAGTGTGAAAATCCCAAAAGGAACAACAAATATACTTGAGTTGTCTTATATGAGCGAAGATAAAGAAACTATTAGAGTGAAACTGACATCAGCTGTAGAATATATACTAAATCGTCATAAGGAAAAGGCTAAATTTTACGAAGGTGATGATACAAAGATTAGAATGAGTAAAGTTGTGGGTGAGATTATTGTTCATAATGAAGCGGTAAAACCTAAAAAAACACTTATAGTTGTTGTAGCATTTATAACTGGTTTAATGTTTTCTGTCTTTTTAGCTTTTTTCTTGGAGTTTGTAAGCCATACTAAAACTAAGGAAGAAGAGAAGTAAATAGCTTCATAACTCACTAGCAAACTTCAGCGTATCTATCCCATACCTCTCACGCAACTCTTTTGCTGAGTCTGTTAGCTGTTTCATTTTTATCTCATCACTAAAACCTATAAGAGAGAGCTCTTTTTTGGAGTCTCTTGTGAAGCTTGAGCAGTTTATGCTTAGTCGTATGATGTGTAGTCGTTTTTGCGTGTCTGCTGCGTTTAGTAGCTTGAGACATAGGGAATCAAACTTTTTCTCTGTAAAGA
>JAYEMB010000212.1:0-1748 GCA_034717855.1 Campylobacterota bacterium
CCCGTAGTAGCTATCTCTTTGACTTGAAAAGGTGTTAAAAACCCGTCGTTGATGCCCTCTTTTAGAGCGTACTCATATATAGGTTCACCAAAGTAGTTGTAGGTGTCTGCGTTTACATCTCTTTTTGGTGTGGCAGTAAGTCCAAGCTGTACAGCAGGAGAAAAATACTCCAGTATTGACCTCCAAGCACTCTCATCATTTGCCCCACCTCTATGACACTCATCTATGATGATAAAATCAAAAAAGTCTTTAGGATACTCTCCAAAGTATGGAGTCTCACCCGCTCCACTCATAAAGGTTTGAAAGATAGTAAAGAAGATATTTCCATTTTTTGGGACTCTTCCTTTTTTTCTTATCTCAGCAGGGTCTATTCGTACAAGTGCATCCTCTTCAAACGCACCAAATGAGTTAAATGCTTGGTTTGCAAGTATATTTCTATCTGCTAAAAAAAGTATGCGTGGACTTCGTGAGAAATCATTTTTAAGATTCCACTTTGCATGAAAGAGTTTCCAAGCTATTTGAAACGCAATAGCAGTTTTTCCTGTTCCTGTGGCAAGTGTTAAGAGAATTCTCTTCTTAGAATCTGCGATAGCTTCAAGCGTTTTAGTGATTGCGTTTTCTTGGTAGTATCTCGGTTGCCAAGTTCCGCCTTTGTCTTCAAAAGGGATAGCGAAGAGTCTATCTAAAAGAGTATCCTCTTTAGGATATGTCATCTCCCAGAGTTCATCAGGTGTAGGAAACGCAGCTATATCGCTCTCGCTAGCTTCATCCATATCTATAGAGTAGATTCTTCTTCCGTTTGTTGAGTATGTGTAGCGGATGTTTAGTCGCTGGGCGTAGTCTTTAGCTTGTGCTACACCCTCTGTGTAGTAGAGGTCTCTTTTTTTAGCTTCTATAACTGCTAAATTTCTGTTTTTATACACAAGAACATAATCAGCATTCAAAGCACTAGCGCGTTTACCTCCAGAACCAAGAAGCCGACCTTTAGAGATGGGAAACTCTCGTCGCACACGAGAACCTTGTACAACGCCCCATCCAGCTTTTGCTAGAGCTGGGTCTATCAGTTCGGCTCTTGTTTCTGACTCGTTCATTACATTTTTTTCCTACTCTTTTTTAACTAAATACTTGTGTATGACTTCCAATTCTAACTAGTTTTAGAAAGTTTTCCTCAATAGTATACACAACTAAAATATCTCCGCTAATATGAAACTCTCTAAAATCCTTCATATTTCCTTTTAGATCATGGTCTAAGGCTTCTGTAGGTAAAGAGTTTTCATTAATGAGTATAGAAAGATAGTTAATATACTTTGTATAATGTTTATCAGAGAGCTTTAAACCTCTATAGTCTTTTATAAATGTTTTTGTTCTGAAGATATTAAGCATTCAACTTTTCATTTTTCAAATCTTCAAAAGAAGTAATTTCTCCATCCATATTTTTGGCTTCTTCCATAGCTTGAGTAGTTGCTTCGTTTGGAACCTTTAACTCAAATGGGATTCCTTTCTCCGCGATAACTTTTTTAAAAAATATATTTATTGCTTGAGAGGTATTAAGACCTATATCGTGTAAAATCTGTGCTACTTCCAACTTCACATTTTCATCCACTCTAGCTTTTACTGTTGCATTTAAAGACATAACAAATCCTTTTTCTTTATTTCATATTGTACCACAATAAGACCACTTTTTGAAAGTTTTCGTTTTATGAGACAAGCTCTCCATTAAAGGCTTTTTGCAGTATTGTTTTTTTTAG
>JAYEMB010000213.1:0-7863 GCA_034717855.1 Campylobacterota bacterium
TTCGTTCCATTTTCTTTAAAGTATTTAGTTATTTCTCTGTTCTCTTTTAGTTTTTTCAGGAGTTCAATATCCTCTCTGATGGCAAACTCCACCCCTTTAAGATTAGGCTTGTATATTAAGATGTCTTTTAATGGTAAATCATTTTTATATCCATACTCAACAAACACATAAGCTTTTAAATCTTTACTATTACTATAAAACGCTATGCGTTCTCTTAAATTCTGAAAAATATCCATACTATCTAAATACCTGTAACTAACTTGGAGTAGCCCAGCTTTACTATCACCATCTTTCGTGTAGTATGAGTCACTATAACTTAAAAAACTCTCTAAGCCTTTTTCAAGTATTGGGCTACTGCAACCAATAGTTGCACTATCATAGTGTTTATCAAAAACTTCTTTTGCAAAACTCAAATTAAATCCTAAGTCAGCTGCATATGTTGTATTTTTGATAGTTAACTCTTTATCTGTGATGTAGATATCATAAGGGGAGTCTTTATCTCCCCTGTTTATTTGCCTCTTAATCTCTTCTAGGTTTACATCATATGAGTTTTGTTCAAGATAAGAAGAGACCTCTTTGTGTTTTTTAAGGAGTAGATCTTTTTGAAGGGTATATTGATAAAGGAGTTTGGATATTAACTTATCGGTCTTATTTTGTATGTCCAGTACAAGTATACCGACTTCTTGTTCATGGTTTTGCGTGATTGTAGTGTGAATAACTCTATAGCCGACAAGGCTAATAAGCATAAATATAAGAATGATAAGTGAAATAAAAGATGAGTCTTTAATATTGATTCGTTTAATATGTAACCTTTAAATTCAGTAGCTACATTTTAACTTTTTTGGAACTAAATCTAACTGAATTGCTATTTTCAACTTTAAAGGGAGAGTTCTCCACTTTTGCTTAGCTCTTTAGCTTCGTCATTATATTTAAATAAGAAGTAGTCCACTTCCTTTTCTAATAGAGCTAAATACTTAGCACTCATGCCTGTATTATCACTGCCACTAATCATCTTTTGTAATGAAACGAGGCTCTGTATCAATAGACCTAAGTTCGAGTTGTCACTATGATTATTAAGCACTGTTATATTTCTAAGTTTGTGAATTTTATTGCCAATTTCACTAATAGTTTCATTATTCATAGAAGTTTCCTTATTTAGAATGTTACAAAACTCAAATGTCAATCGTATGACATTTTATAATTTACTTTTATAACCGATATAAAGAGATAAGGAACTTATCATGAACACATCTTACTCACTTGACACATACAGAGCGCATGACTTAAATATCTCTATGCGAACATCTAGTGGTGATCTCATTAACATGGATTTTGCAAACCATCAATCAGCTTCGATGAGTCATCAACAAAACGCAAGTGGTTCAAAAACGCAGATGAGCTTTTCATCGATGCAGTCCTTTCAGTTTTCTGTTGATTCTAACGGTATTGATGCACAAGATCAAAAAGAGATAGATGCTTTTATGAAGATAGCTCAGCCTTTTATTGATGACTTTTTAAAAGAGTTAGAAGATGCAACTCCAAAATCTCCTGTCTCTAAACTCGCTCACGATATAGCTGGAATCTTTGAACCAGCAAAAGAGAGAAATGAAAACGCAAAAAATCATGTCAAATCAAATATCGTCGAAATGTTTGACAAATCGATGAAAAAACTAGAGATGCCCGAAACATCAAACAGACAAGATTTGATAGATAAAATGTTTAAAGAGTCTCAAAAACTACTCGAGAGAACTCTAAAAGAGTTTGACAACTTCAACAAAGAGATATACGCTTAGGAATAGAAGATGCTTTACTAAAGCATGAAAATATTCCTATTTATAACTCTATTTAGCCTCTGCGTTTTTGCCTCAACTGTTGAGCAGAACTATAAACAACTAAACGCAGAGATTGACAAAATCTCTCTTGATTTGAGTGCCGAAGAGAAAGTAGCTCTCTACTACCTAGTCCTAGCTACTCATGAAAAAATTACAACTTCCCTCTCACTTGATGCAACAAAGGCTTCATCCCTCGACTCTTTAAAAGAGGAGACTCTAAAAGTCTTCTCACAACTTCATGAAAATAATGACAAACTTAAAACTGATCAGATAGAGAAACTAAGAGAGCTCTATGTGAAAATGAGCACAGAAGCAAAAGAGCTCATAAGTCAACTTCCAAACAAACCCACCCAAGTGATTGTTTACAAAGATAGAGAAAATATAGTTTATAAAGATAAGATTGTCTATCAGGACAAAATCGTCTATAGAGAGAAAACTACTAAAAACAACTCCTATATGCTTACTACAATAGTAGCTCTGCTGTCACTTATTATCGGTGCTATAGCTGGCTTTTTCATCTTTAAAAGTTTTAAAAATGAAGAGAGCGAAGTAGATCCAGCTCCTCTTCGTGAGTTAAAAGATGAGAACAATCTGCTTTTTAATGAAATCTCCCAACTTCGTGAAGATGCACAAAGAGTAGAAAAAGCGGATAAAACCTCAGAACTAAAATATGAAAACAGCTCTCTTCTGACAAAAAACGCGGAGCTAAAAGAGAGTGCTTCACAGATGCAAGATTCCCATGAAGATGAGATTGCAGATTTAAACACTCTCGTGAGTGAGATAAACGCAGCAAAAGAGAAGCTCTTAGTACAGATAGCTGAGTTGGAGTCTCTACAAGAAAACGCAGATGAGAAAAAGAGCGAGTTTGAGAGCCAAGTAGGTACACTTCAAGGGCAGAGTCAGAGTATTTATGGCGTTTTAGATACTATCTCTGACATCGCAGACCAGACAAATCTTTTAGCACTAAACGCAGCAATAGAAGCGGCGCGCGCCGGAGAGCATGGTCGTGGTTTTGCAGTAGTTGCCGATGAAGTGAGAAAACTTGCAGAGAGAACACAAAAAGCATTAGCAGCAGCAAAAGTAGATATATCCGCCCTCGTTGATGGTGTTTCAGGTTTAAAAAACGATTAAACTTGACTTTAAGCTCTAATATAGTGTAAAATTGCATCAACAAAAAAGATATGCAAGGTATCTTTACAAACTTTCCCCTACAACAAAAATCCAAAAGAAGTTAAGGCAGTCATTATATGAGTGAAAACAATTCACAACAACCCCGCAAGAACAACAATTCAAACTCCAAAAACAACAACCGCAACAACTCAAAAAGAACACACACACCAGTTAAAGGTGCAAGTGTAGAAGAGCTTCGTACTAAAAGTATTGAAGATTTAATCAATATAGCTACTGAGTTAAAAGTTGAACATCCACAAGAGTTAAAACGCCAAGATGTTATTTTTGAAATTTTAAAAGCTCAAACTGAACAGGGTGGATTTATCCTCTTTAGTGGAATCCTTGAAATTATGCAAGACGGTTATGGATTTATCCGTTCAATTGACAAGAGTTTTAACGAGTCTATTAATGATGCCTACGTTTCAAACACTCAGATAAAAAGATTTGCACTAAGAAACGGTGATGTTGTAACGGGTCAAGTTCGTCCTCCAAAAGATCAAGAGAGATACTACGCTCTTATAAAAGTAGAAGCTGTTAATGGTCTGCCACCAGAAGAGAGCAAAAAACGTCCACTATTTGAAAACCTTGTTCCACTTTATCCTGAAGAACAAATCAAGCTAGAGTATCGTGAAAAAGGTTTAACAGGTCGTATGCTTGACCTCTTTTCTCCTATTGGTAAAGGACAACGTGGTCTCATCGTTGCACCACCACGTTCAGGTAAAACAGAACTTTTAAAAGAGATTGCTCACGGTATCACAGCTAATCATGCTGAGATTGATCTGATGGTTTTACTTGTAGATGAGAGACCTGAAGAGGTTACAGATATGGAAAGAAGTGTAAAAGGTGAGGTTTACAGCTCAACTTTTGATATGCCTGCAAAAAACCATGTTAAAGTAGCTGAGATGGTTATAGAAAAAGCGAAACGTCGTGTTGAGATGGGTCGTGATGTAGTTATTTTACTTGACTCTATCACTCGTCTTGCTCGTGCTTACAACACAGTAACACCTTCAAGCGGTAAAGTACTCTCAGGTGGTGTTGATGCAAATGCTCTTCACAAACCAAAACGCTTCTTTGGAGCTGCGAGAAATATCGAAGGTGGTGGAAGTTTAACTATTATCGCTACTGCACTTGTTGACACTGGAAGCCGTATGGATGAAGTTATCTTTGAAGAGTTCAAAGGTACTGGTAATATGGAAGTTGTTCTTGATAGAAAAATCGCAGACAGACGTATCTATCCTGCTATCGACATCCTTAAATCTGGAACTCGTAAAGATGACCTTCTTATTGGTAAAGACTCTCTACAAAAAGTGTTCATCCTTCGTCAGATGATTCACAAACAAGACAATGAAGTTGAAGCACTCAAATTTGTTTACACAACTATGGGTAAAAAACCTACAAACGCAGAGTTTTTAGAAAGTATGAATACGGACAAGTAAGGATGAAAGTTGGTGTTTTTGATTCGGGGATTGGTGGCTTAACTGTTGTAAAATCTCTACTTGAACACCAACTCTTTGAAGAGATTATCTACTACGGAGACACAGCTCGTGTTCCTTATGGTATAAAAGACAAAAACACTATCATTCGCTACGGTTTAGAGGCTGTAGAATTTTTCAAAAACTTTGAACTTGATCTCATAATAGTCGCTTGTAATACAGTAAGTGCCTACGCACTTGATGAGATGAGAGAAGTCTCTAACTGCCCAATATACGGTGTTGTAAATGCAGGTGTAAAAGCGACTTCAAACGCACTTCAAAATGCAGATGCAAACATCCTTGTTTTAGGAACAAACGCAACTATAAAATCAAAGGCTTATGAGACAAAACTGAGTGACATCGGTTATACAAATCTTCAACTTAAAGCAACTGGGCTCTTTGTTCCCTTGGTTGAAGAGGAGATTTACAACGGTAAGATTTTAGATGCAACTTTTGAACACTATTTTTCAAAGCTCAAACACCCTGATGCAGTTATTCTCGGATGTACTCACTTTCCACTTATCTCAACTGCACTAAGTAAGTATTTTGGAGAAAAAACTATCCTCATCCACTCTGGTGATGCTATCGTTGAGTATTTAGAAGATGAGTTTACATTCAGCCAGAAGTACGAAAATCCAGAGCTAAAATTCTTCTCTTCAGAGAATCCTGATGGACTCAAAGAGATAGCAAAAAAATGGTTATCTTAAGGAGCTTTCATTGAAAAGAGTATCACTATTTGGCTACGGAGCAACGACAAAGGCTTTAGCACAACTCATCCCAAACGCAACCTTTTATGATGACAACTGTTCCCAAGCTTATCGTGATGAGAATGATTTTATGGTTCGACCATCAACAGAGTTTGATGCTGATAAGTCAGACCTAGAGATAACTTCACCTGGAATACCACCATCAAATCCACTAATACTCAAAGCAAAAAACCTTATAAGTGAGTATGATTTTTTCACAAAAACAAGACCACTTAAAATCTGGATTAGTGGAACAAACGGAAAGACTACTACTACACAGATGATACAGCACCTCCTAAAAGATAAAGGGAGTGTTGAGGGTGGAAATATCGGAACACCCTTAGCGAAACTTAGCCAAGATGCCAGCATATGGATTTTAGAGAGCAGCTCTTTTACTATGCACTACACAAACAAAGACCACCCAAATATCTATGCCCTTCTGCCATTAAGTCCTGACCATCTCAGTTGGCATGGTGGAATGCAAGAGTATATCGATGCGAAACTCAAACCTATTAAGATGATGCAAGATGGAGATATCGCTATTATTCCTGCTGAGTATAAAGATGTCAAAACTAATGCAAAAATCATAAGCTATACCGATGAGAAAGACCTTGCTTCTCAGTTTGGAATTGATCTAGAGAAAGTTAAGTTCAAGGGTGCCTTTCTTGCTGATGCCATTTTAGCGATGGCAGTTGATAAAACTATGTTTGAGAGAGTTGAGTATGAAAAAATAAACTCCTTTGAACTTGACCCCCACAGACAAGAGGAGTTAAAAGACTCTCAAAATCGTCTCTGGGTAAATGACACAAAAGCGACAAACCTCGATGCTACGATAGCCGCTGTAAAACGCTATGGTGACTCCTATATTCACCTCATTTTAGGTGGGGACGACAAGGGAGTTGAGCTCTCTGAACTCTTTGAGTTTTTAAAAGATAAAGACTTAACGATATATACAATCGGTTCAAATAAAGAGAAACTTTCATCACTAGCCCAAGCCTACAAAATTGACTTTATAGTTTGTAAAAACCTAGCAAACGCAGTGATGAAGATTGACAAACATCTCAAAAAAGATGAAATTTCTCTACTCTCTCCAGCAGCCGCAAGTCTTGATGAGTTTAGCTCTTATGCCCAAAGAGGCAATGAGTTTAAAGAGGCTGTAAAGAGATTATAATAATCTTTTAACTCTATAAATGATAAAATGATTTTTATTAATTATGGAGCAGTTACTTGAAAGAATCATCTGAAGTTTTAGCAAGAAAATATCGCCCTTCCAACTTTGATGAGCTCATAGGTCAAGATACTATAGCTCAAACTCTATCACTTGCACTTGATTCTAACAGACTCTCTCACGCTTACCTATTTTCCGGACTTCGTGGTAGTGGTAAAACATCAACAGCTCGTATCTTTGCAAAAGCTCTTATATGTGAACAGGGAATGAGCCACGAACCTTGTGGAAAATGCTCTAACTGTGTAATGGCTATAGAGGGTCGCCACATGGACATCATCGAGATGGATGGTGCAAGTAGCCGTAAGATTGATGATATTCGTGATTTAGTTGAACAGACAAAATACAAACCTGCAATCGCAAGGTATAAAATCTTTATCATCGATGAAGTTCATATGCTTACAAAAGAGGCTTTTAATGCCCTCTTAAAAACGCTAGAAGAGCCACCTGAATATGTGAAGTTTATCTTAGCGACAACTGATCCTCTCAAACTTCCAGCTACAATTTTGAGTAGAACACAGCACTTTAGATTTAAAAGTATCGCAACAAACAAAATAGTGGAGCATTTAGCGCACATACTCCACCTTGAAGGCATAGAGTATGAGAGTGATGCTCTTGAGATACTCGCTCGTAGTGGAAGTGGAAGTCTGCGTGATACGCTTACTCTACTCGACCAAGCGATTATATACTCTAAAAATCATGTTGATGTTCGTACAGTAACAGATATGCTTGGACTTGTTGACCCTAAGTTTATCACCGAACTCTTTAACGCTGTGTTTGAGAAGGACTATGCAAAACTAGTTGAATATACTAAGTTTCTTGAAGATTATGAGAGTGAGATGGTTGTGGATGAACTCATTGCCTACCTCAAAGAGAGAATGTACAATCAAGATGCCCTCTTCTCTACACTCGTACTCGATAGATTTTTCAGAATCCTCAGTGACTCAAAATATCTCTTTAGTATAAACGCAGATGGCTCATTTGTACTCTCTATGATATTTTTTAAGATGATTGAAGCACTTCGTATTCGGGAAGTTGACCAGATGATAGAGTCACTACAAAAAGATATAGAGCGTCCTGAGATTGTAACTAAACCCGCAACTATCAAGATACAAACAGCAACTCCTGAAATGGTAGCAACTAAAGAGGAGCTAGATTCCGTGTCGGAGCACGGAATGACAGAAG
Source organism: Campylobacterota bacterium (assembly GCA_034717855.1). Lineage (GTDB taxonomy): Bacteria > Campylobacterota > Campylobacteria > Campylobacterales > Sulfurimonadaceae > Sulfurimonas. The sequence goes on from JAYEMB010000213.1 coordinate 7,631, forward strand.
TTCCAAAAACAAGTGATTCGGAACCACAAGTCCGTCATTCTAAACTTGATTTAGAATCCAATCAAAACATCCCAACAGAAAATCCACACCTAAAAACATTCGATAAACTCATTGCTAAGATAAAAGATAGAAACCATGAACTTGGAGAATGCTTCACAAATAATATCAAGTTTGTCTCGTTTGAGAACAATACTTTAACTTGGGAAAGTTGTGCGAATGAAGAGTGTAAAAAA
>JAYEMB010000214.1:0-7780 GCA_034717855.1 Campylobacterota bacterium
ATTTTCATGATTATTTTCTATCCGCGCCTATAGCTTCTGTGATATTTGAGTAGCCATCAGCTTTTATAAGTTCTATAAGTTTTTTGTTTATGTTCATAATCATATCTGGACCATGAAATACTATCCCACTGAGAATCTGAACAAGCGAAGCACCAGCTTTTATACGTCTGTATGCCTCCTCTGCTGAGTCAATTCCACCAACAGAGATAAGTGTTGTCTTTCCATAAAGCTCTTTAGCTATCGCTTCAAAAAGTTTAAAACTTTTCTCTTTCAGAACTGCTCCGCTAAGCCCACCGATATCTTTAGGGTTTTTAACAAGCGAGTAGTCTATCGTCGTATTAGTGGCTATTATGCCATCGGCTCCTTTTTCAACTGCCATCGTAGTAAGAGCGATAGCATCTTCAGGAGTCATGTCTGGTGCAATTTTGAGAAGAATCGGCATATCTGTGAGCTTCTTAGCTTCTGTGAAAAGCTTAGTGATAAACTCTTCATTTTGAAGGTCTCTTAAACCTGGAGTATTTGGTGAAGAGATGTTGATAACAAAATAATCACCTAAACCATCAAAAGATTTGATTAGGTGAGTGTAGTCATTAATTGCTTCACTCTCAGGCGTAACTTTATTTTTACCGATATTTACACCGATAGGAGTTGTAAAAGGAAACCTCTCTTTAAGTCTTTTGATGACTTTATAAGCGCCATCGTTGTTAAAGCCCATTGCGTTTTGAATAGTCTCTTCTTCGATGTGACGAAACATACGAGGCTTAGGGTTTCCAGCTTGTGGCTTAGGTGTGACAGTACCTATTTCAGTGTATCCAAAACCTAAAATCTGCATACCTCTAATCATAGTTGCGTTTTTGTCAAATCCAGCACCAAGTCCAACAGGGTTTAAAAACTCACGTCCAAAAAGCTCCTGTCTTAAAACATCATCTGTAATAAAATGAGACTCTAAAAAAAAGTTGAATGGGATTTGGCAGATATTTGGAAGTCTCAGTACAGACTCTGCAACATGGTGAGCAGTCTCTGGTTGGAGTTTAAAGAGTAAAGGTTTTATCGATTCATAGTTAATCATATCTAGTAGTTTGCCTTTTGAAAAATTATAAGGATTATACTAAAATTAATCTAAATTTTTGTTAACGTTATGCACTGTAGTTTTTTATATTATTTCTACCTGAACTTTTTGCCTGGTAAAGTGCTTTATCTGCTTGGAGAATAATATCAAGGTCAGGTTCTAAAGGATTTAACACACTAATCCCAAAACTAGCACTTATGGATTGGTTCTCTATTGCAGTTATTTTGGTTGATTCTATATTTTTTCTTAGTCGTTCTGCTAACTCTTTTGCATCTATCTCATTTGTGTTATGCAGTATAACTATAAACTCCTCACCACCATATCTACCTGCTGTGTCAGATGGACGGATATTTTTATTTATAATTTCTGCTATCTTTATGATAACTTGATCTCCAGCCGGGTGACCGTATTTATCATTTATAGATTTAAAGAAATCAATATCTATCATGATGACTGCTAAATTGTATCCGTTGCGTAAAGCGGTGCTTTTCATAGAACTAAGTGCTTCTATTGAGGCATTATGATTGAGCATGTTTGTCATACTGTCCCTAATTGCTAGTTGACTCAGTAGTTCATTTTTATGATTAAGCTCTTTTGTTCGCTCTAAAACGAGAGACTCTAGTCCTTCATTCATTTGGTTTAGGTACTCAGTCGCTTTTTGTTTAGCTTCTTCTTTTTCTTGATATACCAAGTTAATACGATAGATAAGTGCGTAGCTGAGTAGAAGTAGTTCTAAAGTTGAACCGATTTGCATAGCGTAAGCTGTTACAAATATGTAAGGCAGAAAACCTAAAAACAGAAGTCCTAGTATGAAGATACCAAATAAAAATATACCCCACGCTGCTAAAAAATATTTGGCTGGTTTATAACCGCTACGTACAGAAGATATAGCTCCAAATAAAATAACAAGAGGTAAAATCATTCCAGATACTGCTGAAACCTGTGAACCTAGTGAACTGTCACTGACAAGTGTAATTATTAAGCCTGTAAATGCAGCTGCAGAAACTATATAAAAGAGAAGTTTTGTTTTTGGGTATTTGCCATTCCATACCTGTAAATAGTTGCCTGCAAAAAGTATGGCTCCAAGTACTACAAAACTAACACTAATAGCAATTACTTTATTTGAGTACTCTAATGGAAAAGGTGTGAAATATTGAGAAAAGAAGCCGTTTATAGATAGTTGGAAAAAGATGTAAGTTAGAAGATATATTCCGTAAGTTAAAAAAAGTTTATCACGAATCTTATAAAATGCAAGAAGAGTTGCTATCATGATTAAAATCATATTTCCATAATATCCGCCTAAAATAAAGTTTTCCTTATCAATCTGTTCTATTAGGGTTCCTGACTTATAGAGGTTAAGGGGTATTTGAGTAGAAGCTCCACTTTTAACATACATATAGTACGTTTGTGTCCCTTGAGAACTATTTGGTATGCTGAAAAGATGATTACGGTAGTTTATCTCTTTTTGTGAATATGGAATAAATTCTCCAGAGTTCTTTACGATAAACTCACCATTTTCTTTTGGAATATAAAGGCTTGCGTAGTCCATGAGTGGATATTCAAGTTCTAGATAAAGAGCATCTAAGATACCTTCATCTATTTTTAATGAGAATCGGACCCAAAATGCAGATTTACTAAACCCAAATGAGTTTCCAACTAAAGAGGTTGATTTGAAACCCTCATCATACTTTTTATTTTTGATATCCTGGATAGTTAGTTTGTTGGTTTTGTCTTCAAGTATCTCGATATGTTTATAAAGATTTATTTTAGTCATATCTCTATCTACAATAACTACATCTGAAGTGTTGGCAAGAAGAATGTTTTGTGTAGAAAACAGTAAAAACATAAATAGAAGAAACTGTTTAACTCTAAACAATTTATTAATATTATTCAACATACTTATATTTTATAGCAATGAGTATAAAATTAAGATTAATCAGAATATATTTGTGATATATTAATTTATTGAATTCAAATTTGGGGATATACTATGATGAAGATTTTCAGTTTTATTGTAAGCGCTTTACTATTTGTCGGGTGTTCAACTCTTGATGTAAGTGTTGATTATGATGAGTCTTATGACTTTAAAAGTGCGAAGAGTTTTGCAGTTGACAACAGTGTTGGAAGCTCTCAAAACACACTTTTTGGTGAGAGAGTTGTAAATGCTTTAAATAGTGAGTTGACTTTGAAAAACTATACAAAAAGTTCAAAAGAAGAAGCTGATTTGATCTTTGTTTTTCATGCAAGTGCTAAAGAGAAGAGTGATGTGCAGACGAGCATAGGAATGAGTGGATATAGAGGTTATAGATATGGTGGTATGATGATGTCCACTACCCATACTTATGAGTATAAAGAGGGAACTCTTGTAGTAGATGCACTCAGTCCAAAAACAAAAAAAGTTGTCTGGAGAGGTATTGGTGTTAAAGAGTTGAGTGAAAAAGAGACACCTCAAGAGCGAACTAAAGCAGTAAACGCAGCTGTGAAAAAAATTATGGAAAAATTTCCAACTAAATAGGAGAGTGTTATGAGTAGAGTTTTAGTACCAGTAGCAAAAGGTTTTGAAGAGATAGAAGCAGTTACTATTATAGATGTTTTAAGACGTGCTGAGATAGAAGTTCTTGTCGCTTCACTTGATGCGAACACTTTAGTAAAAGGTGCTAATGGTATCACAGTTGAGACAGACTTAGAGCTCAAAGGTATAAACGCAGACGAGATAGACATGATAGTTCTACCTGGTGGTTGGGATGGTACCTATGCGCTTGCAGATGATGTAAATGTGCAAAATATCTTAAAAGAGATGGATGCCAAGGGTAAAAATATCGCAGCTATCTGTGCAGCACCATTTGCACTAAACGCAGCAGGTGTTTTAAAAGAGAACTTTACATGTTATCCATCAGTTGAAGAGCAGATACGCCAAGAGGGTTATCAGGGTGATAAGAGTATGATAGTTGAAGATGCAAATGTAATGACCTCACGTGGACCGGGAACATCTCTGTGTTTTGCACTTGAAATAGTTAAAAAGTTAAAGGGTGAAGAGATGTATCAAGCTCTAAGAGAGGGACTTTTAGCTACTTACTGTGAGTAGCATTTAGTCTATCTAAAAAATGCTCTTATATTTTGAACATCTTTTTGGATGTTTTCAAAACTGTGAGAGCCACCATCCTCTAGAAATGTTTTACATCCCTTGAGTTTATTGAGTGCTTCTTTGTAGTCTAAAGTCTCATCACCTTTTTGAGTGAGGAGCATATAAAGTTCTGGTTTGATAGTTTTTACCTCATACTGCTCAAGCATTTTTAGATGATTTTCATTCCACTCATAAGAGGCACCATCGTAAAAATTATTTGGATTTCCGAGAACTTTTTTAAGTGTTACAGTTGGCTTTGTTGATGGGTTTATAAGAACAGCTGGTATGTTAAAATAATCCGCTAAATATATCGAGTAGTAACCACCTAAAGATGAACCGATGAGATAGACTTTTTCAGTTTTGCTAAACGCAGTTATAAGCTCTTTAAGTGTCTCAATGGCAAGTTCAGGAACATATGAGAGCGAAGGGGCGATGAAGTGCTCATCTTTGAACTCCTCTTTGAGTATCTTCGCTTTCATACCTCTGCCACTACTTCCAAATCCATGAATATAGATAATCATAACTTCTCCCTTTGAAAAACCAAATTTTTAAGGCTTCTATCTTCATCTTCACTTGCAAATTCATCTACATTTTCTAAGCGTTTGACAAATTTAAAGCTTGGTGCTTTCTCTTTTATGAGTTCTATTATAAACTCACTGTCCAAATCTGGTGAGTTCAAACATGCTAAGAGGAGACAATCTTCTGAAGCGATTTGAGGTAGCTTTGTGATGATTTTTACATAATCTTTTGTCGCTTCAAAGCTTCCTTTTTGAAAGGTTGGAGGGTCTATGATGATTAAATTATAAGGACCTTTTTTCTTTATACGTGAGAATGATTTTAAGATGTTATATGGATGAAAACTGATTCCTCTCATCTCTAAATCATTGAGGTGATGGTTTGCTCGTCCAGTTGAGAGTGCACCTTTACTCATGTCTATGTTTGATATTTTTTCTGCTCCACCAAACGCAGCAGCTAGAGAGAAGGCACAAGTGTATGAGAAGAGATTTAAAACACTTTTACCCTTTGCATTTTCTCTTACAAATTCACGTCCGATTTTCATGTCGGGAAAGTAGCCGCTGTTTCTGTTTGAGAGCAGGTTGAGTTTTATTTTTATACCGTTTTCTACTACAAATAGATTCTCACCAAGTTCACCGACCACAACTTCACTTGGAGAGCCTTTGAGGTATCTTCTTTGTAAAACTATAGTTTCATGTCTAGAGCTAGAAATGAACTTTTTTAGCATATCTAAAAGCTCCTCTTCTTTCTCCTCATCTGTATATAGAGCAACACTCAAGATTTTATCAATAGAGTCAATACTCAGGTGCTTCCAAGCCTCATAAAGCCCACCACGACCATGAAAGAGTCTTTTAAACTCATGAGTTGCGTTTTGTGTGTTCTTTTGTATATGTTCGTGTATATCTTTAATCGTCACTATTTCAGTCCTAACTTTTTAGTTTTGTATTTGAGAACCGCTCCATTATCATCTGCTATGTATATATTGCCTCTGTCATCAAAACAGATTCCCTCTTGTGCTGATTTAGGAAGTTTTACTTTGAGTAGTGTTTTGTCATTTTTAATGTCGTATTTTATTAGCAGGTTTTTCTTATCACTACTCATATGTAAAACGCCATCTTTGGAAGTTAAACCTGCTATATCTTTATAAGCATGTTTATAAATTTTAGTGACTTTTGCTTTTTTATTTTGAATGCCACCTATTGTAAAAATATCAGAGTTCTGTTTAGAGATAAAAATCTCCCCATCTAAAACTGCTATAGCTTCAATACCATATTTTTTTGATTTTTTGATATCTTTATGCTTTTTGATTTGAACTTTTTTTATAATCTTTAAGCTCTTCTTTTTCACTACAAAAATTGCGTTTTTATCTTCAACTGCTAAAAGTAGTCTGTTTTTGTAGCTAGTCACACCCTCAAAATCATAATCTCCAAGGTACTTTTTTTCTACTATCGTGCCGTTGGTTTTGAGTCGATAAATCCAACCCTCGTCATTTACAACGATAAGCTCACGTGACTCTTTTAAAAAACAGATGCCTGAAGCCTCTGGTATTTTAGCTATTGTTTTTGCGTTTAACATATTTACCACCAATATAAAAAGTATTATTATTTTAGAAAGTTTCAATGACTAATCCAGACGCCAGTAGTAAACATAGCGACTTCTCTCAGAGCTGAAGAGCTCTTTTTCGTTTATGAACTTTATATTATTTATGATTCCCTCATGTCCGACGAGTCTGTCGAGTTTCTCTTTCGTTTTTGTGTTGAAAAGCTGAAGGTCACTCTCTTCGCCACTTGAGTAAACTCCGATTTTACCACTTGGTGTTATCCCTACACTATAGACTAAAAAATCACTTTTTATATGGTAATCTTTTTCACCATCTTGGTAAACAGCAACACGTCTGTCTTGTCCTGCTGTGATGATTACGCCATTTGCATAGGCGACCTTATAGACATTATCTACATTTTGAGAAGAGAAGATTTTGAGTATCTGAGATGTCTTTGCATCCATCAGTTTTATCTCTCCGCTCTCATCAGAGATTATGATTTTTGACTTATCTTCGCTGAGCTCTATATCACCCAGTGTACTTTGAGAAACATGCTCTTTGTAGAGATTGTAGTTTTCTCTTGAGTCGTGCAGCATTATCTCTGAGCCAAAAGTACCTAAAATTATCTTCTCATCATCTGCAAATCGTGCCTCTTTTAGAGTTAGTTTTTTCTCTTCAGAGATTACTTTTGTAAGTTGATGGTTCTCATAAATCCAAACATTTTTATATGCTTCAACTCCTGTAGTAACCATCAAAACTTTCCCATTTAAATAATCCACACTTAAAATATTTGGAGGAAGAAGTTGTCGTCTGCTTGAAGTAATAGGTTCAAGAACAATCTGTTCAACAAGTTTTTGGGTAGTGAGATCAAAAATATCTACAGTTCCCTCATCGTTGGCTATGTAGATTTTCTCTTGTACAACTACAAAGTCATTTACAAGGCCCATAGATTTGAGTTTGAAAGTAGGGTGTATCTCTTTTGCTGAGACAAGAGTAAATAAAAACGCAAAAGAGATTAAAAGTTTATGCAAAACTTATACTTTTTCCCAAAAAGTACCTGCTGGAGTATCCATAATACTTACTCCAAAGGCAAGTATTTCATCACGTAGTCTGTCTGAAGCTTCAAAGTTTTTCTCTTTCTTAGCCTCGTTGCGTTTTTCTACTAGAGAGTTTATACTAGCTTTCGTCTCTGCGTTTATTCCAAACTGAAAATACTCAAAAGGATTTTTAACTCCAAAGCCTAAAATGTTTTCTATATATGCTAAGTTAGAGATAGTCTCACGTTTTAAAACTTTATGTTTTCCAGCTGTATCTAAAGTCTCGTTCGCGTTTGATAGCATCTCATCTATTAATGCTAATGCAGAAGATACATTCATGTCATCACTGAGAGCTTTTAAAAGCTCTTCTTGAAACGCAGTTGGCTCTGCGTTTTCAGCTAGACCAAAAAGACGTTTTTTAAGTCTGTAGATTTTATCAAGTCTCTTTTTTGAAGTTGCTAAATCTTCAGTGTTAAAGTTAAAGTTACTTCTAT
>JAYEMB010000215.1:0-25689 GCA_034717855.1 Campylobacterota bacterium
TTGCAGGTACTACTGCTAGTGCTAGTGCTCCTAGTGTTATGTTTAAAAATTGTCTTCTTTGCATTTGCTCTCCTTTCTGGCACTAAATGCCGATACCCCCGTGGCTAAAGCCTAAGTGGGGTGATTTTCATTCTTTCTTCTCTTAACAAGAAGGAACGTTACCACTATCACTTCCATACTCTTTAAAAAAGTCATAGTAATGCTCTAGATATTTATCCTTAATAGCTCCATCTTTCACTTTAGGACAGATTAGTTTAATCTCATCAGCCATTTTACCGCCACCTTGTATTTCACTCCACTCATCTTGAGTATGTTTACCAGCCATTGCTGCACCACTGATGCCACAATGTTTCTTTAGCTTTTTCATATAAAGTTTTTTACCCTTATTAACATCCGCAGATGCAACTGTTGCACTCATCGCTAGTAACACCGCACTAGCCAATACTGTTTTTAATAATGTTTTCATAATCTCTTCCTTACTCTATTTTGTTGATTCTATATATTTTGCTACAGCTTCTATCTCAGCATCACTCATAGATGCAACTTGACCTTTCATAAGACCTTTCATTGGACCACCGTACGTTCCATCTTGGTAACCTTTAAGAGCTGCAACTGTTTTTGTAGCGTCCCAGCCTTTAATGATTGCTGATTTACCTAAAGCTTTCTTCTCACCAGTCATACCATGACATGCTGAACATTTTTTATACAGAGCTGCACCATCTGCTGCTGCTACTGTTAGTGAACCTATTACTGTTAAGCCTAATAAAACTTTTTGAATTGTTTTCATTTTGTTCTCCTTTTTTTGCTTACAAGAGAACTATATGAAATTAATGTGGAATGATTGTGGAATTTACCAATCTATGGAGATTTTTGTCCAATTATCTACTTCAGACTCTATATTTATGGCTAAATTGTACTCGAGACATATCATTTTTACTATGTTGAGACCTATGCCAAATCCCCCTACTACCTTATCAAATCTCGCATATCTATCTAACATCAGAGCGATGTTCTCTTCTTTGATACCCTTACCTGTATCTTTTATGCTTAATCTATTTTTATCTAGAGTTATATGCATAGAGCCATTTATTTTGTTGTACTTGATTGCGTTTGAGAGGATATTATCAACTACTTTAGAGATTTTCTTCTCATCAATTATCAGCACTGCCTCTGCGTTTAACTCAGTTGTGATTTGTATCTTTTTCATATTTGCCAAGATTGTAAAGTACTCTACTCTCTGCTCTATGAGTTGCTTGAGATTTATCTCTTGGTTATTTGAGACTATTTTGTTGTTTAAGATAAGATAGCTCAAATCATCATATATATTTGAGATTGTCTTTGCTCCTATATCGATTCTGTTGATAGTTTTAAGAAGAAACTTGTCATCTATATTCTCTCTATCTATAAGCTCAATATTTGTCATGATGGTACTCACTGGAGTATTGAGCTCATGCGTGGTATCTTTTATAAAGGTATCGAGCAGATGAAGCGCATCTTTCATCGGCTTAATAAAGAGATTTAACAGATAGTATCCAACAAACAGCATAAAGATAAAAAATATGGAACTATATATTATTATTGTCTCAATAACTTCATCCAGCCACACCTCATCGTCTAAAATCTCTACAATGATATACTGCGTTTTTAGGTAATACTCCTGAGGTTCTGTGATGTATCTGACTATCTTGTTATTTGTGTAGGTCACTTCGGTGAGTAAGTTTTCTGGAGTCGCAAGCGTTGAGTATATCAGCTTATAATCATCTCCATATAAAGAGGTTTTAAACTTCTCATCGACTGGGTAAAGAAGAGTATCTGTTTTATCATTGTGCAGATCTTTAAGTGCAAGAATAAAATCATTTGCATACTCATTGAGCACTACTGTTCTCTCACTTGTTGCCAACTCTTTTTGCAGAGTATAGTAGAGTGTGACAGTTAAGCTTAAAGTGACAAGAGTAAAAAAGAGATATAGAGATAGAAATCTATAGAGTGTCTTCTTTTCACTTTGTGGTAAATCGATATCCAAGTTTTTTAATACTGACAATTTTCTCTTTCCCTAAATATTTTCGTAAATTTTTGATATAAGTTCGCAAAGCACTCTCGCTTATATCTTCCCCATACTCCCAAAGCGTTGCGTTTATCATCTCATGACTAACAAGCACATCTCTGTTTTGTAAAAAGAGTTTCAAGAGTTTCGCGTCTTTGTTATTAAGCTGCACTTCACTACCATCTATACTCAACAGATTGCTCTGAGTATCATAAAAGATATTTGGCTCAATCTCTACTTTGGTACTGCTGTTGTGAAAAAACTCGCGTTTTAAAATCGTCTCCACTCGTAACTTCAGCTCTTTAAGTGCAAATGGTTTTCGTATATAGTCATCACAACCACTATCATAGCCACTCTCTACATCTACCATAGAGTTTAGTGAGGTTATAAAAATTGCAGGAGTAGTGACATCTTGCTCTCTGAGACTCTTGAGTATCTCAAAACCGTTAATATCGGGGACATTTACATCAAGCAGAAGCAGATCAAAACTATTTTCATAGATAGTTTCTAAAGCACTATTTCCATCATACACAGGAGTAACGCTGTAATCCAAACTTTCAAAATAATCAACAACAGTCTCATTCAAAGCCATGTCATCTTCAAGTAGTAGCAGTCTCTTTTTCATAAGCCATTATATCCTAGAAATAGTTAAGCCAAAGGAGTTCAATCTATCCAGAAATTTTACCATTCTTCATACTAATTTACATCCAAATAAACTTCTTATCATTTTTTTGAGTTTTTTTCGATACAATAAAATTATGAGGATATGAAATAGCTATATATTTTCAAGCTTATATCATACTTCGCACTTATCATCAAAATGATAAGCGATACTATCTTAGGAGAATTATTATGGAAAACGCAACTAAAGAAAAATTAACAGAGATTGTAGCCCTTGTAAAAAAAGCGATGGTTGACCCAGATATCGAGATTGATTTTTGTATACCGGGAGTTGAGACAACTCTAGAAGATTGTGACACTTCAGGTGACCCTTATATTTTACTTACATATGCTCTAAGTGACTATAACAAACATACTCGTACTATTCATTTAGGAACAACAGCTCTCAAAGACACAGCGGAGGAAGCATCTAATCATGTTACCGCTTCTATTGAAGAGTTTAAAAGTGAGATTGATTCTGTAGAGATGGGCTAAACCCTATCTCTATCGACTGAAAACTTACTTACTTATACCGTTAACTTGTTTGTAGATTCTCTTCACATAAGTTGGTTTAAGACCTGCAATTTTAAGCTCTGCTATCTCCTCTTTTATATGTTCTTTTTTAATAGCAACAAGTGTTTTTAATCTATCACTAAAAGCCGCTTTAACCTCTTTACTAAAGTCACCCTCATACTCAGGAAACGCAGAACTTAGTTTTTCTACTACATTGGATAGAGTACAATCTTTAATAAGGTCTAACTGCTCTTGAGGATGCGTTTTGAGAGTCTCCACCTTATGTACCCAAGTTGCAACTAAAATACCTTGAAGCTCCTTGTCATAATCTCTTTCATCATCACAAAGCTCTCTGCTTAGCGCACTGGCTAACTCTTCAGTTTTATGAGCCTCGACAACTGCTAACTCCTCTTCAAATGAGGCTAATTCTTGCTCATACTCATATGCATCATTGTACAACTTTGCTAATTCAATATTTTTTGGATTATGCTTAGTTACTTTTTTGCTAGCAAGTTCATCTTTCTTTTTTCCCTCAGCATCATCAGCAAAAGCATCATTCTCATCTGATGAAAGAAAGGCTTTTAGTTCATCCATTGCTCTCTCCATAATAATTTTTCGTATTCTAGGTTAAAGTATCGTAATTTGTAATTAAACAACTCAACTTAAAAATAACATAAACTATAGTAAAGGTCTCTCTCTTTACTATTTAGATTTACACTTTAGTTCATAGTCTTTATGAACACCTGCAGTGAATGAATCTGTAAACTTTTCTAATATCTCTTGTTCATCTTCCTCATCTTCATCAAAGTGATACTCTACAAATCCGAAAAAATCCTCTGAACTGATTTTGTACTCATAGAGTTTATCTATCGCTTCCTTGTATGAGTCATTAAAAAAGAGACCTGCGATCTCTTCACCTTGAGTCTCATACTCTGCGTTTTTAGACTTCTTAAAACATCTCTGCTTATGTAGTTGGTCTTCAAGTTTATCAAGTCTGCTTCCCTGTTCAGCCGATGCTGAACCACTTTTTAAAATCTCTGTTATTAACTCTTGCATCTGCACTAATAATTTTCCCTGCTCACTCATTCTATCTCCTTAGTCCTCTTTTAAAACTTTTTATATTAATCTGTTTGAATGTCGAAATTATATCCTCTTCTACTAATTTAAAGTTAAAGCAATTCACCCTCTAAACTTTTTTATCCCTTAACATTTTCATCTGTTGTGAGAATGTATTATTAGATTAACTTATTTAGCTATCATTTAGTAAACAGATATTAGGAGGACTTCATAAAGATAAATTTTAAAAAGAGTGGTTCTCATTCTCTAAATACTCACACCAAACGCAGCTAAGATATAGCCAATAAAAATACATATTAAGGAAAGACATCATGTTAGAAGCACAAAAAGAAAAACTACAAAAAGTTATCGAACTCGTTGATAAAGTCTCAATTAACCCAGATGTAGATGTTGATTATTTTATTCCTGGAGTTTTAGTAACTGCAAACGCAGATGGAAGTGGCGAAGCTGGAGGTCCATATGTACAGTTCACTTACGCATGTAATGGTAACGACCCGCATGTTCAGCATATGCCCTTAACTCATGGCTATCTTGAAAAAGAGCCTCAAGATCTATCAAACCTTGTCACCTTTGCACTACAACGATTTATCGAAGAGATAGATTCGCGTCAGCATGGTGCACAATAAAACGCAGATTATAAAGTTATAGCTCCCTATAACTTTATAATCTAAACGCAGTGAACTCTAGTCGTCATCCTCATCTTCATCACTCAGATAATCTTGAAACTGTGCAGCTAAAACCTGAGATTTTTTATAAAACTTATCAGCAATCTCTGGCACAAAGAGTCCATTTACAGTTGCATGAAAAAGCTCAAGCCAACGCTCAAAAGTTTCAGGGGAGAGTGGACCTAAAAACGCATGAGGAGGAAAAGGATCACCCCAATAGTTTTTCTCTCCCTCCATCATCATCATCCAAAAGTTAGCGAGTGTATTGAGATGCTCATGCCATTTGCCATTTTTTAAATCATCACCTAAGGCTTTGGTAAAAAAAGGACTTAAAAGCTCATCTTTTAAAACTACTGCGTAAAACTCACGCACCATTTTTTCTACCTTGCCTCTATCTACTGTGTCATAAAGCATTCTCTCTCCTAAATATTTATTCTATGAGTATAGCTCTTATATATTAACTGAGCAATCACTACCCATCAAAGTCTCTAGCCATTGTACATCTTCTTGACTTAACTCTACTCTGTTATAAACGCAGTCAAACTCTTGTAAGTTTAAAAGTCTGTTTATCTCCTTTGGAAACCTCTCAAGTTTGTTTCTCCAAAGGGTTAACTTACTTAAATTCTTCAGTTTGCCTATCTCTTTTGGCAGAGATAAAAGTTGGTTTCCTCCAAGCTCTAAAACTTCTAGTTTTTGAAGTTCTCCAAGCTCTTTTGGTAAAGTCGTGAGCTGGTTCTCTTGAAGAAGAAGAGTCTTTAAATTTTTCAGAGCCCCTATTTGAGTTGGTAACTCTTTGAGTCTGTTTCCTGCAAGGTAAACCTCTTCAAGGTTTACTAGATTTTCTATCTCTTTTGGCAACTCAACTATTTGATTTCCCAAAAGATATAGTTTTTTTAGTTGTGTCAACTCTCCTAACTCTATAGGCAAGCTGACTAACTGAGAGCCAAGAAGATTAAGCTGAGTTAAGTTCATTAACTTCTCTTTATCTCTTGGTAGGCCTCTAAAATAACCACCTTTTAGATAGGAATCGTGCTCTATCCACTCTAAGTCAGATACAGTGTTTTTATCCGCCCATCTCCAAAGGTTTTGAATCCACTCCTCAGCTTCTATCTTCATAAATTAGCTAGACCTACTTATGCGTTGTGAAACCCAAGCATAACACCAAAGAGCTTATCTTCTGTCAGTCCTAATTTTGCTGAAGTCATTAGGTTATTATCTTCATAATACTTTACTAACTCCTGCGCATCTTGACCCGTCATCATCGCTTGATAACCTAAAGCTGCATGTACCTCATTCATATGAACATCGATACCCTCTTTTTTAGCTAAAGACTCAACTATAAGTGAAATCTTAATCCCATTTCTAGCCTCTTCACGTACAGACTCTCTAAGCTCCATAAACTTACCCTTATCTTCAGTGTAAGCTTTGTGCTCATCTTCACAAAAAGCTCTTGATTTCTCACTTACTTTTGCATCAATCTCTTGCTCAACTATATTATTTGGCAGTGTAAAGTCAAATTTAGAGAGTAAACCTGCTATTATTTTAGGCTTCAAGTCAGACATATAAACCTTTGAAACCTCTTCAGATATTATCTGCTCTCCTAGTTTCTCTTTAAGAGTTGCTAATGTTGCTTTAGGGTCACTAAGTATCTTCTGTGCAAAAGCATCATCTGGCTCTTCAGCTTTTTGCTCTTGAATTTCATGAAGTTTAACTTCAAACTTAGTCTCTTTACCAGCTAAATCTTCCGCTTGATACTCTTTTGGAAAAGTTACAGTGATAGTTCTCTCTTCACCATACTCCATACCAATGAGTTGCTCTTCAAAGCCAGGTATGAATGATTTAGAGCCTACTTTTAAGTTAAACTTCTCTGCACTTCCACCTTCAAATGGTTTTCCATCAATAGAACCAGCAAAATCTATAACTGTAACATCACCATCTACAACAGCTCTCTCATTTTCTATCTTTTTAAATGGAGCCTGCTTCTGGGCAAACTCTGCAAGTTTTTTCTCTACATCTTCAGCATTTGGTACTGGTTTAGTAAACGCAGGTACTATATCTTTATAATCAACATCTGTGTTAATCTCTGGACTCGTTGATAGTTCCACTTCAAAGTAAACACTATTTTCTTGTTGTTCATATTTTTTAAGTGCTGGTTGACCTAAAAGAGTATCTATATCGATTTTTGCCTCTTTTATTCCATTATCAATAAACTCTTTAAATGCTAATCCCGCTGCATCTTGTTGAATCTTCTCATCGTTTGATTCATTCTTATCTTTTGGCTCTTTAGCTAGCTCTTCTTTAAGTTTTGTAACCTTCTGTTCGATTACACTGTTCTCTACATTACCACTTATAATGAAGTTTATATCATCAATTTTATCAATTGTTACGTTCACTAGAATCCTTTTGGTTTTAATGATGTAATTTTAGCATTATTGTCTAAAAGTAACTTTTTAAAAAATTGTTCTCTTATATATTTATCTGAATTTACTTAGATATTTGAAGTTTTATGAAAGATAGGAGGTGACTCTAGTTTATTTTGAGATGTTTAGAGAACATCATTAAAGGTTGTCACCCGAGAGGGTGACAAATGACTTAAAGAGACTACTCTTCGTGACCAGCCATTTCCATTGTAATACAGTTACGATCAAGCATATCAGTACAAACGTATACACAAAGTGCACACCCTTTACATCTATCTTCATCAACCCAAGATGTGTTACCATCTTTATTGAACATTAGCGTATTTGCTTCTGGACAATATAATGTACAAGTATTACACTTGTACTCAGCACACATGTCTGAATTTACTTTTGCTACATAATACATTAATTTCCTTCCTTATACTTTCAGTCTAACGATTAACTCGTTACCAGAGATATCTACAGTGTCTGCCATTTCGAAAGTTTTAGTAATAACTTCCATATTTGCAGCTAGTAGTTGTTCTTTTTTCTTAAACTTTTTCTCGATTGCAGAATCAAGAGCAGCAGTACCACCAGAAGCAACAAAAGAGTTTCCTAGGAAACGCTCTCTAACCGCTGCTTCAATGTTTTCAGTAGTAACAAGCTTAGTAAGACCAAGAAGCATACCCATCATTGCCATATTTGTTGCAAGCTCAGTACCAGCAATTTTCATTGCTAATGCAGTTGCGTCAAACTGAACAACAGTTGCGTTTAAGTCATTAAGTACTTTCTCATCTTCTTCAGTAAGAACATCAAAGTCAGTATTGATGATAATTAAAGAGTTCGGCTTAAGACCAGTATAAAAAGGCATTGTATAAGACTTACCATGAGTTACAACTTGTGAGTGGTAGATCATAATAATATCTGGGTAAACAACTTCACCCACTTCATAAATTGGTTTATTTGAAGCACGTACATATGCTTCAACCGGTGCCATACGCTTCTCAGAACCAAAGAATGGTACTAGAGATGCGAACTTACCTGCATTATCCATAGTTGCCCCAAGAATGTGAGCAGTTGTAACAACACCCTGTCCACCTAGACCAGAGATACGTATGTTATATCTTTCTGTAGCAGCCATACTAGTTTACCTCCGCTTTTGCAGCTTTTGCAGCTTTTCTTGCTGATTTCTCTTCTTCTTCTACTCTCTCGATTACAGCTTGCGCTTCATCAGTCATGTATTCGTAGAATTGAAAACGAGTTTTCTCTTTATCTTTAGCATCTTGGAATACATCTTCAGTAGGGATTGAGTACTCAATATTACATGAAGTATATGCGTGGATGAAAGTTGGTCCAACTTCTCTAGCAACGAAGATTGCTCTTCTAATGATTTTAGCAGCTTTTTTGATGTTTGTTGGAGACATTCTTACAATGTAAACACAACCAGCAGCTTTTGCTAAATCTGTTGCAGGCATTTTTTCGCCTTTTTTACCAAGTGGAGCCATCTTAAGAACAGCACCTTTTGGAGACATACCTGACTCTTGACCACCAGTATTTCCATAAACTTCATTATCAAGCATGATTGTAGTGAATTTTTCACCACGAATCCATGAGTGCATAGTCATTGAGAAACCGATATCCATAGTACCACCGTCACCAGCGATAGTAATAACATCTTTTTGCTTATCTGGGAAACGTAATCTAAACGCACGTGTTAATCCAGATGCCATTGCATTTTGGTCACCGTAGTTACCATAAATGAATGGAACAGCAGCTTGAGAAATTGCAAGACGACCACAACCAGCTGTACCAAGTGTTACAGTCTCTTCAGGACATGGAAGTGAAGCAAAAATCAATCTGATGTAATAAGCCATCCAACAACCAGAACACATTGGGTGCTCTTCGATTAACTCTTTGAACTGACCCATGTTACCTGGACCAGCTTCTTCTTGAGTCTTTCCAAATGGACCGTAATCAACTAACTCAACATAATCTTTTGGTAAATATTTTTTAAATCTATCTACTGGAGTTATATATTTTAAACTCATTTTATCCCCTTATTATAAATTTAGTTCGTACTCTAAACCAAGAGCAGTGTAAATTTCTTTCATGATTAATTCAACTGGTAGTGTCATACCACCGTAAACTCTTGGACCCTCAACAACGATTCCACCATTAGGAATAGATGATTTAACTTCTTTAGCTAACCAACCAATAATATTGTGCTCAGGAACAATAAGTGCCTTAGCATTTTTAGCTGCTTCTCTAATTTCATCAATAGGGAATGGTCTGATTGCTTTAACTTTAATTAAACCAACACTTAAACCATCTTCTTGACCATATCTCCATGCTTCTCTAGCCTGTGCAGCAGCACAACCAGATGCAACAACAAATACATCAGCTTCAGGGTTTTGAACCTCAATTGGTCCTCCAAGATACTCATAGATGTACTTCATTGCACGTCTGTTTGAATCCCAAATCTCTTGTTGCCATACTGAGTGAATCAGGTAAGACATAAAGTTTGATTTTTGAACAGGAGCATCACGCTGAATTCTAGCTGGTGGCGTTTCATTATCCATAGCTGGAACTGGTGCAGCGATTGGGTCAAATGGGTGTAGAGCTAACTCTTCGTCCATCATATCAACATAACCCTTAGCGTGTGTTACGAAGAATCCTTCTGTAGCAACTGCAACTGGTACATATACATCAACTTTTTCTGTAATTGCAAACGCAGCTAAAGTGTAGTCAAATGTATCTTGCTGATTTTCAGCGTGTAACATTACAGCACCACAGTGCATCATGTATGCCATTTCAATATTATCAGGTTGAATTGATAATGGTGCATTAATAACACGAGTTAAGATACCAAGTACAGCTGGAACTCTATGTCCTGGCCATGAAACGATAGCTTCTAAACCACGTAATAAACCTGGTCCCGATGTAGCTGTAAACAGACGTACACCTGCTCTTGCAGCACCAGCGATAGCTGACATTGTACCAAGCTCTTCTTCAGCTCTGTAATACTCTGTAATATGACCTTGTGCATAAATATCACCAACAAGGTGCATTACCTCTGATTGTGGTGTAATAGGATAAGCAATTGCCATATCAACGCTTGCTCTCTTAACAGCTTCTGCCATAGCTTGAGCACCTGTAATAAAGTTCTTCTCTCTTGGAGCTTCCTTTAACAGGTAATTAATATCTACGTGTTTTTTAACCGGTGTTGGTCTTCCATCATTTGTACTCATACTATATCTCCTTTATTCAACTTCAGTAACATGTTCACCTTTCTTAGTCATGATGAGACTTCTATACTCGCCATAATCTGCAGGTGCTAATGTACCAAAATCCTCTTTTTCTAAAGATGGATTTTCAGGTGGTAGAGTAGGTGTCCACTCAATTCCTAGTTTATTTCTTTCTTCGATAACGATATCTCTGAATTTTAACACATTAGAAGCGTGTACATCTCTAATTGATGCCATTGCTTCTTCATGTCCCATGTAAGCACATAAAGCAATTGTATAACAGCTTGTACCAGCACGGATCATTCTAAGTGAAAGGTTTGCGTAGTGACAATGCACACCAACAAAAATACAAGCGTCGATTTTATTATCTAAGATTGTAAGATTTGGGTGATTTGGATTAATTTCAGCCTTAACATCAATTTTTGGATATTTTGGTCTGTAATCTGGCATTGGAATAATTTTACAGTTTGGAATTTCAGACGCAAGTTCTAAAATCGCTGCAGCTTTATCAGCTACATCAGCTTTCCAGTCCCATAAAACTTGAGGCCCAGGGAAAATTGTTGGGTTTTTCTTAGTAAGTAATGCACGAGCTGCATCTCTCATTGCCTCTTCTTCAGAAACACTGTTTCCGTAAAGTAAGGCTTCGCCTTCTTTTGAAAGCTCAACTCCCATTTCAGGTGCTGACTGCGGCATATACCCAGCCGGGCCTTCTGTTACTATCTTTGTCATAGTTTGACTCCTTATATTCATGAAAAAGTTTCGTTAAAATACACCAATAGTGCATAATACATTTTTAAATTCTATATCCAATGGTCTATATTATATTAGATATAAATTTTTCAAGCAGAAAGTATCATCTACTACATTCAAATCTTTGAAAAATATGAATTTATAGTATCGAATAATATCTTTAATAGAGATGAATTTTATCTTTATTGCTTAATATAGAATAGTTTGTTCAATCTTGAAACATGAACTTATTCGAAGTTTATACTTTAAACGCAGTGAGGGTTATTGCAGTATAATTAAACTCAACTTGAAAGAGTTTAATTACAAGGAGGTATAAGAGTGATAATTCTTAGTTATTTATTTAGTCTAAATTTAGGTACATTTAAAAAATCAAATTTTTCACTTAGTAGATTAATATCATCTTCAATTGACTCCCCGATAAAAATCAATATCGACTTTTCATCATAGCTCTCTAATTCATCAAATGAGGCATTACCAAATGAGTAATTTACTACAATCGGATTAGGTACATCTTGCGTTTTTACTACGCCTTTTACTCTATAGATACTTTTTGGTAGCTTATTGAGTACTTCATCTAGATCAGAAAACGCAACGCCCTCTTTTACATAAGCTACTTTTTGAGTAATCAAATCTCTTTGTGTATGGTCAAGATGCTCATACTCTTTTGCCATGCCTATAATCTCATCAACTCTATATACACCTTCAAAGACCTCTTTGTTTACTAGACCCTGCTCTGCATTGTTGAGTACATAGCTATTAAAGACCATTTTACCTGTCAGTGTATTCTTTATATTGTACTCTTCTTTAATCTCTAGAACATCTTCAGTAACACTTTTCAGTTCATCTTCTGTTACTAAATCTGTCTTGTTTAATACAATTATGTTTGAACCACCTATCTGATACTTTGCAGTTGAGTTATCTTTGTAAGAGTCTAAGTTTTTTGAATCAACAACACAGATAACTCCCTCAACTGAGATGCCAAGGTTTTGTAGAGACATAAATATTGGAAAGGGCTCAGATGCACCGGATGTCTCTACAAATATAATCTCAGGCTTATACTTGTTCATAATCTCAATAACACCACTCTCAAACTCTTGGGCTAGCTGACAACAGATACACCCCTCAGATATCTCAAGCACTTCACTATATACATTACTGAGGATATTACCATCAACACCGATGTCACCAAACTCATTTACTATAATTGCAACTTTTTTATCCCCAAAGTGCTCTTTAACTGTGTTTGTAAGCATAGTTGTTTTACCAACACCCAAAAATCCTGTAATAATAAATGATTGTATCATCTGTCTGCCTTATGTGTGAGTATGATTACTCAGTAGATTTATTTTATAATCCTTTGTATCGATGCTAAGGCTTATCAAAGAAGTCTAATGAGTGAAGTGTTTTAAAATAGAGGGATAGAACAACTGTGCCAAAGGCACAGTTATAAGATTATACGTTACCGTTGTTGTTCTTAGAAGGCTCTAGAATTTGCTCTAGTCCAACTTCTTTAGCCCAAGCAGCAGTTAAATCAAATGCTGCAGACGCAGTATCAAGATTTTTCTGAATAAGCTCTTGCTTTTTCTTGAATTTTTTCTCAATCACTGAGTCAAGAGTAGCAGTACCACCAGAAGCTGTATATTTCTTAAGGAATCTATCTTTAATTCCCTCTTCAATAGCAGGCTTACTAACAGTTCCAAGTGCACCAAATAGTGCACCTAACATAGCCATGTTTGTTGCAAGTTCAGTACCTGCTTCATCTATAGCAAATTGTGTAAAGTCTTTTGTAAGAACTTTTACATTTAAATCATCTAAAATCTTCTTATCAACATCAGTTAAAAGATCGATGTCAGAGTTAATAATAACAAGACCGTTCTCTTTAATACCTGCATAAAAAGGCATAGTGTATGATTTACCCATAGTAATAACTTGTGGGTGAAAAATCATAACGATATCAGGATAAATTACTTCCCCTCTATCATAAATAGGCACTGTACCAAGTCTTACATAAGACTCAGATGGAGCCATACGCTTTTCAGCACCAAAGAATGGATTAGAAACTGCGAAGTAACCATCAGTGTCCGCTGCAGTTGCTGCGATATGTGCAGCAGTAACTGCACCTTGTCCACCAAGACCCGGAAGTCTTACTTTTATTGAATCTTTTGCCATTATAAACGTCCTTCCGATTTTGCTTTTTTCAGTAGCTCTTCTGCTTCTGGAGAAACATATTTGTAAGATGCAAATCTTTCTTTATCTTGATCTTTCATTTCGCCAAGACCTTCATTTGCACTTAGTCCAATCTCAAGGATACAAGGAGTGTAAATGTTAAGGAAAGTTGGTCCAACTTCTCTAGCAATTAAGATAGCCTCTCTAACAGCTTTAGCAACTGCTTTTGGTGCAGATGCTGTCATGTTTATAGAGTAGTGACAACCAGAAGTTGTTGCAAGTTCCCACATAGGTACTTTTTCAAACTTTTTACCAGTTGGAGCCATTTTAAATACATGACCTTTTGGCGTAGAACCAGACTCTTGTCCACCTGTATTTGCATATACTTCATTATCAAAACAGATTGTAGTAATCTTCTCTTGTCTGAAGAATGACTGAAGTGTATAGTCAAGACCGATATCAACAGTAGCACCGTCACCAGCAAGAACCATAACATCTTTTACTGTATCTGGAAATCTCCACTCAAGTACTCTTTTGATACCTGAAGCAACAGAGTTTTGGTTACCAAACAGTGAGTGCACAGTGTGAAGTGCAATGTGTGGGAACATTAAAGATGTACAACCAGTTGAGTTAACAATGATTGTATCTTCTGGGTTTGGTAAAGAAGAAAGCACATATCTCAGTGCCATAGCTTCTGGACAACCAGCACATAAAGAGTGCTCTTCTAGTATCTCTTTAGTCTCTGGAAGCTCTTTAATACCACGTGGTTTTTCCTGATTTTTAGACCATGTTGCATTCTCTTCAAGATCAATGATCTCTTGAGGCATAATCTCTCTAAATTCTGGATTTATTTTATACTTATCAAATGACATTCTTATGCTCCTTTTCCAGCGTTAACTACTTCCATCACTTCTTGAATGATAGCTTCAGCAGGCATACTCATACCACCAGCAACTTTAGGACCAGCAACGATGTTAGTATCACATTTACCATAAAGTTCATGTTTTACTTCATTTGCCAACCAACCAACAACATTGAACTCAGGTACAAACGCATGTTTTACACCTTCTAATTCTTTTTGAAGCTCTTTAGTTGGGAATGGTCTAATAGTTCTTAGTTTAATAACTTTAGATTTGATTCCAAGTTTTTCTAACTCTCTTTGTCCCTCTTTAGCTTGGTTAGCTGCAGTACCACAAGCGATGAATGCAATCTCTGCATCTTCATTACCTGAAACATGTACTAGACCTTTTAAGTAGTGTTCTGCATATGGACGTGAACGCTCAACAGCAGATCTTACTTCCCACTGCCAAGAAGCGTGAGTTGCATAAGAGATATAGTTAGACTTCATTACAAATGGATCTCTTAAGAAACGTCCCGGAGGCATCTCTGAATCAATCGGAGGTAATGGAGCTTTATATGGCTCATATGGGAAAAGTGCGATATCATCATCTGGAAGCATTACTGCCTCACGTGTGTGAGATACAAAGAACCCATCAACAACTGTAACAATTGGAACGTGTACATCAGGCTTTTCAGCAACTATAAACGCAGCAATTGACATGTCAAATAGCTCTTGAACATTTTCAGCATACCAAATTTGCATACCAGTTTCTAGTAGGTATTGAACCTCTAAGTTATCTGGTTGAATAGTAAGTGGTGAGTTGATACCACGAGCCATTAGACATAGTTGCATTGGAGCTCTTGTTCCAGACCACATTGCAAAGTTTTCCATTGCACGTAGTGTACCTGGACCTGAAGTAGTTGTAATTGTTCTAGCACCTGCCATTGAACAACCAGCAACTTCAGACATTACACCAAACTCATTTTCACCACGGAAATATACACCTACATAACCTTCAGCCCAAAGCTCACCGATAAGGTGTGCAGCTTCTGATTGTGGTGTAATTGGGTATGATACAGATGCATCAACTGTACATCTCTTTACTGCCTCTTTTAAAACTTCAGAACCAGTCATAAAGTGCTTAGTTCTAGGAGCTTCGAAAAGAATATGGTCTGCAGTTACTAACTTCTGTCCAGACCAGTTATGTGTTTTTGTCATATCAGTTATTTTACTCATATTATAATCCTAGTTCTTTTTTAACTTCTTTAGCGATCTCGATGAATTTTGCTACATCTTCAGCATGCTGATCTCTAATAGTAGCCATTGCATCTTCGTGTCCAGATAGTGAACACATACCCACAGTATAACAATCTGTTTCAGATCTGATAATTTTTAGTGCAACATTTGCATAGTGACAGTGTACACCGATAAAAATAGCAGCACCAATATTGTTATGCCAAATTGTTAAGTTCGGGTGATTTGGATTAATCTCAACTTCTGGATCAATCTTTGGATATTTTGGTCTGTAGTCATACATTGGAATCATTTGAGCACCAAGAACAGCAGCCATCTCTTTGATTAACTTAGCTTTCTCTTTTGCTTCTTCACTCCATCCGTAAAGTACTTGCGGACCAGGGAAAATAGTAGCATTTTCTCTTGTAAGCATCTGCTTTGCAACTTCTCTCATTGCAGTTTCTTCATCTACAACTTCTTCTAGTAAAAGTGCTTTTCCTTCTGGTGGTGTAATAACACCTTCATACGTAGCCGCAGGATACGGTGAATAATACGCGGGGCCTAAATTTGCCATTAAGTTCTCCTATATGTTTTTTTAAACTATAATTTTTTTAAATTATAGATCTACTCTTCGTGACCAGCCATTTCCATTGTAATACAATTTCTATCAAGCATGTCAGTACATACGTACACACAAAGTGCACACCCTTTACATCTATCTTCATCTACCCAAGAGGTATTCCCATCTTTATTGAACATAAGCGTATTAGCTTCTGGACAATATAGCGTACACGTGTTACATTTATATTCAGCACACATGTCTGAATTAACTTTTGCTACATAATACATTTTTACTCCTATAATAACTTAAACATAGATATTAGCCATAGTATATATACTAACTAATAATTAACGATGTAGCATTAAAAAACTACACATAAAATATTTTAGAACAAGTATCAACATGCTCTTTATTAGCTACATTTTATGTTTTCGAAGTGCAGTTTACTTAAAAAGTCTTTTAATTTACTTTAATCTGACGGATAAATAATTTTATAAAAATAGAGACTATTGTCCTGAAAATAATAAATCTTAATCAATTAGACAAGTATTATTATCTCTATTTATATTATTAATTATATGAGCTTCACAAATATTAATTATCTTCAAAAACATCAATATATAAGGCTAAATAAGTGTTTCTTACGCTGTTTGCATCCACTGCGTTTGGCTAGTATAAATTCAAGCAGATTTTAATTAGCAATAATCCCCTCATCAAGTAGTTCTGAATTTATCATCAATTTAAACAAGAAATATTATGTTACCAATAGAAACAAGTGTCTGTCTTATGTGGAGTTTTATCGTCTAAAACACTGCTCAAAGATTGTATATTTTATATTAAATGCTAAGTCAACTCAAATAATAAATCTATACTTTATATATATTTTTTCATTTAAAATGTTCACTTTTATTTTCAAATAGTAACATCTTGACTAATTAAACTTAACTCTTACTATAACATTGATTTTCATAAACTATATTTTAAGAAAACTATCTATAATTGCATAAGTTTTGAAAAGTATTTTTACTATAAAAGTACATCATAGGAGTTTTAGTGGAAAAAATTATATTGTTTATACCGTTTATCCCCATTCTTATAGCAATTCTTCTTGGATTTGTTAAAGAGAAGGCGATAATGCCAAAAATAAGTATTGGGCTTTCAAGTATGGTAGCTCTTCTTGCTTTGAGCGGTTCATACTATGTTATTAGTAGTGGTCAAGCTATTGAAGGACTTAATGGATTACTAATCTATAACGAGCTTTCAGCCATATTGGTTCCATATATTGCAATTTTAGGTTTAGTTATTCGTAAATTTGCAACAAAGTATATGTGGGATGAAGCAGGATATAAAAGATTTTTTATTCTTTTAAACTTCATCTTTTCGTCAATCTATCTACTTGTTATGAGTAACAACTTGATAGTTCTAGCATTAGCATGGCAACTGATGAGTGTTGGTCTCTATCTGCTAGTTTCATTTAATGTTGGTTCAAAGACTGCAGTTAAAAACGCAAGGTGGACGATGTACATTCATAAAAGTGCCGATTTTGTATTTGTGTTAGCAGTTATCTTAACATATAAAACATTTGGTAGTTTCGACCTTGCAACACTACGTGAACAGTGGTTAGTAATGGCGGAAAACCCTATCACAGACCCTATGATTTTCGTAGTTGGTCTGCTCTACCTAATAGCAGCAATGATGAAGTCTGCAATTGTTCCTTTTCATATCTGGTTACCATATACATCTGAAGCACCTACTCCAGTATCAGCTCTTATGCATGCCGGTGTTGTAAATGTAGGTGGAATACTCCTTAATAAAATGGCGTATCTACTAATCCTCACACCAGCAGTATTAAACATCGCGTTTGCTATTGGTCTCTTTACTGCGATTTTTGCATCCGTGCTTATGCTTGTAGTATCAGATATCAAACGTTCACTCGGTTACTCAACAGTAGGTCAGATGGGTTATATGATAATGGAAGTTGGACTCGGTGCCTTTTCTCTTGCAGTTTATCACCTTATCGTTCACGGAATCTTCAAAGCATCACTCTTCTTAGAGTCAGGAAGTGTTATCAGAAATGCAAGAAAAGATTCGCACATTCCAGAGCGTCTCTCAAATAAAACATTCTCGACAAAAGAGATGAAGTACAAGAGTATGAAGACACTCAAGCTTATAGCGATCTTTACTATCGTTCCTTTTCTTGCGTTTATTGGAGCGAAAGCTCTGCTTGCTCCAGAGTTCTTTGAGTTTAATGCTGCTATGGTTATTTTAGCATTTGCTTGGCTTACTGGAACACAACTCTTCTTATCTTTTTTCAAAGTCTCTAAAAATGACTCTGTAAAAGTTATACTTGGAGTTGTGAGTTCATTTGTACTTATTATATTTTCATATGAGTATTTTGGATTAGCACTAGAGCACTTCCTATACGGTAAAGATGCACTACTATTTTATGAAGCTGCAACACTAAATGTAACTATGCTAAGTGCACTTCTTGTCATTGCGTTTGTTATGATTATAGGATGGTTATTTATCTATAGAAAACCTTCTATAGACTCTGATGGAAAACCGAGTCAAACAAGATGGCAATTTTACAGACTACTGGTTAAGGAAGGGTACTACTTTGATATGTTTAAAAACTCTAAAAAGGGTAAAGTATGATTTCTAATATTCTATTTCTTTTACTTGTTTCAGGTTTGCCATACTATATATTTTTAGAAAAAAGTGATAAGTTTACAAGCAAATCAATCTTTATATTGAGTGCGTTTTTACTACTTTGTGCGATAGGACTCTCATTTTTCATAGAGAACACACACTCTCAGCCAATCGTTTTAATTGCGTTTGCTAGTGCACTCTACTCTATTTACAGAGCAACAAAAACGACAAACTTTTATAAACTGGCGTACTATTTTATCTATATAAACGCACCTTTCTTTCTTCTTTTTGAGGAACAGGGTGCCTACTATAGTCTCTCACTGCTAGTTTCACTATTTGGTCTCTACTCGATTGCAAACTTTTATCAAAAGCATTACGGGAGTGCTAACTACCTTTATGTTAGAGGAATTACACTTGCTACACCACTTGTAGGTATTCATATTACTCTCTACTTAATCAGTATAGGGCTCTATCCACCTCTACCGAACTCTCTATTCTTTTTAACATATGCGTTTAATGGTGATTATGATGCGCTTTGGTATATCGTGGTTACAACACTCTACTTTGCTAACTTTTTAATATCTATGAAGGTGTTAGAAAAATCAATTTTTGGAAAGAAAAATCCAAATATTCACTATGTCGATCTAGACAAAAAAGAAAAAGTTACCCACATTGTTATTGTTGGACTACTTATACTATTAAGTTTTTACGGGGTTAAGGAGATACTTTCATGGGTATTATAGAAAAATTAGATGCTATAAAGCACACTGTTCCACACTATTGGCCTATTGGCTCATTTATTCACCACAACCCACTTAAAGGTTTTGAAAACCTCGGTTTTAAAGATGGACTAAACAAAGCGAAGAAAACATATGGTGGAAAAGTCTATATGGATCCCTCTTATTATCTCAATTTTTATAATGAGGGAAAAATTACACACTCCATTTTAGAAGAGAATCTAAAAGAGGTTTTAGAGGTTGATGGGCTAGCAGAGCATTACGATTTAGCTATGAAGTGTCTGCTTGAAGTAAATCCTCTGTGGAATCACTTTAGAAAACAGGCAGATGATAAAGAGCACGCGATTGATGAGGATCTTTTGGCTTACTTAGATGATGAGTTCTCTTACCACAATAAAGATAGATGGCTCAAACAGATAACAAAACATATGACACTTTATGAGATTAATGACATTCTTTTTCATCGTGATGACAAAGAGGTAATTGAGAAGAGTGTAATAGAGTATATTACTCGTTTTTTAGATGAAGACCAAACTACGATAGCTATGGAGAGTAGAGAACTTGGTATGTTTGAAACATTTAAGCTCTATGAAGATTTTGACTACCCTCATAATTCTGAAAAATTTGTAGAAGAGGCCTTAGAAAAACTGCATGTTATGAACAAAGAGAGATACCTCTTGACTCATGTGCTTAAGTTACATGGTTGGGCTGGGTTTATTAAGTATCGTTCTGAAGACCCTGATTATTTTTCACAACAGAAATACCCATCATCTCTAATAGACTATATGGCTGTTAGACTCTACTATGAGCTAGCATACTTGAAACATAGACAAATCAACAACTTTGATCTACTGCATAAGTACTCTTTAGAGAATGGTGCCTATGTAATCCTTAAAATGCTTAAGTTTAAACACCAGCTTCCTGGAAAGTATATAGATTCAATGGAAGAGTCTACAAACTATGAAGATATTTTAGAGAGGTATGTACAAGAGGAGCTTCAGTTAGATGCAAAACAGGTTCATCTCTCAAATGATATACTAAACAGTGACATCCCATTAGTTGAACTTGCAAAAATTATGGAAGTGCTCCGAGAGGAAGAGGGATTTATCTGGATGAAGTCTCTTGAAGATACTTATATCCACTCATTTATTGATGAGATAAAACTTGATGAAGTTGAAACGCAGAGACCATCAGCTTCTATCACTATGTGTTTAGATGTTAGGTCTGAAATCACTAGAAGAGCTATCGAGAGCACTGGTAACTATACAACATTCGGTGCTGGAGGCTTCTTAGGTTTTCCTATCGCTTTTGTTGAGTTTGATAAAACGAATGAGCAGCTCTTATGTCCAGCAGTTGTAAAGCCTGGAAATATAGTCTTTGAGATAGCCAAAGAGTCAGATAATGAGTATAAGTCTAAAAAGCTTGTTAACAAAACTACTAAAAAAGTTATTAGTGATCTAAAAAACAATCCATTTACGCCTTACATTATGGTTGAGGCTATTGGTTGGATATTTGGTATCAATCTCTTTGGTAAAACATTTGCACCACAAAAGACTGAAAAGTTCTTTGCAAACTTTAAAGCGAAGAAGCCTGCGACAACATATACACTCGACAAGCTCTCAGATGAAGAGATAGAGATGTATGTTAACAGACTTCATCTGCATATTATCAATGAAGCACTAGTAAACAACTCTTCACATAACTACTCTCAAGAGGATGTTCAGGCAATTAGAGATCATTTCATTTTAGGAAATGATTTAACACTAGATATACCAGCAGAACTATTAGAAAAAATAAATAGCAATTATGATATTTCAGTAGAAGATTATGAGCGTCAAAAAGATAAACTTGCAAAAGTTGGGTTTACACTTGAAGAGAAAGTTGAATACTTATACAAGTTTTTAACAATGATAGGTCAGGTAGATAACTTTGCAGAATTTGTAATTTTATCTGGGCACGTAAGTCAATCAGACAACAATCCATTTGAATCTGCACTTGATTGTGGTGCCTGTGGCGGAAAGAGCAGTCTTCCTAACAATAGAGCACTCTGTATGATTGCAAACTCAAAAGATGTAAGAGAAGAGCTTGCTAAAAGAGATCTCATCATCCCAGATGATGTAAAATTTATACCTTCACTGCATGTCACAACAACTGATGAGATAAGTTTTTATGACACTGATATCTTAAATGAAGAGGAGATGAAAAGGTTTGAGCAAGTAAAAAAAGACTTTGCACAAGCTTCAAGTATCGCGCGCTATGAAAGAATAGCTCAACTTCCATACACCCAAACGCAGAATGATATTATGGTTAAGTCTATGGACTGGTCAGAGACTAGACCTGAGTGGGGGTTAGCTGGTGTTATGGGTGTTTTTGCAGGTCCAAGAAAGTCTATTAAGCATATGCCTTTTGGAAACAGACTTTTTATGCACTCTTATAACTCTGATTTAGACAATGAAAGCTCTGACATACTCACAAGAATCTTTAATGGTCCACTTGTTGTTGGAGAGTGGATTAACCTAGAGCACTACTTTGCTACTGTTGATAATGCTGTTTATGGTGCTGGGTCTAAGGTGTATCATAATGTTGTCTCAAAGGTTGGTGTATTTAACGGTAACTATAGTGACCTCAAAATTGGTCTGCCAACGCAGTCTGTACTTTTAGAGGGAGAAGCGTATCATGAACCGATAAGACTTCTTACTTACATGGAAGCACCTCTAGAGACTGTAGGAAACGCAGTAGAGAACTCTGTAGCAAAAGAGTTTATTTTAAATGAGTGGATACGTCCAATTATCATAGATAAAAAGGCTGGAAAAGTTTATTCGTATGAGTCTGGAGACTTTAAGGTTATAAAAGAGTTTTAGTACTCCTTTTATTTAACCCTAGATTTAAGCTCTAAGTGCTATAAATACGCAAAGGAAAAATTATGTATACAATAGAGATAGAAAAAGAGTGTAGCTGTTTCAAAAAGAGTGGTTTAGAAAAAGTTATGACTTTTGAGACAAGAGAAGATATGTATAACAAGGCAAGAGTTTTAGAGTGCCGTATGAATCAAGAGTTCTGTATGAAACACTTTTTTGAAGCTGTAGATTATGGCGAAAAGATAGTAATCCACAGCAGTGAAAGACCTGCAGACGATGAAGATGATGAAGATATTGAAGATGCAAGAGATCTTGTAAGAAAAAGTGGTGTAAAAATTGGCTTCGACGCTTCTCAAGTAACCCCAGGCAATAGCGGTAGTAACTAATAAAAAGAGACCTCTCCTTCTCACTAGAGTAGATAATCTTCTCTAGTGAATTTAAACCTCAAAAACACCTTTACCAATACTGTCCATTTTCAAAAAATACTTCAGTTTCAGTTATAATGACTATACTCCCAAAAATAATTAATAATAGGAAAAATTATGTATACAGTACAGATAGAACATGAATGTGGATGCTTCAAAAAAAGTGAATATGAGAGAGAGAAGTCATTTGAAACTCAAAAAGATGCATACCAGTACTCAAATATATTGGCTGAAATTATGAACGAAGAGTTCTGTTCTAAACACCTATTTGAGTCTCAAAGAGTCGGTGATAATGAGTTTATGATTAGAGTAAGTGATAATCCAAACGCAGGGTCTTGTGGCAGCGATAGCAGTGATACTGGCTGTAGTACTGGTAGTTGTGGTTGTTCGTAAATTTAATCTAACTTAAGATATTCCCAAAAGGGAGTATCTCTACGCGAACAGGTCGCTTTTATCTGGGTTCTTCTCTTGGTACTTAACTATGTATGAGCACTGAGCCACAGCTTTTTTATCTGCTTTTTCTATCTCTTGAAGTAC
This sequence comes from Campylobacterota bacterium, assembly GCA_034717855.1. GTDB lineage: Bacteria > Campylobacterota > Campylobacteria > Campylobacterales > Sulfurimonadaceae > Sulfurimonas. The sequence goes on from JAYEMB010000215.1 coordinate 23,362, forward strand.
ATCTTCTAAAAGAGTTCTAGCGAGACCTTTTCCAGCTAGTTCTTCTGGTACAATTGTGTGTGTTAAGTGCATATTTCCATTTTGATCATCGTATGTTATATACGCTACATGCCCTTCTATATGATACTCGTATTTACACTCATCTCTATTATGAATTAATTTATGTGACATCTCTTTCCTTCTTTTTTGCATATTTTAACATTTTATTTTTTAACTCTCAACTCTTAGCGTTTTGCTTGAAACTCTACTTCATCTAAAGAAAAATCTTTTAACTTATCTTTTATCCACTGATACTCTTTTGACTCTTGATTAAGAAAGAGGTAGATAGCACCACCATCTTCATCATTTTTAATAAGCAAACTATCATTGTTATTCTCTTCCCAATCAGCCAAGCCCTCATACTCTCTATACTCTCTGTCTATGACATAACTCTGCAGTGTTATCTCTTTTTCAAGAGAGTAAAAAAGAAATCTTTTTGAAGCGACATCACCCACTGCTACTGAAGTTGCAGAGCTTAAGTTGTGGAGTGAATAGCCAAATGCTTCTACGAGTTCAGTTAAAAAACCGTTTGCCCATGTAAGTACTTGCTTCATACACTTGTTTGTAGCTGGGTCCGTGTTGTCCCTATCCAAATAGGCTGTGTTGTAATCTTTGCAAATATTACTGTAATCTATTCCTATACCTGTTATTTTCACCTTAAGCCTCTTCTATTACCTTAACGTCACTACCCACTTGAATCCCGCCATAATCAATAGGAGTTATAAAAAGACCGCGTTTTCCTTGAATAAGTTCAGGAAGTTCAGGAGCAAACGCATATAAGTAACGGTAATCTTCACAAGGACCATTTACTTCAAAAAGAATCTCTCCTATCTCTATGACAGAACCCTTTTTAAGATGGTAAAGGTCAACATCAACATAGATATCTTCCATCAAAAGACCTCTCTCAAAAACAAGCTCAGCCTCTTCTATGATGTCATAACTCTTTTTTGAAACAAGAACCATTTTACGTTGCGTTCCATTTTCGTAGTCTCTACTTCCCATGATACCATTCTCATCACAGTCCATATCATCAACCCTCATACGGTGACCAGCACGCATCATATCAGGCATAGTTATGTATAATGTTACTACTTTTCCACTTGTCATCTATTGTCCTTTATTATCATAATAAAAATTTTGGTGATAATAGCATAATTTGTCTGTACACAAAGTACTCTTTTAAATTAGAGCAAGAAAATAATTATAGATTAATTGCAGTAGTTAAAACTTTATAAGGGATTCCAATTTATAAGCTACCTCAGATATATAAAATAACACCAGCGCAGCTCAAAGATAAAGAGTTTTTTCAAGAGTATATCTGCTTAAATATGCAAAATGATTACTACTGGAGCGATGAGTGGAGTGAAGAGTTCTACATAGAGTTAGCAAAAGCTGGTTTTATAAGTACCTCTCACGATACTAAAGCTGGTTTAGTTCTACTCCCTGAGCTCCAAAATGATTATGCAATTTTAGATTTTGAGAATCTTCACATCTCCAATAAAGTGAAAAAACTTTTAGCTAGAAACAGATATGAACTTAGTTTTAACAAGAGGTTTAATGAAGTTATAAAAAGATTTCCATCTGAATATGATCACAACTGGCTAAAAGAAGAGTATGCAGAGCTGTTAACAAAACTCTATCTCAACAGTGATAAATATGAGAACTTTAAGATAGTCTCTGTAGAATTAGTTTGTAAAGAGTCCTCTAAACTAGTTGCAGGAGAGATAGGCTACATAATCTCAGATACATACACAAGCCTGAGTGGTTTTAGCTCTAAAGAGAAGAGACACACTAACAGTGGGACTCTTCAACTCGTTTTGCTTGCACAACATCTCCAGAAAAACAGTTTCAGATTTTGGAACTTTGGACATCCTCACATGCAGTACAAAAAGAGACTCGGATGCAAAACATACACTAGAGTTGAGTTTTTAAAACGATGGCTCAGTGCTACATCACCTCATACATCCATCGCAACAAAACTCTATCAACTTTCTTAAAATAATTTAAATTTAATATATTTTAATATATGATATATATTCAAATTAAACTATTAAAAACAAGGCTTCTTTTTGCAACTACAATACAAAGAACTTCTCCAAAATATTAGTGACTGGTCTTGGGAGAGTGATACCCAGGGTACTTTTACATATTGTAGTGATGGCATATATGACTTTTTGGGATATAGGGCTGATGAGATAATTGGCAGAACTTTTTTTGAGCTTCTAGATTCAGCCGATAAAAAGAAGGTTTCCAAAAAAATAGATGAAATATCTTTAAGTAAAAAACCTT
>JAYEMB010000216.1:0-1702 GCA_034717855.1 Campylobacterota bacterium
CAATGTTTGAAGCTGATCCGGATACTGAGTGTATCGTTATGATTGGTGAAATTGGTGGAGATCTTGAGATTCAAGCGGCTAAACTGATTAAAGAACAGATCACTAAACCTGTTGTTGCGTTTATTGCGGGTCAAACTGCACCTAAAGGTAAAACAATGGGTCACGCAGGAGCAATTGTTTCTGGTTCTGCTGGAACTGCTGCTGAGAAAATGGCTGCTCTTGAAGCTGCTGGTGTAACAGTTGTTGTTTCTCCTGCAGAGATTGGTAAAGCAGTTACTAAGGCAATGTCTAAGTAATGTTAGAAACCTTAGAGCTACATAATCTTAGTTGTGGTGGCTGCGCTGCTACAATTAGAACAGCACTTGATATTGCTGGCTTCAAGTCTGTAAGAGTTAATTTATTAACTACTCCACATAGCGTAACTGCTGAAGTAGAGGGTGAAAAACAGATGGAGCTTCTTAAATCAGTCTTAAGAGACCATGGTTACCCTCCGCTCAGTGATCATGTGGATGTAGTCCAAGAACCAGTTGAGCATAATTTTTCTTAAATAAAATTATGCTCAAAAGCAACCTGTAGTGGGTTGCTTTTTTTTGATACTCCAATTAATATTAAATAGTATTATGCAAACTACTATACCTTTATGTTTTCCCAGAAGAAATCAACATGCTTTTCAAACTGCGTTGAGAGAGAGTTTGTCGAAAGAGAATCAAACCTCATAAGCGTCACTTGAAGCCTCATGTAGAATAGGGTGGATAGAAACTCATAAGAGACCATCATAGGATCACCGGAACGTATCAGAGAGTTCTGCATCATTATAAAGAAGCCCTCAGACAATACTTTAATATTTTTATCGTGAAATTCACTCATAAACTGCTCTCTAAGCTCTCTATTTTGTAATAACTCTATCATGAGTAGTCTAAACATACTTTCGTTGCTCTTATCAAAGGTAAGCATCTTGTACTGCATTGTGAATTTTTGCAGAAAAGGCTTTCCTCGAGTTGCCAATTCTCTTATTTCATCTGAAGATATAGTAAAGGGAGAAGAGAAAATACCCTTCGCAACCTCTAAAAATATCTCCTCTTTGTTTTTATAGTGATTATAAATAGCACTCTCTCTAATTCCTACTTCTGAAGCTATTTTTCTAACACTTGTACCCTTGTATCCAAGCTCTGAGAATAGGGTAGTTGACACTTTTAGTATCTTTTCTTTGGTTCCACTGCGTTTAGTAGATGTCCCTATATTGGGCATTTTCACTCCTTTTCTATAAATGAACGATTGTTAATATTGAGAGTATTATATATGAACAACTGTTAATTTAAACTTACATAAAAAGAACAACTGTTCATATAGTTAAATTAAACAATGAACAATTGTTCACTAGTGTAAAAAAGCAATATAAAGGATTAATTGAGTAGAATTTCACAGGTATAACAGATAGTGACTTGACTTTGCTCAAGAGGAAAGTCCGAGCTGCTGTAAGACAGTGTTCCATTTAACGAATGGCCGTAGCAATACGAGGGAAAGTGCAACAGAGATCAGACTTCTGCGTTTAACGTAGTAAAGGTGAAAAGGTGCGTGTAAGAGACCACCAGTCTTTATGGCGACATAGAGAGCTTGTAAACCCAACATGGCAGCAAGAAACAGATGGTCAGCGTCTTACATTGCGACTGTTTCGCTAGAGACACTATGTAAATAGTGTAGT
>JAYEMB010000217.1:0-7715 GCA_034717855.1 Campylobacterota bacterium
AGAGAAAGTTCTCAGTATAACTTCTGTCGATATCGGGATGAATAAAGGGTGCACCGATAGAGTGTCTAAACGCAAAGGCAGCGAGAGTTGGCATTTTTGCAATGATGCGTCTTGCCATCTCTTGATAACCCTCTTCGTTTGATATCTCTATATGATCATAGTAAAAAGTTGAGAGTGCTGCTGTAGCTGCCGAGAGGGTAGCCATCGGGTGAGCTCCAGCAGGAAACGCAGCGAAAAGGTGTCTAAGGTTTTCATGAAGTAGTGACCTGTGACGAAGTTCTAAGTCAAACTCTAGTAGCTCTTTTTCATTTGGAAGTTTTGAGTTTAGTAGTAGGTAACAGGTCTCAAGATAGTTATGATTTGTTGCAAGTTCTTCTATCTTAATCCCACGATATCTAAGTTCACCCTTAGCGCCATCTATGAAAGTGATATCTGATTTACAGCTTGCAGTAGAAGTGAAACCATTATCGTAAGTAAACATACCCGTTTCAGCATAAAATGATGAGATATCTACTGCGTTTGGTCCGCGAGTTGAGTCTAAAACATCAAACTCATAACTTGTACCTGTGTTGTTGTCTATCATAGTAATAGAGTTTTTCATTTGAAATTCCTTGGGAAAAATCTTGATGAAATAATTCTATGACTTTATTACTTATTGTTATGTTATATTTTTTTTATAATTAATAAACTAGATTCCAAATCAAGTTTGGAATGACGGAGTACTCTAGTTTTTCATTAGTATGGAACTGGAATTACCAACTCTTTGTCGAATTTTTTTGCTTTAAACTTAGCACCTAAAAAATCACAAATAAGTTTCGCATCCTCTTGAGCGTTGCCTAAACAGCTTGTAGCCCCAGGAGATGGCGTCATGTTAAATACAATTCCCTCACCTGTAGTTATTTTTGCTTCTCCAAGGAAAAGTTTTTTAGTTTTTTTATCAATTACTTGAGGACGAAGCCCCCCAACACCATCAGCAAATTCTATATCGTCCTGAGTCATTGAAGGGACTATTTTTTGAACCTCTTTTGCAAAGAGTTTACGTCTCACACCTGGTACTTCATATAAGAAGTTTTTGATTGCATATTCACGGATGTCACTGTCATGCATCAGGTCATAAAACACCTCTATAACCTCTGGAGAAGGTGCAAGAGTCTCTATAAAGTCTAAAAAGTGAGCATGGTGGTAGCGCTCTAGTTTTGGTAAAACTATGGCAGTTGGACCAAAACGCACTACATTGTCATGAACAATATCAGGGTCACCATGAATGGCAGCAAAAGGAAGTTTAGGATTTTGAATAGTATAAACTTTTGATTTGAGTGAATCAATTTTTGAGTAGTAAAAACTTCCACCAACAGGCAGACAAGAGTAATCTTTTCCATGCCCCATTTTATGTGCTAAAAGTAGAGAGTGTGCTCCTGCGTTTACAACTACATAGTCAGAATAGTAAGCTTTTCCTTCTACCATTACTTTAAATTTATCACCTTTTTTAGTGATGTTTTCAACTTCTTTACTTAGGTGAATATCTATATTTGAGTTCTCTTTCTTTGCGTTTCTTACAAAACTCTTTGAAATTTCTCCAAAATCAACTGCACTCCATCTTTTGGTTGTTCCCATCGCTGTAATATCTTCAGACTTTTTACGACCTTTAAGAAGTGCTGGCTCAATTTCTGCAAGTTTTTTCTTGTCCCAAAGTTCCATATATGGAAACTCTTTTTTAAACTCTTTATATCTCTCTTTGATAAATTTAACTTCTTTATCACCAACACCTAGTGCCATTTTAGGGATTTGGAACATATATTTGTTCTCGTAGCCATAAAGCTTTCCGTAATTCTCAACCATAGTTGCAGTTCTGTTTGTTATTTTTGCTTTTTCTAAAGTATAGTTTGTCTCAATATCTCCGCAGTGAAGCGTTTGTGAGTTACCTTTTGCAGATGAGTTTAGAGTTGCTACATCTCCATATTTTTCAAAGAGTGCGATATCTTTAATATCTGTATATTTTGCTAACGTATATAGAAGTGCAGTACCTGAGATACCACCTCCAACAATGATTACATTATAGTAGTTTTTCTTTGCCATTTCAAAACCTTATATTTATTATTATTCACTATTGTAACAAAAATAGTATAAAATACAACATGCAAATAAGAGAACTAGATTTAAAAGAACTTTATAGTGTATATGATCTTGTGTCACAACTCAGAGATACTCTCTCATACAAAGAGTTTGAAGATTTAATATACGATATGAGACATATGGATTACAAGATGATTGGTATCATGGAAGATGAAGAGTTGATAACTTATGCTGGTGTAGCGATACAGACAAATCTGTACCATAAACGCCATCTTTATGTTTTTGATTTTGTTACTGATAAAGAGCAAAGAGCTAAAGGTTATGGAAAGATGATGCTGGATTATTTAAAAGATTACGCAAAAATGGGAATGTGTGAAAATATTGTTCTCTCGTCTGGATTTGTAAGAGAAGAAGCACACACATTTTATGAAAAAAATGGCTTTGATAAAAAGAGCTTTGTTTTTTTAAAAGCTCTTAATAGCTAAAGAAAAGAGTTAACTCTGTTCTTTAGCTGCGTTTATAATAGCTTCAACTACGCTTGGATCCTCAAGTGTTGATATATCTTGAGTAATCTCCTCTCCAACTGCGATAAGACGAAGAATACGACGCATAATTTTTCCTGAACGAGTCTTTGGAAGCCCCGGTACAAAGATGAAACGGTCACATTTTGCAAATGCACCAACTTCACTTTTTATAACACCATTTATCTCTTTTGCCATCTCATCAAATCCTGCATGCTCTTTGAGGTTTAAAATAACAAAGGCACAAAGTGACTCTCCTTTAACTGGATGAGGCTCACCGATAACGGCAGACTCAGCAACCATCTCTGCGTTTCCTATACTCGCTTCAACCTCGGCAGAACCGATACGGTGACCAGATACATTCATAACATCATCTGTGCGACCTGTGATAGTTATGTAGCCTTTTTCATCAACCATGGCACCATCACCAGAGAAGTAAACTGGTTTGCCATCTTTTTTACAATCACCAAAGTAAGATTTCTTAAATCTCTCAGGGTCTCCCCAAACGCCACGAATCATCGAAGGCCAAGGGCGTGTGATACAGAGAAGTCCTTTTTCACCAACAGGCGTTGTGTTTCCCTCTTCATCGATAACTTCAGCCATGATACCCGGAACTGGAAGTGTTGCACATCCTGCTTGAATAGGTGTTGCTCCAGGAAGAGGGGATATCATATGCCCACCAGTCTCTGTCTGCCACCATGTATCAACGATAGGGCGAGTACCTCCACCGATTTTTTCGTGATACCAATCCCATGCTTCAGGGTTAATAGGCTCTCCAACTGTTCCAAGAACTCTCAGCGAACTCAGGTCATATTTGTCGGGCTCATCACTACCAACTTTATGAAGCATTCTAATGGCAGTAGGTGCAGTATAAAACTGAGTCACTTTGAGCTCCTCTATCATTTTCCACCAGCGACCTGCATCAGGGTGTAGAGGAGTTCCCTCATACATAACTGTAGTAGCACCAGCAGCAAGTGGACCATAAACTATATAAGTGTGACCAGTAATCCAACCAACATCGGCTGTACACCAGTAGACATCTGTCTCTTGAAGGTCAAAGACCCACTCCATAGTCATCTGCGCCCAAAGAATATATCCGGCTTGGTTGTGTTGCACACCTTTAGGTTTTCCGGTACTCCCTGAAGTGTAGAGTAAAAAGAGAGGGTCTTCACTCTGCATCACTTCTGCTTGGCAAACTTCAGACTCTTGATCTACAAGGTCGTTATAAATCTCATCACGACCCTCTACGAGATTTATCTCTTCATTATTTCTTCTAACTATGAGAACTTTTCTTGCACAGTTACAACCACCTTTTGCAATCGCTTCATCAACAATAGGCTTTAAAAGATAAGGTTTCCCACGACGATAGGCTCCATCTGCAGTTATGATAAGTTTCGCATCTGCATCTATAACACGGTCACGGATAGCATCTGAAGAGAACCCGCCAAAAACAATAGAGTGGATAGCCCCAATGCGAGCACAGGCTAACATCATGTAAGCTGCCTCAGGAATCATCGGCATGTAGATAACTACGCGGTCACCTTTTTTGATGTCGTAGCGATTTTTTAAAAGGTTGGCAGTTTTGTTTACTTTAACTGAGAGCTCTTTGTATGTGATTTTTTGAATGTCACCAAGCTCACCCTCAAATAAAATAGCTGTTTTATCACCTCTATCTTTGAGGTGGCGGTCAACACACTGCTCAGACACATTAAGCTCACCATCTTCAAACCAACGTGCAAAAGGCATGTTTGATTCATCTAAAACTTTAGAGTATGGTTTTTTCCAAGTGATTTTCTCTTTGGCAAAACTATCCCAAAAGCCTTCATAGTCGTTTTTAGCAAAGTTTTGTAGTCTGTTGTATTCATCCATGCCTTTTACATTTGCGTTTGCAAAAAGTTTTTCATTGGGGTAGTAGAGTTTGTGTTCCATAAGGAGTTCCTTTGATATCTCAGTAAAATTAGGAATATTGTAGCATTTTTTATTTTGAAGAATCTTTTGTGAAAAATGTATTTAAAAAGAGGGTTTTTAAAAGTGTAGAAAGGTAGAAAAAGTTACAGGCAAGAAGCCTGTAAGTGTGTGTAAAACCTAAAGTGGAGTTACGTTCTCAGCTTGTGGGCCTTTTTGACCTTCACCAACTTCGAAAGTTACACGTTGACCATCAGCAAGTGAAACACGTCCACCATCTGGGTTGTTAACTTGACGGAAATGTACGAATACATCTTTGCCTCCGTTGTCTTGCTCTATGAAACCATAACCTTTTTCGTCGTTAAACCATTTGATTTTACCATCAATTAATTCTGCCATTGTAGTACCTCGTATATAAAATCACTTCAATTATCTTAGAAGTGGAGTCAAAAATTGGAGAGTCTTTAGGTAACAATTGAGCAAAATTACAAAATTACACACTAAAGATGAACTCGAGCCTCATCTTTTCATCGAGAGAAGTATACCCTAAAAAAACAATAAAACAAATATTGTTGTATTATTTAAATAAAAATACGACAATGCCGATGTTTATTGCAAGATAATAGTAATGAAAAAGGATTAGCCATGAATATAAATGCTAATGAAAACGCAAGATCACATATGCCAAACATCAATGCTAGTGATAATGCGAAAATGCGTGTTGAACAGGCACACTCTAAAGAGATGAGAACTAATTTCACTGAGAAGATTTCTATAGAAGAAGCAAATGAGTTGAGAAGTCAGATATCTGAGAATGCCAAAGCAATAATGTTTAATTCAACTACTGTGCAGTCAAATATTATGACACCTCAAGATCAGTTTACAAAAGATTATGAAGATTTTCAAAGCTTTTTGGGCGGAATAGGTTACGAAGGCAAGGCAATAGCAGAACTTTCACAAGATGAAGCGGCTGAGCTTGTGAGTGAGGATGGTCTTTTTGGAATTAAGCAGACATCGGAGAGAATAGCTAACTTTGTGATTAATGGTGCTGGTGGTGATGAAGATAGAATACGTGCTGGACGTGAGGGAATGTTACTTGGGTTTGCTCAAGCTGAGGAGATGTGGGGTGGTGAACTTCCAGAGATTTCTCAAAAAACAATGCAAGCTGCAATAGAGATGGTTGATAAGGCTATGTATGACTTAGGATTTTCTATTTTAAATGAAGAGGTCTGATTAAGGGCAATCTAAGTGGGTTACTTTAAAATGGCGTTTATATTTAAATGTAAACAGCTTTGTTCTGTTAAAAGGGAAATGATTTGAGTAATATTGTTAAAAATTCACTTATAGTAATTGTAATTGCTTTTGTTGTCGGAGGGTTAGTCTACAAAGCTATGAGCCCAAATGATTATCAAGATCCTCGTTATAGAAGTAATAGGTAGTTTTAGTTTATAGTAGTATCGAAGATGTTGTGAAAATATCTTTGTTACTTACTAGCTACTGTGTAAATTTAAAGCTTTGAGATTTCTTGATTTGGGGAGTTGAAGTTGTATGGCTTCGGATACTGGAGACCATTGAATAAACTCCTAAATACCCTATATATCGAAGTTTTCACACTTTAAGAAATATACTAAAAAGGTATTTTATAGGTATATAATGGCACCGAATTGGCACCGAGAATAAAATTTATCTCAAAATCTCTATTAAATTATCTTGTTTAAATATCTCACAAAATACAATCATTTCGTTTATAAGTTCTTTAACTTCACTTGGTTTTGCTATATCAAAAACCATAAACATTGTATCACTATTTTCTTCTTTATCAATCTCGATAAATCCAAATCTTTTATAAAATTTTATTGCTTCAAATTTACTATCAACTATCAAAGCACGACAACCTATTTTCTTTTGTTGAACTACTGCTAAAATATTTGCAAAAGTCATTAAAATACTTCCAATACCTTTATTGCAAAAATTATCAAAAACACATAGTCTGGTTATTTTAATAGCAGGAATAGAGTACTTAATAGATGAAGATATATCAAGTTCATCTTCTATTGTAGTCCTTTCAATAGTGGCAACAGAAACAGAAATATAACCTAAAAAGTTGTTGTTATCATCCACATAAAAATATGTTTGAAATAATCCCTCTTTTTGATGGTTAAAAGCATATTGTTTAATGTGCCGTTCAAGTTCTCTGCTCTCACAAGAGAAGTTCTTTTTTAGTCTATCAAATTTACTTCTTGCAATATCATTAAGACTAATTATTGAAGGCATTAAGAATTTTTAACTAGCAGATGGAAAAGGTTTTTTAATAGCAAAATCAAGAAGAGATTTTAACTTATCTGTTTTTTCTTGAATATATTTAGAAGATTTATTTTCACTAAACATTGAAAAAACTTTTGTTGCATCACTGCCAGATAGTAAAATACCACTTTCTTCTTTTGCATTTTCATTAATATGTTTAACAGCCATTAGAATCTCCTTACTTTTTAATTTAACCAATTATAGCATATTTTATAAAACGAACTAAGTTCATATTTCAATTATCCTAACTTAATCGGCTTAGGCGGATTTAAAAAGCTTCCATCTGTTACTTCATCGCAATCATTACTCATTTGACAGTTATCGCAATTATTACAATCATTACACATCATACAGTTGTTACAGTCAGAACAGAACTTACAAATTTTACAATCTATACAGTTGTCAGAATCTTCACAACCATCACAGTTTGTACAGTTAAAACAATATAAACAGTCTGTGCAATTAGTTAAACAATGATGTTAGAGGGTGGAGAGGATATTCTTTGGTTATCAAATATGTTAGGACATACTGACTCATCTATGACATTGAGTAAATATACTCACTACGTCAAAAAAGAAGAGAAAAAAAGAGGGACATTTTTAAATGGAAACTTACCTTCTTTAAATAATAGCACAGCAACAACTGAAAAACTTGTTGCGTAAATTTAAAATGATGATATTGTTTTTTGCACCGAATGGCACCGAATTTGACACCGAGAAACTATTTAAGGTGTTGTAAGTCCGAGTTTATGGGGTTTAAGGTTATAATGGCTCCGGATACTGGATTCGAACCAGTGACCAAGTGATTAACAGTCACCTACTCTACCGCTGAGCTAATCCGGAATATAAAAAAGTTACACATTTAAATGGTGTCAGAGGGGGGACTTGAACCCCCGACCCCCGGCTTATGAGA
>JAYEMB010000218.1:0-7703 GCA_034717855.1 Campylobacterota bacterium
CTTTGGTTTAGAATTTCTAAGATAAAGAAGAGTCTCTTTGATGATGTCATCATCATCTCTGCTTTTTGACTTAATACTCTCTTTGGACTCATTTAAGTATGTAAAAGTTATATTTTGTCCATAATTAGAGATAGATTTTATCTTTTTATCCAATGCAAGTAGCTTAATCACCATCAATTCAAAAAATTGCTTAGTAGGGTTGTCCAACTCTCCAAACCTGTCTATAAGCTCCTCTTCAATCTCATAAACTTCTACGGCCTCTTCGCATTGAGAGAGTCTTCTGTAGATATCTAAACGCAGCCTATCCTCTTGAACAACCTCATCTGAGATAAAGGCTGAAATAGTAAGTTTAATATCTACCTTCGCTCTCTCACCCTCTGCTGTATTGCTCAGCTCTTTTATGGCATCTTCTAACATTCTAAGGTAGAGTGAATACCCTATATTTTTGATATGTCCACTCTGAGCATCTCCAACTAAGTTACCACCACCACGAATCTCTAAATCATGATAAGCTAAGACTGAACCTGAACCTAAAAATGAGTTTGACTCCAGTGCTAAAAGACGTTTTTTCGCCTCATCTGTTAGCACCTCTTTATTTTGAACTATAAAATAAGCAAAACCCTCATAACTACCACGCCCAACACGACCACGAAGTTGATGCAGGTCTGCTATACCAAATCTATCTGCACCATCAACTATAATAGTGTTCACTCTTGGCATATGAATTCCAGACTCAATGATTGAAGTCGCTATCATCAGATCATACTCACCCGCTTCAAATTTTAGAAGCTCTTTTTCAGTCTCTACTGCTGATATTTTCGAGTGTAGCATTACCATACGAAGATCAGGAAGCAGCGCTTTGAGTTCACCAAGTTTTATAGGCATATGGTCTATAGAGTTATGTACATAAAAGACCTGACCTCCACGGCGTAACTCCCTTAAAATCACCTCTTTAATGAGTTTCTCTTCATACTCTTTAACAAAGGTTCTCACACCTTGACGCTCACTTGGAGGTGTTAGAAGCTGAGACATCGTTTTGATAGAACTCATTGCTTGATTGAGTGAACGAGGGATTGGTGTTGCACTCATCGAGAGAAGATGCACATTATGATACAACTCTTTAATCTTCTCTTTTTGTTTCACTCCAAACTTATGCTCTTCATCAATGATAACAACACCAAGCTTTTTAAACTCCAAACCAAACAGAGCATGAGTTCCAACAACACAATCAATCTCACCTGAAGCGAGACCTTTTATCACTGCGTTTTTCTCTTTTGTAGTGACAAACCTATCAAGTTTCGCGTACTTAATTCCAAGCTCAAAAAAGCGTTCATGAAGTGAGCGAAAGTGCTGTGCTGAGAGTAGAGTTGTTGGTACTATAAAGGCAGACTGGTAGCCTGATTTGTAAGCGGCAAAGATGGTGTTGAGTGCCACCTCTGTTTTACCAAAACCAACATCACCACTGAGTAGCCTATCCATAATATTTCCAGAGCTCATCTGTCCTATGATTTCATTAACCGACTGCGTTTGGTCATCTGTGTACTCAAATCCTGAGAGCTTTTGAAACGCAGTAAGCTCTTGTTTGTTCACATTTATCTTTGGAGATTTTATCAAAGCTCTTGCTGCGGCAGTATTTACAATCTGACCGGCAATCTCAAGAAGACGTTTTCTGACCTTCGCTTTGAGCTTCCCAAAACTACCTTTTCCAAGTCTGTCTAAAACAGGGGTAGAACCACCACTCGCAATATAGCGGTCGATAAAATCCAAGTTTTCAACAGGCAGAAGTATCTTATCATCACCAACATATTTTATAACTATAAAATCTTTAACTCCACCGAGAATTTCAGTCTGCTCAATCTTCTCAAATATCCCGACACCATAATCCTCATGAACTACATAATCACCTGCTTTTAAGTCATCAAGCATTATCGAGCTTTTACGACGTCTGCGTTTCTTGTCTGCTTTGTTCAGAGATATTATCAGCTCATCTTTTGAGACGATATTTAGGATATATCCAGCCGATATCTGCTTTATATCTTTCGTATCGTAGAGACCCACCTGTTTTAAGAGAGCATCATTCGCTGCTATGATAGTTATCTTTTTATCTTTATGAACATTTAGAAGCTGGTTGACATCGGCTACTACTATCTCTTTATAATCATCTGAATCTTCAAGAATCTCTAAATCAAACTTATCTCTATCTACAACAGGATTGTTAATGCCATAGCTTTCTTTTAAAACATTATCTAAGTTTTTAGACAACATAACCTTTTTATCAGACATAAAATCTTCTGAACTCTCATCTAAAAACCAAAATCCCAAAGATGCAACATCTTTTGAGAGAGAGTCAAGCTCACTATTTTGTATTTTTTTATTTAGAGTATTAAACGCAGTCTCATCTAAAGAGTAAAACGCAGCTGTAATCTCAAAACTATCAAGCTCCTCCTTGAGTGTTCTTTGAGACTCTAGTTCAAAATACTTCATCTGCTCAATCTCATTATCAAAAAGAGAGATGCGTATCGGGTTAAGAGCTGATGGAGCGTAGATATCAATAATATCGCCACGAAAAGATATCTCACCCTCCACCTGAACCATATCAACAAAGTTATACCCCCAAAAAAGCATCTCCTCCTTAAACGCGTTAAGATTGAGTACTTCACCAAACTCTAGAGTTTTTGACTCTAGAAGTTCCTCTTTTGGAAATGGAAAGAGCAGAGTTTTAAGCGGTGAGATTATGAGTGGTTTTTTACCTGCTGAGTAGTAAGTTCTCAGAGATGAGAAGAGTTCATGGAGCTCCTCTTTATAAGAGCGCAGATCATCACCAAAACTTGGACGAAAATCAGGAAAAAGTAGAGCATCACGTTTAAAGAACTTCGCTACTGACTCAAGTTCTCCAGCCTCTTTAAAATCTTCACAAACTAAGAGTTCAAGATCTTTTAACTTATGCGTTTTAAAATAATTAAATAGAGCTACTTGTGACATACTTCTCTTTATTTATGATTTAGCGATTGCTATTTGTTCTTTTTTCTCAGATGAAGAGCCATCTAGAACTATAGAACTTCCTTCAAAAATACCCTTAGACTCTATAACTAACTCTGTAGACGAAATCTCTCCACTTACATGCCCACCAGCTTTTATCTCAACTGTATTAGCGTGCACAGTCCCTTCAACATATCCTTGAACAATCAACCTTTGCGTTGTTATATTACCTTGAACATGTCCATTTTTGCCTATATTTACCTCTTTTTTAGAGATAATAGAGCCCTCTAGTTCCCCATCAATATATAAGTTACAAGAGAGTTCTATCTCTCCGTTTATTTTCGCACCAGTTGTGATGATGGTAGTGTTTGAGTCGGTTTGATTACCCTGAGGTTGGCTGTCGCCGTTATTAAAGATTGCCATGGTATTTTTTTCTCCTTTTCAAATATATCGTTATAGTTTTCTATATTCCACTTAATAAAATAGAATGGATTTACTGCATTGTGTATAAATCTCAGTTCATAATGAAGATGCGGTCCACTACTCATTCCAGAGTTTCCCGTATAAGCGATTAAATCACCTTTTTTTACAAATCGATTGGATTTTATCACAATCTTGTTTAAATGACCGAAATAACTTCGAAACCCAAAAGCGTGTTGCAAGATTACTAGCTTACCAAAACCACTTTTTTTATGGTTTCCTGCATACTCTACTATTCCATCGGCAGTTGCGTAAACTGGTGTTTTCATCTTAGCTCTCATATCGCTGCCACGATGAAATTCACGACGATTAAGTGTTGGGTGAATTCTGTATCCGAACTTACTTGTTATTCCCTTATACTCTATGGGAGAGCCACTGGGTATAAGTTGTAAAAGAGTAGCCATATGCTCTGAGTTTAACTTCGTTAAGTTTACTCTCTCTTGAAGTGAGGTGTCAGCAACAGGAGCTATTCCTATCATCGTTTCTATCTTCGAGAGGGAATCAGAGAGCTCTTCAAGTTCTCTTTTTTTAAATATTAGTGCATTCTGTGTATCATTTATACTAGTTTTGAGGTCACTATTTTTATTTAAAAGCTCCTCGTACGCTCTTTGTGTTCCCTCTCTCTTAGTCTCAATCTTATCAACACTATAATCAAGATATAAAATTGTACCTAGAGCAAATAGACCTAAAACACCGAGAAAACCTAAGGCGTAAACGATAGCTCGTTTTACGAAATGGTGTAGATTAAACTGCTTTACTCCATTCTCGTCAGTAATAGTAATCGTAAAATGATTATTCACTCTCTGCCTTATAAATATTTAAAAAAGATTCAACTACACTAAATGAGCCAAACACTAGATAATTTTTATTTTTATCTATTCTATCAAACATTTTATGCACAATACTTAAATCCTTGATAACTTCTCTCAAAATCTCTATATTTTCAGCTCTTGTATCTACTATCTCTATTAGCTCAACATGTAAGATAATCGGTTTAAGTACAGTTAGTATCTCTTTATAATTTTTATCTTTGAAGCTGTTATAAACTAAAATATACTTCTCGCCTTTTAGTGCTGCAAGAATTGAGTTTGCAGCCAAGGTGTTGTGTCCTACATCGACTAATATATTTTTACTTAACTGACTCAAGCGTCCAAAAAGCCGTGAATCTGCAAAACTATCGGTACTGTAGTTTATTTCTAAATAGTTCAAAGCTGCAATAGCTAGTTTTAAGTTCTCACTCAAGTATGGTGCAAGCGATAAGCTCTCTGCAATAGTTGCTATCTTTTTCTTATCATCTGCGTTTATAGACTCATCAACTCTACTAAAACTCACAGCTTTTTCACTGCTAAGTTCCTCTGCAACTTTATAAACATCTTTATGTTTTTGATTTGCTAAAATCGCTCTGTTTTGCACTGCGTTTAGTTTTGTTCTTGCAATTTTTTCAACTGTATCACCCAAAAAAGCTTCATGGTCCATATCAATGGGTACAACAAGTGTCAATATTTTGGGAAATACTGCAGTTGCATCATATTCACCACCCAGACCTGCTTCAAGAACTACATAATCACACTCTTGATATATCCACATTGCGAGTAGAGTTGTGTACTCAAAGTAGCTTAATGAGTCTGCATCCTCTTTTGTTAAAAGCTTAAGTAGCTCTTTATGTGCAGTGTTGAGTAAATCATCTTGAACATCTTCACCACTCAGCCAGACTCTCTCGTTAAAGTTTAAGATATGTGGAGAGGTGTAATGTCCAGTCTTAAAACCTAAAGAGCTTAAAGCAGAGGCTAAAAAACGACCTGTAGTCCCTTTACCATTTGTACCGATAAGATGTATGATTTTTGGAGTTTTAAAAAAAGATGACTTCACATTTTCGTAAACCCTAGGCATACGAGTGTAATCTATCTTGTCATAGTAGAGCGGTTTGGCATCTAAGAAATTTTCTAACACTATTATCTCTTAAATGCTACTTGATTTCTTCCGCTCTCTTTAGCCTGATAAAGATACTCATCTGCAGAGTTTAATGCAGCCTGCAAAGAGATATGTTTTTCACGCTCAGAGACACCAGCACTTACTGTTACCTCTATTCTGTCACCCTTGTACATGAAGCGAGCTTTTTTCACTTGTTTTCTTACTTTCTCAGCTAAGACTGCTCCACCTTTTGTATCAGTATCACTTAGGATTGCTAAGAACTCCTCTCCACCAAACCTTCCTACAACGTCAACAGTTCGGCACTCTTTTTTAAGTATTTTTGCAAAGGCGGTGAGCACTGCATCACCCGCTTCATGACCGAAGTTATCATTCACTGCTTTAAAGTGATCTAAGTCAAACATAACAACAGAGAAGTTGCGTTTGTAGCGTTTGAACTCTGCCTCTTTAATCTCCATAAACTCATCGAGTGCACGTTTGTTGTAAAGCTTAGTTAAAAAGTCCTCTTTTGATTCTTTTTTTGCGGATTCAAGCTCTTTCTCTAAAGTGTTTATTTTTCTACTTAAAAGCGCTACCTCTTTGGAGTGACCTTTTAAATCTTGAGAGAGCATCTGTGTGTTTTCTTCTAATGCAACTGCAATTGTATAGAGCTTTTTATGAGCAGCTTTAAAGTTAGTTATAGAGCCTGTATCATAAGAGTTCAACTCTTTTTTTATAGCTTGGATTTCGACTGTAGAGTTATCTGACTTCTCTATCATATCTATAATTCTATGTGATAGTTTGTCAAGTACACCATCAAGAGACTCCACCATCTCTCGAACACTCTCTTTGTCAAGGGAAATTCTCAAAGAGATTGCACTTTTTATCTCGCTCTCTATACTGGTACTATCTAAAAGGGATGGATCGCTTTTTATCTTTTGACTTAGGGTCGCTATCTTCTCATTTACACTTGATGCGATTGAAGGAACAAATGATGAAACAAGCAGTCCTGATATTTTTTCAAGACTCATACTATCGGCACCCTTAACTAACTTATCTCCTGAAATTCCAAGCGCCTCTACAGTTTTTTTCAGGTCTCTGTTATCCACACCTCCAAGACTCTTTAGTTTCTCTAAAAATGTGTCATCATAAGTCGTTATAAAGTTTACCCACAGCTGTCTAAACTGATCTATTTGAGTACTTTTTGGGGAGTTACTTAAAAGGTCGAGGCTCTGTTTAGCTAACTCTGTAGCCTCTCTGTTATGAAGCACTGTTACAACTTGCAGGACTCTCTTTGTTAGTTGGTTTTGCGACTCTAGTACATCAGCACACTGCGTAGGATTTGTTCTATTTAACTTCGAAATTAAAAAGCGTACAAGTTCATTCATCGTTCTAACTCTGTACTGAGCTAAATCTTTTTGAAACTCTTTGTTGAGAGTAGTTTTAAACTTATCAAGATGATTACAATCCTCAACAGCCATAGAAGCTTTTGTAGCCTCTTTACAAAAGGCTTCAGCATAAAAATCCGGTGTTAAGAGCTTTCCTTCTAGTTCCAGTCTTTTTATTGATTTTTTTATAATGGCCTGTATTGTCATCTTTAATCCTCTTTTATTGTACCCTCTGCTGAGACTTTAGCCACAAAGGCTGAAATAGCTTTTTGCGAACTAAACTTAATAGCATCAAACCTCTCTTGGTCAGTTAGTACAGCATTTGGCACAACTGAAAAATCATAATTTCCAACCGTAGTATAGTTTTTTCTTTGACCGTTTGTCTCTCGGACAATACCAAGCCTAATTGTTGCTCGATAAGCGATAACATATCCATTAGCATCATACTGAATCGGTGTATATCTTGGAGAAGATATTCTTAAGTGCAGGTGCGTTTGAGAGTAGTTTCTACTTGTCAAAGAGGCATGAAAAACCTCAATAACAGCACTATCAACTGCATCTTTAATAATAACCGTATTTTCTGGATCCTCTGCTGAGATTACTACACTTGTACTTATACTCTCACCAACAACTTCACGGGAGTACTTTGCACTGGGTTTATATCCACAAGCACTCAAAAGCAACAAAGATATAGTGAGTAGTGCCAGTGTGTAAAACTTCATTCTTAGCCTTTGATAACCAGATTCACAAGCTTTTTAGGAACGACTATCTCTTTGACTATCTCTTTGCCCTCGAGCCATTTTGAAACAACTTCTTTCGCTGCGTTTAAAATCTCATCTTTACTCGCATCCATTGCAACTTCAACCTCACCTCTGCGTTTTCCATTTACAGAAACACCAAGTGTTACACTATCTTCAACAAAAACTTCTTCTAAAATCTTTTGAGGAG
>JAYEMB010000219.1:0-13393 GCA_034717855.1 Campylobacterota bacterium
ATCATGGCTGTTTTTGTAGGTTTTGTGATTGAGAAACAGAGAGTAGAGTCTGTTTTACGACCTCAACTTGGCTTTGCCTTTGATGCTTGGTATTTCTCTCTTCGCTACATCACACCAGTAGCGATGTTTGTAGTTATGCTCTCTCTGATGGGTATTTTGTAGGATGAATAAAATAGAAGAAAAATGTGTAGAGCTTTTAAGTGCTGAGGGCATTAATATAAACTCCGAGATAGATTTTAATGTCAATGACAAAATACACACACTAAGCTTCAAATATATTATAAATACTTTTATGCAGGCATCTGAGGAGTCTCAACTTGTTTTTTTAACTGCTTTAGAGAAGTCTATAAATGGCAAAGATATGGGAGTTGATAGGTTTTTTGAAGGAATGGGTCAACTTTTACTGATGACCCACCTATCTAATAAGATAGAGGTTTAGTACTAGAACTGGATTAGACCGTCAATCGGGCTTGATGCAGTTGCATAAGGCTTTTTAGGAATTCTTCCAGCAAGGTATGACATACGACCAGCTTTTACAGCGTGCTTCATCGCCTCAGCCATAACCATAGGGTTTTGAGCTTGAGCAATCGCAGTGTTTGTTAAAACACCCTCAGCTCCTAACTCCATCGCATAAGCGGCATCAGATGCACAACCGATTCCGGCATCAACAATGATAGGTAAATCTACTGCATCTTTCACAAACGCAATGTTGTAAGGGTTTTGAATTCCTAAACCTGAACCGATAGGAGCAGCAAGAGGCATGATAGCGTGAGCACCAGCATCTTCTAAACGCTTCGCCATAATCGGATCATCTGAAGTGTAAGCCATGATAGTAAAACCATCTTTTGAAAGCACTTTACAAGCCTCGATTGTTGCTAATACATCAGGGTAGAGAGTTTTTTGAGTATCACCGATAACCTCTAGTTTGATTAAGTCGATTCCAGTAGCCTCGCGAGTTAGACGAAAAGTTGTAATAGCCTCTTCAGCAGTAACACAACCAGCAGAGTTTGGTAAAAACTTTACGTTTGTTCCAGCAAAAGTATCACGAAGATTCTCTTTATCCGGGTCAGTGATATTTAGACGACGAACAGCAACAGTGATAAGCTCACTTCCAGACGCTAAAGTTGCATCTTTTGTCATCTCAAAAGAGTCATATTTTCCACTTCCAACGATTAAGCGTGAGCCAAGTTCATATTTTCCGATTTTTAGTATATTATCCACTTAAAATTCCTATATTTATAATTATTATTTGATTTATAGCATAAGCTTTCTTATAAAATGCCTGAAATTATTTTATAAACTGTTTTTCTCAATAATTAGCATAAAATCAAAGCTTTCATAACTACACAAACCTTACACGGATTCTAAATATAATTTCTTATAAATATAAAGGATAGTGAATGAATAATTTTGGTGAAAAAGTTGATGGATACGAAGGCTTAGTTTTAAACGAAAGAGAAGCCAGAGCTGCTGCAGGACTTCTTTTTTTATTTGGGATGTTAAGTTTTTTAAATAGTTTTATGTTGGGTCATTTTGTATTTACTCAGTATTTTGTTGGGTTCTTTCTCTTTGACTTTACAATTCGAATCATTAACCCCAACTACAGTCCGAGCCTACTTCTTGGAAGATTTTTTGTTCAAAACCAAGTACCTGAATATGTAGGTGCACAGCAGAAACGATTTGCCTGGTCTATTGGCTTTTTCTTATCACTAGTGATGTTTTACTTTGTAGTGATTGAGCCACAGATGAATCCTATGAAAATAGTTATCTGTGTTGTTTGTCTGATGCTGCTCATCTCTGAGTCTGCGTTTTCTATCTGTTTAGGTTGTAAAATATATAATCTCATAAAAAAAGACAGAGCCACAAACTGTCCGGGTGGCGTTTGTGAAGTAAAAGAGAAAGAGAGGGTACAAACCTTTAACACCGCTCAAAAAGCAGTAGTCTCTTTTCTTAGCTTTGCTATAATATTTGGTTTATATACATTTAGTGTAAACACCCCCAACTACTCATCCGCAATGCAAATGATGCCGATGATGTTTTAAAAAGGATCTATTATGAAACGCGTATTTCAAGTACTCAATGTTAAATGTGGAGGATGTGCCGGGACTCTAAAAAAAGAGTTGCTTAAAGATTTTGGCGAAGTCGATGTAAATCTCGACTTAGAACCAAGAGAAATCACCCTCGATATAGAAGATGCAGATTTGGAAAAACTCAAACTCAAACTAAGAGCACTGGGTTATCCTCTCACAACTGATGAGCTCTCAACATTTCAAAGTGTTGGTACAACAGCAAAAAGCTTCGTCTCTTGCGCTATTGGGAAAATGAACACTGAGAAATAGAGTCTATCAAGTCTTTAGGTGTCATAGAGAAGTTTGAGCCTTGGTACTCCTCTGCCAGTTTTGTATGTGCCAAAGAAGCACTTATCGCTGCGTTTAGTGGCTCATACCCCTGTGCTAAAAGTGCCCCGATGAGACCACTCAGTACATCACCACTCCCCCCTTTTGCTAAAACTGAACTACCGTGAGGGTTTATAAAAAACTGCTTATCTTTAGCGATAATCACATTGGCACCCTTTAAAAGCACTACTGCGTTTGGATAGCGACTACAAAAAGCTTCTACATATTTAAATCGATTTGCTTGTAGCTCTGCCACATCTATATCCACTATCTCTGTAAGTTTTAAAAGGGCAACAAACTCTTTTGGGTGTGGAGTAAGTACAACTCTATCTTTTTTCAAAATATCTAAGACTATGCTCATATGGAAGATATCCGCATCTACAACAAGTGCTAAATCTCTCTCTAAAAACTCTTGAAGTTCACCATCACTAAACTCAAATCCAAGTCCCATACCAATAGCAAGTGCAGTTGCGTTTTTGGGTATTTTGTGTCCATACATTAACTCATAAGGGATGGAGAGAACCTGCTCATTTTCATACCCTACCAGAGTGACTAAACCACTTCCAAAACGCAAGGCAGAGAGACCACTTATAATACTAGCCCCAACTTTTTCACCACTGATAACAGCTAAATGACCAAAGCTTCCTTTATGCGTATTTTTTCTATCCCTCAAAGGCAACTTCATATCTTTCATCTCTAAAAGATTCCAATTGGACTGCGTTTCATAAAGCTCACGAGAAACGCCAAGGTCTAAAACTCTTATCTCCCCCACAAACTCTTTAGCCTCATCTAAAAACATAGACCTTTTCAAAGCACCCATCGTTAAAGAGATATCCGCTACAAAACTCTCTTTGGCACAGTTTCCATTTGCATCTAAACCCGATGGAATGTCACAGGCTATCTTAAACGCAGTGAGTGCGTTTAGTTTTTGCATACTCTCTTTGAGACCCTCATAAAACTCACCCACAAAGCCAGTTCCAACTACAGCATCTACTAAAACATCACACTCGCTTAGTTCACTGCACTCTGTAACACCCACTCTCCTACTGCGTTTAGCCTGCAGGATTGCCATTTTAGATTTGGGGTGTTTGACATAAAAGAGTTTCACATCATACTCTCCATGAAGCATACGAGCCAGAGCAATTCCATCTGCACCATTGTTTCCACTTCCGCAAGCTATAATGATTTTAGATTTTTTTACAAAATTAGCTCGAATATAGTCAGCCATTCCACCTGCTGCATGTTCCATCAAAATATCTTCACTCAGTCCAAAGTCCTCATAACAGCGTTTATCTAATGTCCCTACTTCATCAAACAGTTTTTGCATTCCAAACTCCTATTACAGTTATTATAGTATAATCACATTATGAATTACAAAGAGATAGCACAAGAGACTTTAACTATAGAAGCAAATACTCTACTTGAGGCTGCTAAAAATATTGATGATGTTTTTGACAAAGCAGTAGAGATTATTTTAAACTGCAGTGGCAAACTTGTAGTGACTGGTGTTGGCAAGAGTGGACTTATCGGAGCTAAAATGGCTGCAACTTTTGCTTCAACTGGAACTCCAAGTTTTTTCTTGCACCCAACAGAAGCACTTCACGGTGATTTAGGGATGATTAGTCCAAACGATGTTGTGATAGCTATAAGCTACAGTGGTGAAAGCGAGGAGCTTAGCTCAATCCTGCCACACATCAAACGCTTTGGAACGCCTCTTATCGGAATGACCAGAGATAGAAAATCCACTCTTGGCGAACATAGTGACTTGGTTATAGATGTAGTTGTTGAAAAAGAGGCTTGTCCTTTGGATATCGCGCCTACGAGTTCAACGACTTTAACACTCGCTCTTGGCGATGCTTTAGCAGTCTCTCTTATGAAAGCAAGAGATTTTAAAAAGAGTGATTTTGCCTCCTTTCACCCTGGTGGTGCTTTAGGAAAACAGCTATTTGTAAAAGTCTCTAACCTCATGCAGAGTAAAAACTTGCCAATCGTTAGTGAAGATACAAAAGTTAAAGATGCAATTTTAAAAATAAGTGAAGGGCGTTTAGGAACTGTTTTAGTTACTGACAAAGATAAGCATCTTGTCGCACTCGTAAGTGATGGAGATATCCGTCGTGCACTTTTAAAAGATGACTTTTCGCTTGAAGAGAACGTCTTAAAATATGCAACAATGAACCCTATGACTTGTGAAGATGAAGATATGCTCGCAAGTGAAGCACTAGTTTTAATAGAAGAGAAGAAGATACAACTTTTAGTAATTACAGATAAAAATAAAAATATTAAGGGCGTACTGCATATTCATACGCTCATAGAAAAAGGAATATCATAATATTATGATGATGAGATTAAACAAATATATCGCTCACCACTCAAGCTACTCAAGAAGAGAAGCAGACAAGGCTATCCAAGATGGTTATGTAAGAGTAGATGGTGAGATTCAAGATAACCCTGCAACGCAAGTTGATGAGAAAGAGGCTGTTGTTTACGTGAGTGGTCAACAAGTTACCCCAAGAGACAAATACACTGTTATCGTTTACAACAAACCAAAGGGTGAGCTTGTAACGAAAAATGACCCTCGTGGACGAAAAACTATCTACGATACTCTAGGTTCTAAGTATAAACACTTTATTCCGGTTGGACGACTAGATTTCGCAACAGAAGGAGTTTTACTTTTAACAGATGCTTCAAAAGTTGCTACTGCACTGATGAACTCAGGACTTGAGAGAGTCTATAAAGTAAAGATAAAAGGGCAAATCACAGCGGAGATGGAAGCTGCAATGCTTAATGGTTTAGAGTTAGCCGATGCAACTGCCGGTGGACACTCCCACTCAAAAGTAACCTCAATGACTTTCGCACCTTTTATCGGTTATAAAATTCAAAAAAATGAGCACAACTACTCTATTTTAAAAATAGCTATCGCTGAGGGTAAAAACCGTGAGATTAGAAGATTTTTCGCACACTTTGGAACTGATGTAGCTGACCTGAAACGCATCAGTTTTGCCGAGGTGGAGTTAAACAATCTACCAACTGGAAAGAGCAGATTTTTAACAAGAAGTGAATACTCAGCTCTTTTTACATTTTTAAAAGCTGATGAAAAACTCGCTCGTGAACAAGCTGGAAATAGAGGCAAAGGCAGAGAGTAACTTGAGTGATTTCACACATCTCTTACGACCCTCTGCCTTTGATAACTTAGTTGGGCAAGAGCATCTAAGTGCTTCAAACGCACCACTTCGAACTCTCTGTGAAAAAGGTGTTTTAGGGCACAGTTTTATCTGGGGACCAGCTGGGTGTGGTAAAACTTCTATCGCTAGAATTATTGCAAAGACAATGGACTTACCATTTTATGAGTTTAATGCAACTTCACTCAAAATAGACCAACTTCGTAAAATCTTTGAGCAGTACAAAAACGCACTGCAAAAACCACTTATATTTATAGATGAAGTACACCGTTTAGCCAAAAACCAGCAAGAGGTTCTACTGCCTGTTATGGAGAACAACAGCGTTTTAATCATAGGTGCTTCAACTGAAAACCCATTTTTCACCCTCACCTCTGCAATTCGCTCACGCTCTATGCTTTTTGAACTCAAACATATCTCAAACGCAGCTCTGCTTACTCTTTTACAAAAGGCTATAAACGCAGGAGGTCTCAGTTGTGATGAGAAAACGCAGGAGTATTTAGTTGCTACAAGTGGTGGGGATGCTCGGGCGATGCTAAAACTTTTAGAGTTTGCATCAAATCTTGACACAACTATCACCCTGCAAAACCTTAAATCCCTGCGTCCAAATGCCCTGCAAACTGGAAGTAGTGAAGCGGGTGTTCATTATGACTTAGCATCTGCACTTATAAAATCTATTCGTGGCTCGGATGCTGATGCTGCTATTTACTATCTTGCTCGTCTCATAGAGGGTGGAGAGAGTGCTGATTTTATAGCTCGTCGTTTAGTTATTTTAGCGAGTGAAGATGTTGGAAATGCAAATCCTCAGGCCTTAACTCTAACAACATCTTGTATGACTAGTGTCGGTAAAATCGGTTATCCCGAAGCTAGAATTATTTTAGCTCAAGCAGTGATATACCTCTGTGCTTCTCCAAAATCCAACGCATCTTATTTGGCCATAAACGCAGCGATTGAATCTGTAAAAAGTGGTAATATTTTAGAGATTCCAAAAAATATTAGACAGAAAAACGAGGGCTATCTATACCCTCACGACTTCGGTGGGTACGTAAATCAGTGTTATACTTCAGAGACAATTAACTTTGTTGAACTCAAAAATATTGGTTATGAGCAAAAGATGAAAGAATGGATAGAAAAAATTAGAAATTTAAAATAATTTTAGATATGATTATTGTATAAATTGATAAAAGGCTTCTACAATGAATATCTCATCATCTTTAAACAGTGTCACTATAGAGGGTAACATCAAAAGTGTTAGTGACTTTCAATCCATTAAAACAACTATAGACACAATAATCACTTCTTCTCCAGCTATTACTATCGACATCAAAGACTCTATCTCGATTACCTCCTCGGTAATAGGCTACCTTAATAAGCTTGTGCTAAAAGACGGGATTGTTATTAGTATGAGTGTTGGAGACGAGCAGTTAATGTCACTCTTAGAGGACTTAAATTTGGTAAGTGTCTTTAAAGCAAAAAGGAAGTAATCATGTCATCTATTAAAGCTAAACTCACACTTGTAAATATTTTAGTTATCGTCTTTTCCTTAATCGTCATACTCTTAACGATAATAAAAGCGACTACAGATAGAGGTGTTATCACTCAAGCCAAAGAGCTTAACACTCTCTCAGTTAAGCTAAGTCTTCTCATCCATGAGACACAAAAGGAGAGAGGGGCTAGTGCCGGTTTCCTTGGCTCAAAGGGAACAAAGTTTACAGAGATTCTTCCTAAGCAGAGAGTGCTTACAACAAACAGAAACGCTGAACTCAATGAGTATATAAATACTCTTGATTTAGATACATTTCCTCATGAGCTGCAGCAAGAGATCTCTGCGTTTAAGTCAGATATGAGCAAAGTTAATGGAATCAGAAATAGAGTTGACTCTTTAAGTATTAGTGTTAAAGATGAAGTGAAATACTACACTGCAATGAACGCAAAGATACTAAAAATAGTCTCACTTACTGCAAAACTGGCAAATACTCCTGAGTTAGTTAAAGCACTTGATGCTTATACTAACTTCTTAAAATCAAAAGAGAGAGCCGGAATAGAGAGAGCTGTTCTTAGTGGAACCTTTGCTGCAGATAAGTTTGGAGATGGAATGTTTGCAAAACTCATCACACTTATCGCTGAGCAAAATGCCTATATGGACTCATTTTTATCAATGGCTACTCCCGAGGCAGAAGAGTTTTACAAAACACAAATGGGCTCACCTGTTGTAGATGAAGTAAACAGTATGAGAAACACAGCTATATCTAAATCACAAGAGGGTGGTTTTGGGGTTGACAGTGTTCATTGGTTTAAAACTATCACTAAAAAAATCAACCTTTTAAAAGCTGTTGATGATGAGCTTGCTGTTGAGAATGCGAAACTTCTTGATAGATTAGAGAGTGACTCAAGAATAAGTGCTATTATCTCTATTCTTGGTTATGCCTCTTTTGCTATCTTTTTAACATCTGTCCTCATTCTTGTAAGTAGAGGAATCAACAAAAATGTTAGCGAGAGTCTTAAAAACATCAAACATGTATCGAATGCTCTAGATTTAACTTACAATGTAAGAATAGAAGGGAAAAATGAGATTGCACATATTGCCGGTGCACTGCAAGATATGATAGATGCCTTTAGAGGCACCGTTGATAATGCTCAAGCTGTCTCTAGCGCAACTTCTCACGAGAGTCAAACACTCAGTGGCGTAGTAGCAAAACTTGCTGCTAACGGTATAACAGCAGACGCAAGAATTCAAGATATCAACTCTTTAGTTGCTGAAGTTGGTGAGAGACTTGATGAAGTTGAACACTCTTCAATTACTGTATCTGAAGATTTAGACAAAACTTTCCATGTTTTAGACTCGTTTGTAACTAAGCTTGGTGCTGTTGTAAATGATATTGAGGATGGTAGTCACCGTCAACAAGAGTTAGTTCAAAAAGTATCTTCTCTTACAGAGCAAGCTAAAAACATTAAAGATGTTCTCTCCATCATCTCAGATATCGCAGACCAGACAAATCTTCTCGCACTAAACGCAGCTATTGAGGCGGCTCGTGCTGGTGAGCATGGTCGTGGTTTTGCTGTTGTTGCTGATGAAGTTAGAAAACTTGCAGAGAGAACACAAAAATCTCTAAGTGAGATCTCTGCGAATGTTAACCTCATCACTCAAAATGTTGTTGAGATTTCAGAAGAGACAGATCACACTTCACAAAGTATGAACGATATCGCAGAGTCTGCTCAAGAGTTGATTAGCTCCTCAGAAGAGACTAAAAACAACCTTTTAGTAACAACTGATAGCTCAAAAGATGTTATGAATCAAAGTATCTACATCGCAACTAAAACAAAAGAGCTTATAGCCCATATGGATGATGTGATTGCAATCTCTGATAAAAATGTTAAACATAGAGAAGAGGTAGGGGATGTTTCAGAGTCTCTCTCTAGTGATGCCCAGAAACTCAAAAGTGAATTATCGAAATTTACGATTTAACTTACATAATAAAAGAGTAAATATGCCACATAGAGCAAAAAAGTTAAAAGAGCTCCAAGAGAAACATGACTACCACTCCTATCAAGAAGATTTAGCTTTTAAAAAAGAGCTAAATATCTTGAGAAATGATTTCTACTATCAGATGATAGACTCCTCTCACATCTCTTTAGTCGATTTTCTCTACCAGCCTCTTGACCTCATCAGTGGTGATGCTTATACTGCACGACGCATAGATGAGCATAGAACTTTTTATCTTATAGTTGACGGAATGGGAAAAGGATTATCCGCCTCCTTAACAGCTATGATAATGACCTCTTTTGTAAACCATCTTATAGACAGAATGACAGAGTATGATAGCTTTAGCTTAGACATACTTGTCAAAGAGTCTATGGACTACATGAGACCTATACTTTTAGATGAAGAAGCGGTTGCAGTTGATTATATACTTTTTGACACTGCTTACGATAAACTCTCCTATGCCAAGTTTGCTATGCCTGCTTCACTTATGCAGGATAAATCTCGAAATATCTTAAAGATAAAATCAAACAATCCGCCTCTCTCTAAATATACTCACAACTATAAGATAGATGAACAGGATGTAAAAGATGTAAACAAGTTTCTATTTTTTAGTGATGGAGTAGTAGAAAATACAACGAAAGATAAGAGTACTTATGCAGACTTTATAGAGGATGATTTTAATCACAGTTTTACCAGAGAAGATTTAAAAAGAAGGTTTTTCGAGAAGATAGATGAAGCAGAAGATGACATCACACTTATCTTTATAAACCGTATTCCTTTTGAAAAAGCGACTCTTTATGAAAAGAGCTTTCCTACCTCCCTCAAAGATATTGACCAAGCCAACGAATGGTACGAGGAGTTATGGTCTACTTTTACTGATGACGCTACAGTATCTTACAAGGCTGGATTAGTTTTCAGTGAGCTATATATGAATGCCTATGAGCATGGAAATCTAGATATAGACTCAAAAAACAAACACAAGCTCATCGATGATGATATCTACTTTGAAACACTTAAAAACAGAGAAAAAGATTGTGATAAAAAAATCAATGTAAAAGTCAGCAGATTAAAGTGTAGCTCGGCTTCTTATATAATCACTCAAATTAGTGATGAAGGTAATGGTTTTGACACACAAATCCTGAGTGAGATTTTTAGAAATTCCCAAACTTTTAATGGTCGTGGCGTTTTTATCTCACGAAGCAACTCTCTTGGTATCTACTACAATTCGAAAGGCACAAGCGTACTCTATCTTCATAAGGTTTAATTCTTAAGAGCCTTTTTGCTACAATTTAAAAAATTACAAAGGACTTTCTAATGCCTAAAACTACTGTGAGTGACCAAGAGGCACTTGACTATCATGAATTTCCAAAACCTGGAAAAATCTCTGTGGAGACCACAAAACCAGTGGCTACTCAAAAAGATCTCTCTTTAGCCTATACTCCTGGTGTTGCCGTTCCCTGTTTAGCGATTGAAAAAAATCCTGAAGATGCCTACAGATACACAGCAAAAAGTAATCTTGTCGCTGTTATCTCAAACGGAACAGCAGTTTTAGGACTTGGTAATATCGGAGCCCTAGCTTCAAAACCAGTTATGGAAGGTAAGGGAGTTCTCTTTAAAAGCTTCTCAGGACTTGACAGTTATGACATAGAGGTAGATACTGAGAGTATCGATAGATTCTGCTCTGTTGTAAGTGCTATTGCTCCTACTTTTGGGGGAATAAACCTAGAAGATATAAAAGCTCCTGAGTGTTTTGAGATAGAACGTCGCTTAGTTGAAGAGCTTGACATCCCCGTCATGCATGATGACCAGCACGGTACTGCAGTCATCTCTGCTGCTGGTATTATAAACGCATGTAAGGTAACAGGAAAATATACACATCATCTAAAGATAGTGGTTGTAGGGGCTGGTGCTGCTGCGATATCTTGTGCAAGACTCTACCGTGAACTTGGTGCAGATGAGATACTTATGCTTGACTCTAACGGTCTTATCCACGATGGACGAAGTGATTTAAACGAGTTTAAAAGAGAGTTTTCAGCGAAGCACTATATGGCTCATAAAGATATTTTTGAAAACGCAGATGTTATAGTTGGACTCTCACAGCCAGGCTCTTTTACGGTTGAAGATATAAAACTGATGGATAAAGACCCTGTGATTTTTGCACTCTCAAATCCTGTTCCTGAAATTTATCCTGAGGAGATTAAAGCTGCGCGACCTGATGCTATTGTAGCAACTGGTAGAAGTGACTTTGACAACCAAGTAAACAATGTACTTGGTTTTCCTTTTATCTTTCGTGGAGCTATGGATGTAAGAGCAAAAGAGATAAATATGCAGATGAAACTAGCAGCTTCTAAGGCACTTGCACTCCTAGCGATGCAAGAGGTTCCAGAGTATATAAGTGAGCTCTACGGTAAAAAACTCAAGTTTGGAAAAGATTATCTTATCCCAAAACCCTTTGATAAAAGACTCATTGTTGAGATATCTTCTGCAGTTGCTGAGGCTGCCGTTGAGAGTGGCTCATCACAGATGAAAAACTTTAATCTAAAAGCTTATAAAAAAGAGCTAGCAACTATACTCAAGTAGCCTTCGCTAAAGTGTAAAACTTCTTAAGTCCAAGTTTTGCCTTGGCATCAAGTTTATAAGAGATAGACTCCAAGTACTCTAAAATATCAGCCTCTTTTACAGAGGTTCTTTTTGAGGCTTGGGCTAAAATATAACGGGGAATTCTCACCCTGCGTTTTAAAAACTCCCTCTCTATTTTCTTATATATTTTTTTATCTTTGTGGTAGCATAGAAGTGCGAAAACAAAAGAGGAATCAAACCTCTTGTTCCACTCACCAGCAAGGTCGATATGGCTCTTTCCTGAGAGATAATATCTCAGAGCTTTATCTCCAATAAGAACTTCACCCTTTACATCTAAAATGCGAGCTAAAACATTTGAGGATGCTGACTCTACATCACTTCTGTTTGTGTTTGATGGAATTACTAAAACACTTTGAACATCTTTTTTTGCAACTATTCCCAAGTTTACATGAGAGAATTTTTGAGCGCTAATGCTAGAGATAAACGCAGCATCAACCCTACGAGATAGAAACTTTTTGTTTATCTGAGCAGGTACACCGCGTTTATAGTGCATACTTGCACTCTGCTGGCTACTTTTTGTAAAGCGTTTCATAAAAACATGAAAAGGGAGTAAGTTAAGATATTCTATTTTTCCAAAAACCATGCGAAATTATACACCACTTAACTTATCTTAGATATAATTCTCACAATAATTAAGTAGTGAAAATTAGATCCTAAATCAAGTTTAGGATGACGAAAGTTTTAATCGCACGTCATTCCAAACTTGATTTGGAATCTAGTTTCTCTAAAAGGGAAAATTATGGTTAGAGTTGAATTTTTAGGACCTATACAGAAAGATTCTTTAGAGTTAGAGATAACAAATCTCAATGAGTTAGCAACAATTTTACAAGAAGATACAGAGATGACTGAGTGGCTGAAAAACTGCGCAGTAGCAGTGAATGACACTCTTGTGTCCACACTTGAAGCTCCTCTAAAAGATGGAGACAAGATTTCACTACTTCCACCAGTTTGTGGAGGTTAGAGAGTGCTAAGTTTATATGATGGTGCTCTTGATGTGCCGACCATTTTAAAAGATTGGTACACTGAGGAAGCTACAAGTAACTACGGTGCATACATCCCATTTGTTGGAACTGTTAGAAGTGAAGATGGAATTGATGGTCTTAGCTTTGATATCTATGAGCCAATACTTGAGTCTTGGTTTAAAGCTTGGCAAGAAAAAGCAAAAGCAAAGGGTGCAGTTATAAAAATGGCACACTCTCGCGGTGATGTCATGCTTCATGAATCATCATACATCGCTTGTGTATTTTCACCTAAACGCAGAGTAGCTTTAGAGTTTATAGATGAGTTTGTAGAGGACTTTAAAGCAAGTGCTCCTATCTGGAAATATGACCTTTTAAATGGCGAGAGAATCTACGCACTAGATCGCTCAACTGCTATCAAAGGTAGCGGAATATTAGCAGGAGACAAATAATGGATTTTATTTCTTATGAGACAAGCCAAAGCATGTTGGATTTACTTCAGGTAAACTCTTCAAGATATGAGAGAGTTCCCCTGAGTTCTTCTCTTGGAAGAGTCCTTTTTGAAGATATGGTAGCGGAGTTTAATGACCCTCAATTTCCAACTGCATCTATGGACGGTTACGCTCTAAAGCATGAAGATCTGCAGAGTGGAGTTATCACAGTTTTAGGTGACAATCCTGCCGGACATGATGAGAAGAGAGTTATAAACGCAGGTGAGTCTATCAAAACATTTACTGG
>JAYEMB010000219.1:13493-25506 GCA_034717855.1 Campylobacterota bacterium
AAAATAGTGGCCGCAAAACTTCAAGAAGATTTTAAAAAGAGAAGTAAGTTCACTGAGTTTACAGCTTGTAATGTTCTTGTGGAGGATGGAGAGTACTTTATAAATTTTGAAGATAAAAAAGTTGGAAGCTCTGCAATATTAACAAATATGTTAAACGCAAGTGCACTTATGATTGCCGGTGAAGATGATAAGTTCCTTGAAGAGGGAACTTTTGTAAACGTAATTCTTTTAGAAAACTTCTAATCAAACAGTGTAGCCTCAAGCGCCTTTAACTTGTAGCTACGCCTGTGAATCTCACAATACCCATACTTTTTAATCATCTCAACATGTAGTACAGTACCATAGCCCTTATGCTTTTCAAACTGATACTCCGGATACTTTTTTGCTTCCTCTAAAATCTCTCTGTCGTGTGTCACTTTTGCTATTATAGAAGCAGCACTCACCTCGGCTACTTTTCCATCAGCCTTTATCATTGTCTCTAAGCCTTTAACACCAAAACTTGTGTTTCCATCAAAGAGGTAGTTTTCACACTCTAAAGAGCCCATAATCTCTTCAAGACCGCGTTTGAGACATGATGATATTCCCTCATCATCTATCTCTTTTGGAGTCGCCCTAAAAACATGAAAATCTGAGCTTTTTACTATTAAAACATAGAGAGCTTCGCGTTTTTTGGCGGTGAGTTTTTTAGAGTCATTGAGTCCAGCTATATCTTTATGTAAAATACATCCAGCCATGACTAAGTCTCCGGCGATTGGACCACGTCCTGCTTCATCAATACCACACAATAGTTGCATTTTAAAACCCTTTATAGTTTCCAAAATAATATCATAATCTGCTCTAGGTTCAGATGTGATTTTTATGAAATCGTTTTATGTTATAATGTTTCTTAATTGTTACTTGCAGGAGTTTTTAGTTGTTAAACATACTACCCAACATCTTAATAATTGATGATAATCCTAAAAATATTCAACTCGCTGCAAATATTTTAAAATCTACCTCTCTTTACAATATCTTCTTTGCCACTAGCGGTGAAAAAGGTATAGAACAGCTCCATAACAAAAAATACTCACTTATACTGCTTGATATAAATATGCCCGGCATAGATGGTTACCAGACCGCCTCTATTATTAAAGGCGATAGACTAACCAAGCATATTCCTATTATCTTTCTATCAGCAAACGCAAATAAAGAGAGTATCAGAAAAGGTTTTGAGTATGGTGGTGAAGATTACATTACAAAACCATTTGATGAGATAGAACTTCTTCATAGGGTAAAAACTCACATAGAGCTGTTTCAGTCCAAAGAGAGACTTCAGCTAGAGATAGATGATACAAAACTTCTACTTGAACAGTATAAACTAGCGGTTGATATCGGTTCTTTAGTCTCCAAAACGGATACTAAAGGGATAATCACCTATGTAAACGATAAGTTTTGTGAAGTATCCAAATACTCTCGAGAAGAGTTAATTGGAAAGAACCACAATATTGTCAGAAGTCCGGATGTTAGTAAGTTTATATTTAAAAATCTATGGAGCATCATACAGAAAAAAGAGATTTGGAATGGTTTGATTAAAAATAGAGCCAAAGATGGAAGCTCTTATTTTGTTGAAGCTACAATAATTCCTATCTTAGACTCTCAAGGCGATATCCTTGAGTACATAGGTCTGCGAACTGATATCACCAAAGAGATAGAGCTAAGAGAAGACATAGAGTCGACACAAAAAGAGGTACTCTCTACTCTGGGTGAGCTTGGAGAGTGGAGATCCAAAGAGACTGGAGACCACGTAAACAGGGTCTCTCTCTACTCTGAACTTCTGGCAAAAGCATATGGGTGTAGCGACTCAGATATCAAACTTTTGAAGATGGCTTCTCCTATGCATGATATTGGAAAAGTGATAATTCCTGATGAGATCTTACTCAAACCTGCAAAACTCACAGACGAAGAGTTCACTATCATGAAAAATCATACCGTTTACGGATGGGAAATCTTCCATAAATCAAAACATACACTTCTCCAAGCAGCGGCGCTCATAGCACACCAGCATCATGAAAAATGGGATGGTGGTGGTTATCCACAAGGTCTTAAAGGTCAAGATATACATATATTTGGTCGTATTACGGCAGTAGCGGACGTGTTTGATGCTCTAAGTCATGAGAGAGTTTATAAAAAAGCTTGGGAAATAGAAAGGGTTATAGAGTTTATGAAAGAGGAGAGTGGAAAAGCTTTTGAGCCAAAACTTGTAGATCTTCTCATAGAAAACCTAGATGAGATAATGAAAATCAAACATCTCTACAATAAGTAATGAAAAAGAGACTTCACTCTACCTCCCTGCTAATCTTGGTAGTAATTGTCTCTGTTTTAATTATGATAATCCCAACATTTTTTACAAAAGGCATCTCACGAACCTCTCTCAACAAAGAGTTTAACCTCCCCCTCATACTCAATGATGAAAAAGATGTGAAGCTTGTCCTTTTTGGCTACTCAGGCTGTAGTGATATCTGTACACCAAGACTCTACTCCCTGAACGAACTCTTTGAAACATTAGACAAAAATACAAGTTCTCAAGTCGGTATAGAGTTTCTCGATATTTCTACACCTCACGACTCATCTTTACCATCACGCTTCGCTGCGTTTTTCAATCCTGACTTTAAAGGTATCTATCTTCCCCAAACGCAACTAAGAGATTACACAAAAGCCTTTGATATCTATTTTGCTCAATCTTTCATGGACAAAACGCAGTACGACCACAGTGCAAACATATACTTAGTAAAGAAGACTAAAAACAAAAAAGAGTTAAGATACATATATAGTGCATATCCCTATGATTTTAAACAGATACGCCTAGATATAGAGGAGTTACTTAATGAATAATTTACAATATCAAAGTAGATCAGAGCATGCTGACCTTTTTATGCTCAAACTTGTACTCTTTCACTGGTTTCTTGTATCAGTTGTTACTGCGTTTCTCTTTAATGCCTATATGCTTGGTTTTGTTGGAGGAGCACTACTCTCTGCGATAACTTACTACTCTTTTCACTTCTTTAGAGGTAGTCAAACCTACAGATATACTATCGCTTTAGTCTTGATGACCTTCTCTATCATCATGATGCAGCAGAGTTTAGGACGTATAGAGATGCACTTTCACATCTTTGTCGGTCTCTCTTTTTTAGTTATCTATAAAGATTACAAAATCATCTCTATAGGTTCACTCTTTATCATAGTGCACCATCTTATTTTCAACTATCTTCAAGAGTATAATGTAACTCTTTTTGATACACCTATAGTTGTTTTTAACTATGGATGTGGCTTAGACATAGTACTGCTTCATGCTGCGTTTGTGATTTTTGAGTGGTTTATTCTTCATAAAATAGTTAAAAAAATGGATGAGACACATACTGAACTCTACAGAACAAGAGAAGCGCTAAGCTCTGTCAATAAAAATCTTGAGGGCATTGTCGGTGTAAGAACTATAGAGCTTAAAGAGGCTAAACATGAGGCTGAAGTAGCCAATAAAATGAAGTCTGAATTTTTAGCAAATATGTCGCATGAGATTAGAACGCCAATGAATGCAATCATAGGTTTTACAGACCTTTTAAACAAAGATATGCAAAACCCTACTCATAAAAACTACGTAAAATCTGTACAAGACAGCTCGAAAGTTCTTCTGGCAATTATCAATGATATTTTAGATATTTCAAAAGTTGAGGCTGGTAAACTCGAGATAGAGTATATTGCTACAGATATCAGAGTGGTTTGCGATGAAATAAAAAATGTCTTTATCCAAAAAGCAAAGGCAAACGCGATAGAGCTTAGTTTTAATGTTGATGATAATGTGCCGAGTACTCTCATGCTAGATGAAGTCAGAGTTAGACAGATCTTATTTAACCTTTTGAGTAACTCTCTAAAGTTTACACCTGAGGGCTTTATAAAGTTCAATATCACTACATCTTCAACTCAAGATAAACATACAAATCTAATTTTAGAAGTTGAAGATAGCGGGATAGGTATTGCAGAGGATCAACAAGAGCGTATGTTTGAAGCCTTTTCGCAACACTCTAAACAGAGCAATAAAGAGTATGGGGGGACAGGGCTAGGTCTCTCTATAGTTCAAAGCCTCGTTAAACTGATGAATGGAACAGTGAGCCTTAAGAGTAAAAAAGATGTTGGTACTACATTTATTATTACACTCAAAGAGGTTGAAGTGAGTGATGAAGTCATCTCAAAACGCAGTATAAAAAACAAAAAAATAGTTTTTCAAAAAGCAACTGTTTTAGTGACAGACGATATTGAGCTCAATCGTGATTTGATTAAAGAGTACCTCCAAGAGACTCCTTTAGTTATTTTAGAAGCTAAAGATGGTCAAGAGGCTGTTGATTGTGTGCAGGAGAATGAGGTTGACCTTATTTTGATGGACATACGAATGCCTAATAAAGATGGCTATGAAGCAACTCAGGAGATAAAAGAGTTTAAAAACATACCGACTATTGCGATTACAGCCTCTGTAGTATCAACTAAGGAGAGTGAGCAAAACGCAATGTTTGATGATTTTTTACATAAGCCTATCAAGAGAGATAAACTCGTAAACTCCATGTGTAATTTTATAAAATGCGACATAATAGACACAGACTCTGCTGATAGTGCCGATATAATGAGCTCTGACAACATACCTCTAGAGGAGAACCCTGAACTCCAAAAGCTACTACTTCGAGCAAAAACAGAGGGTGATATAGAGATTATTAAAGAGTTTGCGTTTGAGTTAGAGGAGCATGCCAAAGAGTTCCAAAAATCTGAGTTGAAAAATATATCAACTCAGATTTTATCAGCTGTAGAGAGTTTTGATATACAAGAGTGTAATATACTCCTAAGCAGGTTCACATAGAGATTATACTTTCTTAATTAAAAAAACTATATAATAAATAAAAAAGGAGCACTGAGCGATGTCACATCTACCAAATACACTCAACTCCTTTTGGCTCTGGCGAGAGATATCTTCAAAACTTGGCGTTTCCAATCCGGCATATAAATACTGGAAAAACACTCCAAATCTTAAACTAAATAATAAATACCTTTTTTTACAAAAGAATACCCTCCCCTCTAAACATCAACATATCGAGAGTATCTTAACTGACCTCTCTGGGCACCTTCCAATCAAGTTTGCCTCCGATCAACTTCATGTAAATGAACACTTGTTCTCATGTGATAAAATGAAGTTATATAGCGAATTTGAGTATAAATTTGTAGAAGATGTGAAATTTGTGAACATTAAAAAGTTTTTTAGAGAAAATGGAGTTAAGGTCTCAAAGCACTCTATCATTCAACTTGCAAAAACAAAAGATTTAGAGTTTACTAGTGACTCCACTTTTTATAACCTCAAAAATGATTACGGCATCATGGTGTACGATTAATGAATACATTTTTTATAGAGTTTCGTGACCCTCTTTTCTCCATCATAATCTTTTTTGCTATTATCTTCGCAATCACCTTTTTCTCATACTGGTGGGGAAGATATAGACGCAAAGAGGACTCTAGACATTTAGATAAATTTTTAAGACAGTTTCGTACACTCCCTTCAAAAGAGGAGCTAAAAATCCTTATAAGTGGCGGGGAGTTATCTGAAAAATCTTGGCTGCTTCTTGCTCACTCATACTTTAAAAGTGGTGATTACGAAAAGAGTATCGAAATATATAACGAAATGTTAAAAGTCGGCAGTAGCGAAAACAAAAAGGAGACTATGTTTCTTCTTGGTCGAACCTACTTTAAGGCTGGTTTCTTAGAGAGAGCCAAACAGATATTTTTAGAGATTTTAAAAACCACCCCTAGAACACCCCAAGCGCTCCACTATCTTCTTCTTGTTTACGAGGCGATGAGAGACTATAAATCCGCTCTTGATGTGCTTGAACCTCTTAATGAACTCAAGAGAGATACAACTAGCGACAGAGCATATCTTAAGTCTTTAGCGCTCCTAAACGACACTAAACTCTCAACTGATGAGAAGAGCCAAAAACTTTTAGAGATATACTCGCAAACGCATCAACTCTCCTATCTTGTTTTAGAGTATCTTTTTCGTGTCGACCCGCAGTTGGCTTGGGAGAACTTTGATAGTTCAAAAAGTGAACTGCTTACAGATATACTATGGAGACTCGATTTTAAAGATTTAAATTTAGATATAATTTTACAAAATAGCTATCTTAGCGAGCTATACACAGCTCGTGGTGACCTTGATGAAGTTATTGGCAGTTCTGTATTTGAATTTAACATACTCATCGCTCTTAAACGCAGCTCAGTAAACGCAACCCTAAACTTTGAGTATATCTGTGATAGCTGTAAACAGATATATCCTTTTGTTTTTCACCGCTGCACAAACTGTCACTCTATTGACACAGCAAGAGTTGAGTGGAGCATAGCAAAAGATTATCATAAGGATTTTAGTGAAGAAAATAACTCTTTTCAGTGATGGCAGTGCTCTAGGTAATCCTGGTCCTGGCGGTTATGGTGTAATCCTAAGATATGGAGATAGTGAAAAAGAGCTCTCCGGAGCTTATGAGCATACAACAAACAACCGAATGGAGCTTCTTGGTGTAATAGAGGGCTTGCGTGCTCTTAAAGAGCCTTGTGATGTTGATGTTATCTCTGACTCATCTTATGTTGTAAAAGGGATAAATGAGTGGTTGGTAAACTGGATAAAAAAAGATTTTAAAAAGGTAAAAAACCCTGATCTTTGGAGAGATTACATAGAGGTCTCACGTCAACATAAGATAAACGCTATTTGGGTTAGAGGTCACGATGGACATATAGAAAATGAAAGATGTGATATATTAGCACGAACTGAAGCTGAAAAGATGAAAGCTTCACTACAATAAATGAGGATAGAATGAGTAAAGATATAGATACTTTAGAAGAGAAACTTGGCTATAAGTTTAAAAATAAAAAGCTCATTATCGAAGCGCTGACACATAAAAGTTATAAACAGCCCTACGATAATGAGCGATTGGAATTTTTAGGGGATGCAGTACTAGACTTAATAGTCGGCGAATACCTATTTAAAAAATTTAAGAAGTCTGATGAGGGAAAACTCTCAAAAATCAGAGCATCGCTGGTGAATGAAACAGGTTTTGATAAACTTGCTCGTGCCTTAGAGCTTGGTCAGTACATCCTACTCTCAAACGCAGAAGAGAATAATGGCGGACGAGAGAAACCATCTCTTCTCTCCAATGCATTTGAAGCAATCATCGGGGCTATATACCTCGAGGCTGGATTAGAAGTAGCAGATGCTATTGCAATTAGACTTATAGAGGAGAATCATGCAGATATATCACTAGATTCACTTTTTCGTGATTTTAAAACAACTCTGCAAGAGCTTACACAGGCAAGATTTGGAACAACTCCGGAGTATAAAGTAATCGCTAGTCGTGGACCTGATCATCTCAAAGAGTTTGAAGTTGGTGTATATATTCAAGATAAAGAGTACGCTAGAGCTATTGGCAAAAGCAAAAAAATTGCTCAACAAGAAGCAGCACGTGAAGCTGTTGAACTACTAAAAGAGGAAAAATAGTGAATAGTTTTGGTATGAAGTTACGATTTAGTACATTTGGAGAGTCTCATGGTACAGCAATTGGCTGTCTTCTTGATGGTCTGCCTGCAGGACTAGATATAAATGAAGAGTATATCCAGAGTGAACTAGATCGTCGTAAACCTGGAAAAAGTGAATTTGAAACTGCAAGAAAAGAGGCTGATAAAGTAGAGATACTCAGTGGCGTTTTTGAAGGTAAGAGTACAGGTACTCCCATAGCAATGATTATCTATAATACTAATCAAAAATCAAAAGACTACACTAACATAAAAGATGTCTTTCGTCCTGGTCACGCTGACTTTACATACTTTAATAAATATGGCATCAGAGACTATCGTGGCGGTGGCAGAAGCTCCGCAAGAGAGACTGCTGCTCGCGTTGCTGCCGGTGCTATAGCTAAGCTGATGCTTCAAGAGTTAGGAATCACTATTCTTAGCGGTATTAGTGAAGTTGCAGGAATAAAATCTGAAGCTTTTGATTATGAAAAAGCAAAGTCTAGCATCATCTACGCACTCGATGAATCTAAAGAACAAGCCCAAAAAGATGCTATTTTAAAAGCTAAAAATGATCATGACTCTGTTGGTGGCGTTTCGCGTGTTTTAATTCAAGGGGCACCGGCAGGACTCGGTCAACCACTCTACTATAAACTTGATGGCGTTTTAGCTGATGCCATGATGGGATTAAACGCAGTTAAAGCTGTAGAGATAGGCGATGGCGTTTTAAGCTCTCAAGCTTTAGGTTCACAAAACAATGATCAAATTCGTCTAGATGGTTTTGAGTCTAATCATGCAGGTGGAATACTTGGTGGTATTAGCAACGGTGAAGATATCGTTATGAATGTTTACTTTAAACCAACACCATCTATCTTTAAAACGCAGCATACAATCACAGCTAATGATGAAGAGGTGGACTTTTCGCTCAAAGGGAGACATGACCCTTGTGTTGCAATACGCGGAACTGTT
Source organism: Campylobacterota bacterium (assembly GCA_034717855.1). Classification (GTDB taxonomy): domain Bacteria; phylum Campylobacterota; class Campylobacteria; order Campylobacterales; family Sulfurimonadaceae; genus Sulfurimonas. Next base: position 22,026 of record JAYEMB010000219.1, read on the forward strand.
GTGTGTGAGGCAATGGCTGCTTTAGTAGTAGCTGATATGTTGCTCTTAAATATGGGTTCACAAATAGATGGGGTTGTTAAATACTACAGTAACTAGACCCTAAAACAAGTTTAGGATGACATACCCTTGAGTAGGCTGTCATTCCAAGCTCGACTTGGAATCTAATCGCTTACTTCAATGGATTCTTGTTTGGCGTTTCTACTCCACCTAAAGAGCGGATAAGTGAAGGTATCTCTGTATCTAGTTGATTAATCTTTTCTAACTTATCTTTATCCGTAATCCCAAGTGCTGCCGCCCAAGAGTTTAGTGTTGGCATACCAATTACAATCTTATTTTCACCTGTTTTTATATATGCATACATTGAACATGGTGCAAATATTGCAGCTTGTGGCATTGGATTTTTACCATCAAAAATTGTGTATGAAAAAGGTATGTGACACAGAGACCACACAACATACTGCTCATAATTAGGAAGCACATCATCATCCGAATTTAAACTATACTTCATGTTGTAAAATCCAGCGATTATGTAACCCTTATGCTCAAAAGTTGACTCAAACAGCTCTTGAAAATCATCAAAGAAATCATCTATATCCTCTGGTTCTTCAAAAGGAATCTCAAAGTTCATCATTGTCTGTTTAGCATAACCATGTAGTTTTGTATAAGATTTTGTAGCTTTAAAATGTTTTTCTATATGAGCATCTAGTGGCTTAAACATATCTGTAAAGCTTGCTTTAACATCTTCATCTGTAATCTGCAGTACATCAATTGCTGCTTGAGGAGTAATGTGTGTGATTACAGTTTTATTATCGGATTTTTTTCTATATACAACTAAGTTAAATGGTGTAAATCCACCGATTCTTGGGTCTTTGTTAAAAAGAGGTCTCGACACTTTATCGTTAACCATAGATGAGAATGAGAGCTGGTTTAGAGATGTCTTCCCTACTTGTCTCTCGTAAACTTTATTTACATTATGGTGTGGATCGTTTACAAAAAAACCTATACTCTCTAGCTCACCTTTTGTAAATTCAAAAAAATCTTTATCAGTGTTCTCATCTGTATGTTCAAGTGTATACTCAACTGCTAATCTATCATTTTTTGATGGGATAAATTGCTTATCTGCGTTTAAAGATGTAAAGAGGAATAGACCAAAGGCTATTGTAGAAAGTATTTTATTCATTTGTTTCCCTAATGGTATGAGCTCAGCAAGATAAACTATCTAAATTTATATAGATTAGCTCATAAATTGCTTGAAATAAATTTCAAGCAATTATAGTATATTATTCCGTTAACTCGTTAACAATATCTTCAATCATCTGCTGAGCATCACGAAGCTGTTTCATAGAGTGCTCATCTTGAATATCAAGAGTTTCAATCCAGTTGTCTACACCTAAGAATCCTAAGTGCATTTTATCTTCACCTTTTTTCTTATACATATAGAATGAACACGGAGCATACGCACCAGCTTCAGGAGTAGCTTTTGAAACAGGATAAATTACATCAAATTTACAGATAGAGTAAGTATCATAAAAATCATATACATCATATCCAGCATCATCAAAGATCTCTTCTTTTAGGTTCATGAAGTTTGGAAATAAAAATCCTATAGGCTCCATCTCACCCTCAAACTCTGCTTGAAAATCCTCTTTGTACTCTTCAATATCTTCAACCTCTTCCATATCAATCTCAGCTACAAAATCAACTGCATATGAACTCTTAGTATCCTTAACATTATGATTTAACTCTTTAAGTGCACCATTAGGCATAGAGTCATTAAGTGCTTTAGTAATCATAGCAGCATAAGCGATTAAATCAGCATCATCTTTAGGGATTCCTGCTGTTCTTGCTAAGCCATCAAGTGTAAGTGTCGCTACGTTCATTGTATCTTTATCTGACCAAATAGACATTGTAAGTGGCATTAAAGCACCAAACTGTGGGTATTTTTTTATCAACTTAAATGTTAAATCTGTACTGCTAAATACTGCTAAGTTATACACTTTATAGTGTAGGCTTGGAAACCTTTTTCCAAATGGGTTATTCATGTCATTATTTGCACCAACAGTAAGACCTGCAGCGTCAAACGCTTTCTCAATAGTTTTAGTAGTAACTTTACCATCACTATTTTGTGTACTCATTATCTGTACACTTTGAGGTGTATCTGCCTTAAACGGCTGTGCTTCTGTTGCACTACATCCCACTAGAGCTAATGCTGCAATAGCAGTAACTATTGTAGTATATATTTTTTTCATTGTTTCTCCTTATTTGAAACCCAATACAGACATTTTGATACCTGCATAATTTATGTGATAATTTTATCATATTTATCTATAATTTTATAAATAAAATTAATATTTTGAAATATTTACAATATCACCTTTTCTAATCTTCCCACTCTTTAAAGCTTTTGCAAAAATACCTCTGTCGCTCTTAAGAATATCGGGTAGCTTTACATCAACTTTTGCTAACGAGTTACATATGGTACAGTTTTGAGTTATCTCCAACTCAACTTCTCCCATAGTAATTATATCGCCTGCGTTTAAGTGATAAGGGTTAACATCGACTAAGATATTTTCTCCCAAAGAGCCATATTTCATATCTATGCCACTCTCTTTTGCTATTAAATAACTATCGAGTGAGGTAATTAAGATGGAACGATCACTTCCTTTAGCATAAAACTTGTCTTCAAGTATCCCTTGCTCATCTACTAAAAGCTTACTTCGACTCTCTTTTCCAACATCTTTAATAGACAAAAATAGTTCTAAAACACTACCTGAACTCTTAGCCATTAAAGCTCCTTGTCTATCTTAAATTTATAATCTGAAAAGTTTATATTTTCATAACTCTTAGATTCTATGAAGTTTAAAATCCTATAAAATCTCTCTTCATTAGGCTCTTTGTCTTTATCTATAAAACCAACTTCAGAGAGAACAAGCTCACCATCATGACTAAAAAATAGAGAAGATGGATAGAAGTTGTATCCTATATCTTTTGCAAATTCAAGACCATTACCTCTAAAATCTTGATACTTTATACTATCTTTTTCATAGACATTAATATGTACAAATATAAAATTTTGATCAATAAAAGCTTGGATAATTTCATTTTCAAGTGTGAACTCTCTCATATTTTCACAATACCCACAATCAGTTTTATGTAGCCATACAAAAAGGTGTTTATCACTTTTTTTTGCACTGTTTATTATGTTATCGATATTGATTATTCTTGCTTGTAGAGTTAGTTGAAGAGCTAGAATGAGAAGAAAAACCTTAATTACTATTTTGTACATTATGTTTCCTTTACACTCTTAAAAGTAAAAGGCCGAGAGAGTTCTCAGCCTTTTTAGTAAAATTAAACTATTTAATTTTACCCTTACCTTTATCAGAGCCACCTTTACGGTCAACAAAGCTCATAAGTACTTTATCTTTCTTTTTAAATCCATCACCTTTAAATTGGAACTTAAAGATTGGGTTTTTTGATAGGA
>JAYEMB010000220.1:0-7674 GCA_034717855.1 Campylobacterota bacterium
ACATTTCCGTGAGCTACTGCTGATGTAAAATCATAACCATAGTTTGTAGTTCCGATTATGTCATTTTTATCTGTGCAGTTCACATGGTAAGTATGCACAAAGTAGAGATAGTGCTCTTCGTCTAAGTTATTAAAAAGTGGGTGTTCAGCTGTAAACATTCTATTCCAGCCCATATGAGGTACTTTTAAAGGCTCACTAAACGCAGCTGTATCAAAGGCAGTAACATGACCTTTTATTAAACCTAAACCCTCATGTTTTCCAAACTCTTCACTACTCTCAAAAAGAAGTTGCATACCCAAACAGATACCTATCATAGGTTTACCACTCGCTGCAAACTCTTTGATTGCGTTTATCATATCTCTCTCACGCAGATGCTCCATCGCATCGCCAAAGGCACCTACACCAGGTAAAATCAATTTGTCATAATCTTTAAACTTTGCAGGGTCACTCTCTACAACCGTCTCTTTTCCTAACTTAGCAAACGCATTTTTAACACTTGCTAAGTTTCCCATATTGTAATCAACTATCGCAATCATTAACTATCTCTGTCATGTTTTTGTTTTGTAAATCTAATATAAACAGCCAAACTTAGAATAAGTACAGAGACTCCAGCAACTATATACATCGAAAAAATCAAGTGTTGAGGATCTGTTATAGCGAACTTAAATACTAACATCAAGGCTTCAATTGAGAGTGCAATAATAATCGATCCTAAAAATTTCACCATTGTCTTATTTGGACCACTTATATCACGCTCTTTACGCTGACCCAAGACCTCTTCTTCTATCAAGGTTTTAGCCAAGTCAAATATAGCCAAGGACAAGGTTAGGAGTATTGTTGCTTTAAACATATCATCGATAGAGAGATGAGAAAGGGTTATCTCTTGAACAAAAAAGCTCTGTACTCCATGAACAAAAAGTAGTAGTGCAACTGCTGCTAAAGCAAAGGCAAAAAGTGCATATGAGAACTTAAAAAATTGCGAAAAGAGCATATCTTTCGCGCCTAAGTTCGAAACCTTTAAAACATCACTCAGAGGCATGTCTATACAAGCAACATAGAGTAAATCCTCTGTTTCACAAACAATCGGAACAGAGGCAGTTACAGTGAGTTCACCAGTTATTAAAGAAGGGTACGGATCAGTTATGGTACATCTTCTTTCTCTAACAGCACGATAGTAATAAGCACGATCTGCTCGTATTTTACCAACATCATCTATCTCATCATTTTTTGTATATGTAGGCGTAATTTGAATACCCTTAGAGTCTAAAAGATAGACTCCCTCACAATTCTCTAAATCCGCTTTTATTTTTAGTAAACGCGGTAGAATCATCTCTTCACTGATTGATGGTAGTTTGTTTGGTATATTTTTAGAAAATAGGTAGCAAAAATAAGCTCTTGCTTGAGTACGACCCTCTGAGAATCTTTGAATATCTGTTGCCGTCATTATATATTTACCTTATTTTTTAACGCAATTATATCCAAGTGATTATTAGAGATTAATTACCGTAGGTATCTTTACTCTCTTCATGTTTTATAGGCGTATCTGTATGGTGGGTCAAACTTGGTCCAAATACTTTTTTGATGATTGACTTAAGACCTTTTTCATTCTCTTCGTACTCTTTTTCTGCCTCTCTTAAAGAGACCTCCCAAGCTGATGAAAAACCAGGAGCTTGGAGCATCATATTTCTAAGTGCTGCATCATAAATATTTAAAAGTCTAATCTCTGCACGACCTGGTTTTTGTCCTAGTGTCTGAACAGTAACTCTTAAATTTTCATTTTCACTTTTAAGATTTTTGAGCTCTTCTTCTAAATTTTTACTTCCCTCATTTGTGAGCTTCATCTGTCTATTTAAATGCTCTTTATACTCTTTTAACTCTTTTTTATGAGTTCTAATTTCAAATCTTGATTTTATGTAACTAAGAAACCATCCAACTGCCACAGCAGCGATAATGTAAATAATACCCAAATAACTTAATTCCATTTTATATCCTTTATAATTTAAATCATTATAACACAAGAAAATAAAACTTAATGTATAATTCTTTAATGAAAAGTGGATTGAAAAATCAAAGGAACTCTTATACTATGGGCTTTAAACTATTTTTACTTCTAGAAAAACTTCTAATGATACTGCCAAAAAAAATTAGAAAAGGCTTTTTTAGCTCTTTAGCAATGCTTGGCTATTACTTCTCTTCAAGATACAGAGATGTCTCCTATCAAAATTTGGATTTTGCCTTTGAGGGAAAACTATCACAAGTAGAGAAAGACGATATAACAAAATACGCTTTTAGAAATCTAGCTTATAATTTTTTGCACTCAATGGAACTCCGTCACATGAGCAAAGAAGATTTACAAAATAGAATCACTATAGAAAATATTGAAGCGGTACAGAGAGTCCATGACCAGGGAAGAGCTGTCATTTATGTGACAACTCACTACTCCTCTTGGGAGCTTGGTGGAGCTTCAATAGGTGCGTTTATCGAGCCCCTTATCGCAGTTTATAAAAAGATGAAAAATGAAGCTTATGAGAAGTGGCTTCTTGAAGCACGTGATAGGTTCGGTAATGTCTCTATGGAGAAATCAGGTGTTGTGAAACCGCTAGTTAGAAATATCAAAAAAGGTATGGCTTGCGGGCTTTTAATAGATACCAACATAAATCAAAAAGAGGGTCTTATGGTTGAGTTTATGGGCAAAAGTATTCGTCAAACCTCAACCCCTGCATACTTGGCTAGAAAATTTAATGCAGCGATAATTCCTGTCACTATGAGAACTGATGATGAAGAAAACTATACACTTATGCTATTTGATGAGATACCTGTAGAAAAAACTGAAGATGAGCAAGCCGACATACAAAAAGCCACTCAACTTCAAGCTGACTGGTTGACATCTCTTATAACTGCGGAGCCAAAATTTTGGTTTTGGTTACACAGAAGATGGAAAAATGACCATCCAGAAATTTACAAAAAGTAGTTACTCTTTTGTTTCACACTCTTTTGTTCTAGCTTCAAAAAGTTTTAAAATAGTTAAGAAAAACGCAGTAATTGCAGGTCCAAGTATCATTCCCCAAAATCCAAATGTTGCAAGTCCAGCGATGATAGCAAAGAAAATTACAAGCTCATTCATCCTTGCATCATCCTCTTTAAGAAGTCTTGCGTTTATCTCTTTTATGATGAGCGGTTTGATAAATGTATCTGCAATAACAGAGAGGACAATAACTGAATAGAGCGCTATAAATATTGCGTTTGTGCTGTTTCCTACTGAGAACTCATAAATCATAAATGGTAACCACATCAGTATCCCACCAACTACAGGAATTAAAGAAGCAAATCCATACATAATTCCAAACAGTAGCCCATTGTATCCCATAAACGAGATTGCTATTCCAAAGAGTGCCCCTTGAAACATTGCGTTTACAATGATAGAGTAAAAAACAACACTCATTACAGATGACAACTCACGTGCTAAAAGTGTACTCTCATCAACCGACATCTGCACAACGCGCTTCAGAAATTCTACGATTGTAGCTCCATTATACTGGGCAAAGAAGTAGAAAACTATCACGAGAAAAGCATTTTTCAAAAAGCCTGCACTAAATGCACCAACTTGACCAGCAGTACTCAAAGCATACGTTGTCAAGGAGTTAATATTTAGATTTTCTGTTGCATCAAGAAGATATGGTTTTAAAAAAACTAAATACTCTGGTGGTGTTGCTAAAAAGTTTTTTACATAAGTTTCTATCTTTTCTACCATCTCTGGTTCAATTGAGTTGAGCTGAATTGTTAAGGTTGCTAAAAAGTAGCCAAGTGGTGCAAAAAACAGAACTGCGAGCAGTAAACTAGAGACCAGTGCTGCCAAAAACTTATGCCGAAATGCTCTTTCAAAATACTCTTGTATATTTGAAGTAGAGACTGCCAAAAGTGCTGCAATAGTAATCACAAGTAAAAATGGAGCATAAAGTAGATACATCCAGTAGAGTGAAGTTGCAAAAAGGATAGCTATAAAATACTGTGGCTTCATAATTATCTGTCTCCTTTTTCAAGAAAGTTAATTTCTCGAAAAATTCCATTCACTAAAGCTACGCCTCTCGGCGAGATTGAAATAAATTTCAAAAGAGTGTCCCATCTTCATTTACATACGACATATTTAAAACATCATAAGTCATTCTCGTAGCCTTTCTTCCTTTAGCAGTTCTCTCTAGATATCCATTTGCAATCAAGTAAGGCTCAAGTACATCTTCAACTGTACCCTCGTCCTCACTCAGAGCTGCAGCAATAGTACTAAGTCCCATCGCTCTTCCATTTGCACTCGCTAAGAGTTTTAAGAGTCTTATATCCATCTCATCAAAACCATGGGAGTTGATTCCAAGTTCATCTAAAGCGTACTGGGTTCTGTTATGGTTAATATCACTCTCATCAGCAACATCCGCAAAGTCGCGTACACGACGCAGTAAACGCAGTGCTATACGTGGAGTGCCCCTACTGCGTTTAGATATCTCTAGTGCTGCTTCGTGAATTATCTCTTTATCTAACTTGTTTGAAGCCTGAGCTATTATCTCTGCTAACTCTAAAGAGCTATAAAACTGCATACGAAAACTCATACCAAATCTATCACGAAGTGGGTTTGAGAGCATTCCTGCTCTTGTAGTTGCACCTATGAGAGTAAAACGCGGCAGGTCTATCTTTACAGTCTGAGCAGCCGGTCCGCTTCCGATAATAATATCTATACGATAATCTTCCATAGAGGAGTAAAGTATCTCTTCAACAGCAGGAGAGAGACGGTGAATCTCATCTATAAAAAGGATGTCACCCTCTTCTAAGTTAGTCAGTATTGCAGCCAAATCACCACTCTTTTCTATCATCGGTGCAGCCGTAACTTTTATATTTGCATTCATCTCATTTGCAATAATAAGTGCCAAAGTAGTTTTACCAAGTCCGGGAGGTCCATAAAAAAGGACATGATCAAGTGCTTCCTCGCGTTTTTTAGAAGCCTCTATAAAAACACTCAAGTTCTTTTTAATCTGCTCCTGACCTATATACTCACTCCAAGCATCGGGACGAAGTGTTACTTCATTTGACTCTTCTTCAGCGCTAAAAGTCTCAATCTCTACTAACCTTTCCATTTATTTCTCTTAATAAGTGTGAATTTCTTGAGGAAACTCTCGACTTTGAACTTCATCAGAATAGTGTTTGAGAGCTTCTTTAACTAAAGATGCACCGTCTATATATTTTTTTACAAACTTAGGTGTAAACTCTTCAAAAAGCCCTAACATATCTGAGAAAACAAGAACCTGTCCATCAACATCAGCTCCTGCTCCTATACCAATAACAGGGATTGAAACTGATTTTGCCACAAGAGCAGCCACATCAGCTTTAACACCCTCGATAACCATACAAAAAGCACCCGCTCTCTCTATAGCTTTTGCATCTTCTATAAGCTGTGTTTTCTCATCCTCTGTTTTTCCTTTGACTTTATAGCCACCCTCACTTCTAACAGACTGAGGTAGAAGACCGATATGACCACATACAGCGATACCATTTGAAGTGAGATACTCAACAACACCAGCCTTATCTTCACCACCCTCTATCTTTACACAATCAGCAGGTGTCTCTTGAAAAACTTTTATTGCGTTTTTTAGAGCGTCTTCTGCGTTTACATAAGTTCCAAAAGGCATATCACAGACTACAAAACTATTTTTTGCACCCATACAGACTGCGTTTGTGTGATAAATCATCTGCTCTAAAGTTGTACTTATCGTATCTGACTTTCCACCAAAACTCATATTTAAACTATCGCCTACAAGTATCATATCACTACTTGGTTCTAAAAGCTTTGCAAAAAGTGCATCGTAAGCTGTTATCATAACGAGAGGACGAACCCCTTTTGTTTTCTGGATAGATGATATGGTCAATTTTTTATTCATTTTAAAACTCTTTTATTATTTGCTAAAAGAATTTTAACTAAAAACTGCTATAATCCAAACATTATAGGAGAATTATTTTATGGGTATAAGAAGCGATTTAGACGCTAACTTTGATTTTGAGATAGTCGATGAGTTTTTAGATCACTACTCCATGATGGTTGAAAGCATGGAAGTGATGATAATCGACCTCTCAAAACCAAATATGTATAAACGCTCTACCGATGAACTATTTCGTGTTTTTCACAACATAAAATCAGCCTCTGGTTATCTTCAGATACGCCCTATGAATAAACTCGCTTCATTTGTTGAAGATACTCTCGAAGAACTCAGAAAAAGAGATAGACCGGTAACACAAGAGACTGTTGACTGGCTTCTTGAGATAAGCGATATGTTTGCTGCTTGGCATGATGATTTAAAAGCTGACAATGCATTAACACATGTAAAATTCTCTCTACTTAAACTACCTGACTTGGAAAAATAGACATTAATATGAAAAAACTAGTAGCATACATAACATCCGGATACCCAGAAAAATCTTTTAGTATTGACTTAGCCTTAGCACTTGGTGAAAATGGAGTTGACACTCTCGAACTTGGTGTTCCTTTCTCTGATCCTGTTGCGGATGGACCACTCATTGAAAAAGCAAACCACAAGGCTCTTGAGCTTGGATTTAAATTCAAAGACCTTTTAGAGATATCAGAAGCAGTAGCTCCCAAAGTAGATACTTTATGGATGGGATATTTTAACAGCTTCTATCAGCAGGATATGCAAAAACTTATTCCTTTAGCATCAAAAATAGGTGTAAATGGTTTAATCATTCCCGATGTTCCTCACGAAGAGGCATTAGCATACAGAGAGCTTTTTGATGTAAACAATATGTCTAACATTAGCTTCGTTGCCCCAACAGATAGTAAATCTCGTATAGAAGAGATTGTAAGTGATGCTAAAAAGTTCATCTATATGGTGGCTTATACAGGTATTACTGGTTCGGGAAAAGCAGAAGATCTGCAACCCTTTTTAGCTTCTATAAAAAAGTACACACAAACGCCAGTTTATGTTGGTTTTGGAGTAAATGCCAAAACTGCTAAAGATAAAATAAAAGGTGCTGATGGTGTTATCGTAGGAAGTGCTTTTATTGATATTCTTTTAAAAGAGCAACTCTCTTACTCTCAAAAAATTAAAGAGTGTAGCGAGTTAGCTAAAATCTTAAAAAATGAGATTAATACTTAGTCACATAACTTTGTGGCAAAGATTTTTTCATTTACCTTAAAAAATTTTTTGTTACTTCAACGTTGAGTCCAGCTTTACTACAAGCTATTTCAAATTTTTCATGATTCTCTAACAATCGTAAGAGTACTTTCACTTTTTGAGTCTGTTTTATATTTCTGATTGACATATATTTTCCTTTTGTTTTTTATTTTCAATAAATCATTTAACAATAGGGAGATAACAAGTTGATGTTTTCTAAAAGGTGTTTAATGTGGCTTAGTTGATACGTAGGTCTAAGTCTAGTTAAAATTGTTTAAAATGTGTTGTTATAAACCTATACATAAATGGTTTAGTTTTGGTTGCGGAAACAGGATTTGAACCTGTGACCTTCGGGTTATGAGCCCGACGAGCTACCGAACTGCTCTATTCCGCGACGTTTGTAAGATTAATTCAAGATTTTAAAAGTGAAGTAAAATTTGTTGTAGTTTTCTTGTAAGTATGGTGCGCCCGACATGATTCGAACATGTGACCGCTGGTACCGCAA
>JAYEMB010000221.1:0-1681 GCA_034717855.1 Campylobacterota bacterium
AAGAAAGTGTGACTTACTTTAATACCTTCATTTGGCTTTTCACCTACCATTGAGAAACAAGTGTTTGATGCTTCTGTATAGTCACCCTGTTTGAAGTTACCTTTTAGTCCACTAATAATCTCACCAGAAAGAATACCAGCGATACTCATACCCATTGAACCACTTGCAGGTAGTTGGTGAGTTGATTGACTATCACCTAGTACATAGTGACCAGGGAATTTCTCACACTCAAAACTATCAGCTTTAAGTTTTACAGATGCATCACCAAAAATGTTTGCAACAACTGCTGGAACTGATTGCCATACCATGATTACTGCTTCATCATAAGCAATATCTTTAGTAGCAGTAGAAACTACTTCCATACCATCTTCATCCATAGTATTTTGTGTATAAGTAACTACTTTTTTATCAAAGTCAATATCTTTAACTCTTGCATTAAAAATTGGGTGAACAATATCATCTTTGGTAGGTTTTAAGATATCTTTACAGTATCCTAAAGCTTCCCAACTCTGTTTAAACGCAGCACCTTTTGAACCTAAGCTACCGTCTAACTCAATCATAAAGTTAATTTTTAGGTTTTTAAGACCCTCTTTTTTAACTCTTGCTGCCATAGTTGAAGCTCTCTCACCTGCTGCAGGAGGACATCTTCTAAGAGCTTTCTCACCCGTAGTAGTTGTTTTAGGAGTTGAGTTTAGTAGTAGAGTAAACTGCTTATGTGGGTTTTGTTTCGCCTGTCTGATAAGCCCTTCCCATCTAGCACTCATATTCATCCACTCTTCACCTGCATCTTGTTGCATTGCAGCTGGTGCTTCATGTTGTAGTCTTCTAAGTTTATAGTCATCCCACGTTGGAAACTGTTTCTTAGTAGCATACTCAATACCTGTAGCAAGAACTAGTGCATCGTAAGCTATGTTTCCTTCTGTAGTCTCAAGAACTTTTGTTTTTGGGTTACCACTTAAAACTTTACAGTTTGTGATAATGTTAAACTCTTTTTGTTTCATGTTGTAGTTAAAGATCCAACCAACTGGAGCACCTAACTCATTTGCATACTCTTTTGCTGATTTTGCAAGAAGTACGTTTGAACCTGGACAACTATGAAATGCTCTGTTTTGCTCTAAAACAATAACTTCGATATCTTTTCCAGCTTCACCATTAACCATACTTGCTAATGCCATTCCAGAAATTCCCCCACCGATTATTACTAATCTTTTTTTACCATTTCTGTCTTTGTAGATTGTCTCTTTTAAGTTAGCTGTAGTACTTGGTACTGCTGCTGCAGTAGATGCAGCCATACATCCTGTTCCTAGTACACTTGCCCCTGCTCCGATACCTAATACTTTAAGTGCGTCTCTTCTTTTCATTCATTCTTCCTTTTTTATTGACTTGCATAATCTTACTCTTAAAATAAATAGTCTACATTTATATTAAAGAAGCAATTTATTTTCTTAAGGATTATTATATTTTTTAATAATAAACTCTTAAAAAACTAGAAAAATTATAGCTACTCCTCCTAAAATGATTATCACAAAAGTTGATAATTGTATAAAAAATTTAAAAAAAAGTTCATACTGTTACAAAAAGTTATCAAAATACCTATAAAAACAACATAAATAGTTTTTTTATAATCTATTTAATTATTATACTTCTAATATCTTGACTTATAAATATTATAAAAAATAAT
>JAYEMB010000222.1:0-19888 GCA_034717855.1 Campylobacterota bacterium
AGAGAATGAACACTATAGTATAGAACTTTTAAAAGAGAGCCAAATATTAAAAGACTCCAAAAGAGTCAACACTTATGAGTATGTAGCATATGTAAAAAAAGAGGGTCCCATCTCTTTTGATTTTGACCTAGTTATGAAAAAGACAACACAAGAGTCTGTAAACTCAGTAATCCGTGGACACTATGATGATTCAAAGAGTGAATCATTCACTTCAAGCCCTATGAAACAGGTACCTCTGAGTGTTAACATTAAAGATACTTCCTCAAAACTTGTTGGAGAGTTTACGCTACAGGTCAAACAAGACACGCCCAAGATTGCAGCTTACGAGCCTTATCATTTAGAGATACAGATAGAGGGAGTTGGAAACTTCTCTAACTTAGATTCTATGTACTTTACTATTGATGGCGTTAAAATATTTACGCAAGGTGCAGTTTTAAAGAGTAAGCTCACGCAAGGTGGGGAAAAAGGTGTTTGGAGTCAGAAGTTTGCCTTTGTGAGTGAGAAGTCATTTAAAATACCTGAGATCTCTATCGATTACTTTAATCTACAAACAGACTTGCTAGAGAGACTCACTTTTGACAGAGTGAATGTAAATGTAGATAAGTCTGCATATAAAAAAGAGGATTTACTTGATATAGAAGAAAAAAAAGATTCTCTCTACAAACCAGAGTATTTGTATTATCCACTAAGCTTTTTAGTTGGTTTCTTCCTTGCAAAGATTAAATTAAACATATTCAAACCACAAAGGAGAGAAGAAGAACCTTTTCTAAAATCTATTAAAGAGACAACTTCTCTAGAAAAATTATGTTTTCTTTTGGTGAACAAAGATGTACAAATTTATAAAGAACTCATCTCTCAAATAGAGTCAAAAGAACTTACATCTTTAAAGAAAGCTAAAAATATAGTATCAAAAATCCTTCGAAATCAACTAGGCTAAACTCTTACCAACGAGATCTCTTCTTGCGACTGTCTGGAATTAACGAAGGAAGTATCAGACCTAAAAACAGACCAATTCCACCGACCATACCACCATAAGTAAACCAACGCAGCAGTATGTCAAGTTTTTCAGTGTCTAGTCTTTCTATCAACTCATCATTTAAAGTTTGAACCTCTTGCATCTCTTTGTTGATTGTTGCGTTTGTCTTTTCCAGCTCACGAACCTGACTGCCATGAGAGTTTAAGTTCTCTTTAGTTGAATTTAACTGCGTTTTTAGCTTTGCATATTTGATTTCAAGTTTTTCTAAACGCTCTTTTAAACCTGCTTGTCTGGAAACATATTTTGTATTAATCCAACCAGTACGACCTTTTGGGTCTACTATTTGAGTATAACCTGTATTTTCATTCGTTTTAAGAACTTTAATCTTTTCACCAGCATCAACACTACCGATAATTTTATACTTGGTACCAGGACCTGAATGCATATAAGTAAAGAGGTCATCTGAAACATAACGAGTCAGAGCACTCGCTGATGAAGCTAGAGAGATTATTACAAATAATAAAAGAGTTGTTTTTCGTATCATATATTATGTCCTTTTTAATAGAAATAAAATGGTATCATAATCTTTGTACACCAACCGTTTAAATACAGACCCGCTCTTTAACTCTAGTTAAACTTGAGAGACCATACGCTCAAAAAAGTCTAAGACCTCTTTTAAGTTTTTAGTCTCATCATACTCTAACTTTGGACAATGCTCTAAGTTGATTTTGACATCACGCTTTCTACACACCTCAACGAAAGCATCCACTTCAGCAGACTCTTCGCTGTTACACAGGTAAAGAATAGGAAACGCAGTAGCAGAGTTAAGAAGATAAGTTAAATCGTTTTGTGCTAATTTTATTTTAGGGTTATAGGCATAGACTGCGTTTGCTTTAGATAAAACGCCATGTAAAATCACCTCATATCCTTGCTTGTCACTTCCATAAAAGTAGATATGCTCTTCACACTCATACTCATCTGCTGTCTTTTCTATCAGTTCTTGTAGTGCATCTCTGTTTTTCTCATCAATGCTCTCTTGTATGTTTAAAACATTCCACATTTTATACTCAAAGGAAGTTATTTCAACTTCTTCTTCGTTATGTAAAATAATCACTAATGGGACAAAATTTGATATAAACGCAGCAGGTGTAAAAGTGTATAAAAGTTCTTTGTCATGTTTCATTTTGGAATTTTAGTATAATTATCTCAAAATTTTCTAAAGAGGTTTAGCATGGGTGGTTTTGAAGGCGGAGATGAAGGTGGGTACTGGGACGATGAAGAGCCTGTTATATTTTCTAAAGCGAAGAGCTCAAAACCAAATATTGAAAAGAAGGGTTCAGAATACATCCTCGGTAGTGTAAGTTTAGTTCCCTGTGTTTGTGATAACTTCACTGTTGAAGCGCACAATGAGACTCTCTCAAAGACTCTAAACGCAGCATACGGAGCACTTCTCGACTATACAGATGATTCAGAGATTGAAGAGTTTTTTCAAGAGTATAAAGTTGTCATAAAAGAAGAGAGTTCAACAAACGCAGAAGTATTTCTACACTTAACTAAAGAGGCGTGTAACCTCATACTTAGAGATGATGAGATAGAAGAGCTACTCGCCCTTTTGCCATAACTCTTTAGAGAGTCTAGAGATCTCTTTAGAGCACCTAAACTCTTCACTTGAAAAAAGATTAGTAAAACTTTCTCTTAAAAGTTCTCTCTCCTCTTCACTGCAACTCTCTTCTAAAGCTCCTCTGCGTTTTTGAAGTAAAACCCTGCTCTTAGTATGTAACTTTGCTAGAAACCATAGAGAGAGAAAGTCTGTACTATATCCATTTAAAACTTCTCCACTAAACTCTTCAAACTCTCTGTAGTCACTCTGTTCAAACTCCTCTATAACTAGCTCTAAAAAACTACTTACTGCCTCTTTAGGGACTATAACATTTAGACACCTAGCCAAACTGCGCCCTTGAGAATACTCTCCACCGAGATGAATCTTTGCGGCTTCTTCGTGTGTACCATAAGAGCTTGTGTGCATTCCTAACAGACCAACATCACAGTGTTGATGTTTTCCACACCCTTTAGTACATCCAGAAAATCCAACTATCATCTTATGTTTTTGAATACGCTCTAAAGGTAGAAAACGCATATCATCCTTTACATGCCAAAAAGAAAAAATACAGTGCTCATCTCCTGCGCAAGCAGTAACGTTTGAGATAGTGTGAGAGTTTTCAAAAGGAGTTATCTCACTTTTAAGTCCTAAAACATAGATATTCTGATCTACTCCTAAACGCACTTCAGCCTCATTATCCTCAGCAAATTTTGCAAGCTCTACAAATGTCTCTGCGTTTACACGTGCAAAATCTGTATGATGCACATAAACAAAAGAGTTCTCTTTTAAAGGTGAGGAAATCTCTCTGTCATACTTCTCTAGTAAAGATACTCCCGCTGTTTGACACTCTAAACTATGCTCTTTATCTATCAGCTTTTTAACACCCTCCATCCCCTCTTTTTCTATCCAATGAAAAAGGCGAGTCTTGCCTCTTGTTCCCCTTGAACCGTGAAGATGAAAGGCTTCAACAACTGCGATAAAATACTCTACCACCTGACTTGGCTCTAAAAAAACATCTGCATCTTTGGCAAGCTCAGAGTTTTTACCTCCTAGGTGTACATTAAAGCCTTTTATATCTCCCCTTTGAGCCAAGGCAAAAAAGAGGTCATTTGAAAAAAAGGAGTTGAGATTTGCTCTGTTTCCACTGATACCTACAGAGACTCTTCGAGGAAGCAGACCAACAAATCTTGGCTTCTCTAAAATATACTCCTGCATCTGTTCTACCAAAGGATAGACTTCTATCTCTGCATAGTGCCCTATTCCATCATAAACATCGGTTACAATATTTCGTACATTATCTCCAAAGGTCTGCCATGTTGAGACACCATTCTCGTTAAGCTCTCTCCACACTAGAAGAACATTATCTGTGTCAAGACCGTGAAGTTGCATCTGAGCACGCACAGTTAAAACAATCTTCAAATCATGCTCTTTAACAATTTTAGCAATAAGTCGAAGCTGTTCAGATGAGATACGACCTGCGTTTAATCTGAGACGAAGTGTAAATATCTCATCCTCTGCCTCGTGGTTATAGATACCTGCATCTTGAAGATAAAATCTATCGTTGTCACCAATAAAATCAAGATGGAGATTGTCTATATTTTGTAGGTATTCGTAGGGAGTCAGCTCTTTTTTACTAAGTTCTCGCCAGTTTAGTTTTTCTTCATTCATGTTTTAAAGTATACTCAAAGAGTCCAAAAAGTATTATGATATCTATCAAGCAAAAGAGATTTACTTCAGGTAAAGAAATATTATTACATAATGGCGCAAATTATGCGTTTTACAAGAGGAAAAATTATGTTTCAACAAGAAGATATTAGCGACAAAGAGTTGCAACAGAGATGGAGACTCTACTGGATTCATTCTGTTTTTGAGTTCTCTAACATAAAACTGCAAAGGATGTCTTGGATAGAAGGCACAGAAGCTTCTTGGCCAAACGATGAGCCTTGGGACTCCTCTTATGAAGAGTGTTTTTCTGCCTACTTTGACACCTTGGCGCTAGATGATGCTTACGCAAAAGCTATCAAACAAGGCAATGTTTCAAAAGAGGAAGCTGAGATGGCTACTGCGTTTCATAGCCTTCTTGTTTTATACATAGAGCCCGATGAAAACGCAGAGAGTATTTTAAAAGATCCAGAGTGGATGGAGCTAGTTACATCTGCAAAAGAGTTTTGGGATTATTTAAAAGGAACGGTTACTTCACAAAGAGAGATTGAACTGATGAAAAAACTAGAAAACGAGTACGCTTAAAGGCTACTCACCCCACCCTAGTTTCTCTTTAAGTACATCAAAGTAGTTGAACTCTTCTCTGTGGATAAGTTTTGCTGTTTTTCTTGAGAGTCTGATATATACACTCTCCCCTATATCTAACTCATGCATATCTTGCCCATCAACTATCATAAGCGCAGGGTTTGATGGCGTTTTCATCTCTATAGAGAACTCACCGGGCATCACAACAGGTCTTTGAGTTAGTGAGTGTGGACAGATTGGAGTTAGAGTAAAAACATTTGCCAAAGGAAAAAGAACTGGTCCTCCGGCAGAGAGGTTGTATGCAGTTGAACCTGTTGGAGTGGCAACAATAACCCCATCGCCATAGTAAGTGTTAAAAGATTTTCCATCTACTAGAGTCTCTATACTAATCATATTTGAAATCGAAGGGCGAGTGAGAACTATATCATTAAAGGCATGAATAGCAACCTCTTCGCCATTTTTTATAATCGTAGCTTCTAAAATAAACCTCTCATCTATTCTACAATTTTCTTCAATCATACTTACAACAAACTCTTCAAGCTCATCCATACTGACATCAGCTAAAAATCCAAGATTACCGGCATAGACTCCAAGCACAGGTATATCATAGTCAAAGCTTCTTCTCACAGCAGATATTAGTGTGCCGTCCCCACCAAGAGTTACTAAGATATCACACTGTTTACAGAGATGCTCAAACTCCATTCCCATAACGTCAATCATTCCAGCACTGTTACTCTCAATATAGACTTCAATGTCGTGCTTATTAAAAATCTTTTCAAGCTTGAAAAATGTACTCTTTAGTTCAGGCGTCGAAGGTCGTAAAAGAACACCAACTCTCTTAATACTTATAGTTTGCAAAACAATTCCTAGTGTAAAAATATATAAATTACATAACAATTATACACTACATAAGCCAAGTTTAGCTATAATCGCGAAAATTATTTTTAGGACTCTATACTTTGAGAACTCATTACTGTACAGATTTAAACGAAACGCATGTAGGACAAGACGTTGTTCTAACTGGTTGGGCAAATAACTACCGTGATCACGGTGGAATTGTTTTTATAGATTTACGCGACAAAACTGGTCTTGTCCAGCTTACTTGTGATCCAGAAGATGGACCAGAAGCACATAAAGTTGCTGATAGTGTTCGTGATGAGTTTGTTCTTATCGCTAAAGGAACTGTTCGTCTTCGTGGTGAAGGTCTTACAAATCCACGTCTAAAAACTGGTGCTATAGAGATTATAGTTCATGAGCTTATCATTGAAAACAAGTCTGCTCCGGTTCCATTTGTGATTGGCGATAAAAACGTTGGTGAAGAGACAACTCTTAAGTACCGTTACTTAGAGCTACGTGATCCGGATCTTTATGAAGTATTTCGTCTACGTTCAAAAGTGGCAATCGCTGCGAGAAACATTCTTGATGAGAACGGTTTCTTAGAAGTTGAAACACCAATCCTTACAAAATCGACTCCAGAAGGCGCTAGAGATTACCTAGTTCCATCTCGTGTTCACAATGGTGAGTTCTATGCACTTCCACAATCTCCACAGCTTTTCAAACAGCTTTTAATGGTTGGAGGGTTCGATAGATACTTCCAAATCGCTAAATGTTTCCGTGATGAAGATTTACGTGCAGACAGACAACCGGAGTTCACTCAGATAGATGTTGAGATGAGTTTTTGTAACCAAGAGGATGTTATTAAAGTTGCAGAAGACCTGCTTGTTGCAATGTTTAAAGCTGCAGGTCATGATGTAAAACCTCCATTTAACCGTATCGCATACAGAGATGCTATGGAGTGGTATGGTTCTGATAAACCAGACCTTAGATATGACCTTAAAATGGTTGATGTTATCGATATCTTTGAGAGATGCGATAATGAAATCTTTACAAATATCGCTAAACAACCACACAAAAACCGTATTAAAGCGCTTAAAGTTCCTGGTGCTGATTTAGTATTCTCTAAACGCGAGATGAAAGGTTTTGAAGAGTTTGTACGTAAATTTGGTGCACACGGTCTTGGTTACTTCCAGATGAAAGAGGATGGTCTTAAAGGTCCGCTTATCAAGTTCTTTAGCGAAGAAGATATTGCACTTTTAGTTGAGAGACTTGATATGCAAGTTGGTGATGTTGTATTCTTCGGTGCTGGTGATAAAAAGACTGTATGGGATTATATGGGTCGTTTTAGAATCTTCATAGCTGAACATGAGAAGATGAATCTTGTAGATGAAAATGCATTTGAATTTGTATGGGTTGTAGATTTTCCGATGTTTGAAGTAGAAGATGGTCGCGTTAAAGCACTTCACCATCCATTTACACAGCCAAAAGATACTGACAAGGATGATGTTGAAGAGATAGAGTCTATCGCTTACGATATCGTTTTAAACGGTACTGAGCTTGGTGGTGGTTCTATCCGTATTCATAAACAAGATGTTCAAGAGGAAGTATTTAAACTTTTAGGAATCGAAGAGGAAGAGGCTCAAGAGAAGTTTGGTTTCCTACTTGACGCTCTTAAATTCGGTGCACCTCCACACGGTGGTTTTGCAATGGGCTTTGACAGACTCATCATGCTAATGACGAAAAAGTCTAGTATCCGTGATGTTATTGCGTTTCCTAAAACACAGAAAGCTTCTTGTGTGCTTACAAAAGCACCAAGTGAGGTTGATAATACTCAACTTCGTGACCTACACATCCGTCTTCGCGAGCAAAATAAATAGTAATGAAAAAACTATTCTTAATTATCGGAGCGCCAGGCTCTGGTAAAACTACAGATGCAGAACTAATCGCAAAAGAGAACAGTGAGATTACTCACTACTCTACCGGAGATATGCTTCGTGCTGAAGTAGCAAGTGGCAGCAAACTTGGACTAGAAATAGACAGCTACATCTCTAAAGGTCTTATTGTTCCCATAAAAATTGCTATCGAGACCATTACAAACGCAATAAAATCTGCACCTACTGATATAGTTATCTTAGATGGTTACCCTAGAAGTATGGAGCAACTCAATGCACTAGAAGAGTACCTCAGTAACAAACTGGAGCTTGTCAGTGTCATAGAAGTGGAAGTAAGTGAAGAAACAGCGCGAGATAGAGTTCTTGGTCGTGCTCGTGGTGCTGATGACAACACAGAAGTGTTTGATAATCGCATGAGAGTCTATACAGAACCTTTAACTGAGATTCAAAACTTCTATAAGAGTAAAAATATTTTAAAAGTAATTTCTGGTGAAGGAACTATCCAAGAGATAGTTCAAGAGATGCAGAAATTTATCAACTCAAAAATCTAACAAAACCTACCAAAGAGACATCTAAAGATATATCTAATATACTTAGTGCAGTAATTAGCACTAGGAATTAATATGGAAAATTTATATCATTATCGCGCTGAAGTAGTAAGCGTTTATGATGGCGACACTATAACAGCAAATATCGACCTCGGTTTTCATGTCTCTCTAACAAAAGAAAAATTTCGCCTTTACAGAATTAATACACCCGAAGTAAGAGGCGATGAAAAAGAGCAAGGTATTATCTCAAGAGATTGGTTAAGAGAAAAAATACTTGGGAAAAAAGTGACTCTTGTAACTTACAAAGATAAAAAAGGAAAGTATGGACGTTGGCTTGCTGATATATGGCTCGATGGTGTCTGTCTTAACGACGAACTCGTTAAAGAGGGATTAGCGGAGTATAAAGAGTACTAAGCTGAGTTGACACAACCCTTATTGCAGGGTTGCAAAAGTCTTGCTATGAAGGCTACGAAAGTCTAGAAACGATAGCCTCTTCAACATCTTTTATGTCTGCTGTACCATCAACTGTAATATACTGTAGTGTATTTACATTAGTCGCTTGGTCTTTGTAGTAACCTATAAGTGGGCTAGTAAGATCATGATAAACTTTTAATCTATCTAAAACTACCGACTCTTTATCATCATCACGCTGAACTAAATCTTCACCAGTCTCATCGTCTTGACCTTCAACTTTTGGTGGATTATAAACGATGTGATATGTTCTGCCACTTGGCAAGTGAGCACGACGACCAGCCATACGAGTTACAATCTCAGAATCCGGAACATCAATCTCGATAACAGCATCAATTTCTATACCTGCGTTTGTTACAGCATCTGCTTGAGGAAGCGTACGAGGGAAACCATCTAAAAGGTAACCATTTTTACAGTCATTTTCAGCAATTCTATCTTTTACAAGACCGATGATAATCTCATCCGTTACAAGTTGACCAGCATCCATAGCAGCCTTTGCCATCTTACCCATATCTGTTCCCGCTTTGATTGCAGCACGAAGCATATCTCCTGTAGAGATTTGAGGGATGTTATATTTTTTCGTTAAAAATTGAGCTTGAGTACCTTTTCCTGCACCCGGAGCTCCTAAAAGAATTATACGCATTTTTTTTCCTAATTGTTTTATTGTTGAAATTATATACTATTTTTATTATAGTAAATTTATATTGTTGTTAAAATGCCACAAACGCCATATAATGGTGTTTGTACTCTAATTATATAGAAGTTCTCTATTTAAATGAGACCGCTCTCATTGATAAGAGATAGCTAAAACTACTGCTATTCTTCTTCGACGAATCCAAAATCTTCCTCTTCACTACCTTTTTGAGCCTCTAAAATATCGTCTATAAGATCTTTACACTCATCCTCATCTATATCACCGCTCTGAATATCATCCAAAACATCTTGTAGGTCAGCTTTAAACTCACGAAGCTCTTCGATCTCTTCTTTAGCGTCTTCTGTAGCCTCTTTACTACCTGCTATCTCTTCAAATATCTCATCTAATCTTTCATCTAAGTCAGGAATAACACTCTTAGTAAGTAACTCTTCTAATTTTTCTGCTTGTGACATTTTTTTGCCTTTATATTATTTTCGGAATTATACTATAATTTAGATATGAATTTTTACGCACTTATAATTGGAACAGAAATACTAAACGCAAGAAGAGAAGATAAGCACTTCAAGTTTTTAAGAGATGAACTCTCAAAGTGTGGACACGAACTTTTCGCCTCTTTTATAGTTAAAGATGATGTTGAACTTATTACAAAAAGTTTTGAGTTTATTAAGAGTGACAAAGAGTCTGTTCTCTTCTCATTTGGCGGCATAGGCTCTACACCTGATGATTTAACCAGAGAGATATCAGCCAAAGTGTTTACATCAAAGCCATTAGTGAGACATCAAAAATTTGAAGAGGATATTGTAAACAAGTTTGGAGATGAGGCTTATCCTCACAGAATACATATGTCTGACCTGCCCCAAAACGCAGACCTGCTTTTCAACCCCATCAACAATATGTCCGGTTACTCTTTAGAAGATCGATACTTCTTTGTTCCAGGCTTTCCTCAGATGGCACACCCTATGATAAGCGAAGTCATTCAGAGGCTCTTCTCCTCCTCAAAAGAGAAATTCAGATGCACCCTGCTCGCAAAAACAAGCGAAAACACACTCATCAGCTTAATGAAAACTATTCCAGAAGATGTTGAGCTCTCTTCACTTCCAATATTTAAAGACAACAGAGCATCAGTAGAACTCTCTTTGAGCGGGTTTGAAAAAGCAAAAGTAGAACATTACTTTAATCTCTTCTGTAGAGAACTTGAGAGTAAAAACATAAAGTACATTTAACACAACTATAGTTTTTGTCGATATAAATATATCATAAATCAAGGAATTCTATCATGTTAGTTTGGTTATTGGTACTTTTATTGCTTATATCGATTATATATGTTGTTCAGAAGCACTATCTAAATAGCAATTCTCTTGAAAATGAAAAAGAGACTGAACGCCATTACACATTTAAAATATGAGAGCAATAATATGGCTATAAATATGAATAATCATGTTTTTAAAGGGCACAGAACACTTTTGGGCAGTAAGTTTGTCACCTATGGCGAAATTGAACTTCCACAAAGATATGAACTCTTTCAAAAATCGAGTAGCGGGTTTGACTGGGGAAACGGTGGTACTTCATCTACTCAACTAGCATTCTCAATACTCTATCAACTAAGCAATGAAGAGTTGGCAAGAGAGTATGCAACTCTCTTTACAAATGATGTAATCAAAACCTTAAACTCTAAAGACTGGATAGTAAGTGCTTCTGATGTTTTAGAGTGGATTGATAGCAACTGCAAGAAAAAAGTAGAGAAAGAACAAGAAAAAACTCCAAAAATGAAAAAACTCTCTCCAGCAAAAAAAGCCAAAAAAACTAAAACAAATGTTGTAAAAGAGATATGTAAAGAGTTAGATATAACACAAAAAAATCTAGCTGAAATACTGGAAGTTCCTGAAGGAACCGTAAGTTCTTGGGCAGTAAAAAATGAGATTCCAAGACTCGGAAAAAAAGCAATCGAATTCTATATACTAAGTGTAAAAAATCAAAAAATTGTTGATAGCTACAGAAGTTTTATGCAACTTCTTGACGCTTCATAAAGAGGATATAAATTGAAACCAAAAGATGAAGTAACAAGAAGTCTACTAATAGATAGAGTAACGTGGGATGAGTCTATGAAATACTCACGTGATAGATATAAAATGAGTCTAAGTAAGGTTGTTGAAGCTCTACTACAAGAGTGGTTAGCAAAAGAAAAAAGAAAACCACTTGACAACTCAAATCAAGGTAAGTTTTTCCATTAATCTATATATCAATCACTTTAAGTATAATTGCACCAATAAATTAACTAAGTGAGAATTCAATGCAAATCATCCAAACAACAGATGCTTTTAAAGCACTAATAGAAGATATAAAATCAACAACTTCTGGGTACAGAGACCCTTTAGCATTCGGTATATGTAGAGTAGACCTAGGTCAACTGAATGTTGAAAAATCACTTCAAGCAACCTATCCATTAATTAACTGGGATGAGAACTTTGGGAGTGCTGCAATTTTTGTAAGAGCATTAGCGGAGCAAGGTGTAGAGGTAGATTTTACTCAGAGTGAAGTTGTTTGTAACATTAACTTAGAGTTTTTAAGATCAGCTTTAGCTGCGTTTACGCCATACTCAGAAGAAGCTCATGGTGATGCTCATAAAAATATTCAAGTTGTTTCTGCACTCTATGCTCAAATGATGAATAGTGGTAGTTTAGAAAATGAGTTTAAAGTAACATTTATTTTTGATGATGCTCCACTAGAGAGTGTTGAGGCATCTTACCTAAAACTATACGCAATTTCACAAGCAAAAGTACCTCTAAGAGACATCAACCTCAATGGTGCGTTTGGTGCACTTCCAAATGTTGCTTGGTCAGATGGTCAGCCAATTGAACTTGACTACTTAAGAGAGTTTGAGATTGAGCTAAAACTAGCAAATGAGTATCCTCATATCGATTTTGTAGATAAATTTCCAAGATTCCTGCAGCACATTATTCCTGCAGACAATACTCGTATCTTAGATACTTCAAAAGTAAGATTTGGTGCACAACTCGCAGCTGGAACTACAGTAATGCCAGGTGCTTCATACATCAATTTTAATGCTGGAACAACTGGTCCTGTGATGGTTGAAGGTCGTATCTCTTCATCTGCTATCGTTGGTGCAGGAAGTGATGTTGGTGGTGGTGCTTCTATCCTTGGTGTATTGAGCGGAACTGATGGTAACCCAATCTCTATAGGACAAAACACACTTTTAGGTGCTAACTCAACTTGTGGTATCCCTTTAGGTGATGCATGTATCATCGATGCAGGTCTTGCTATTTTAGAGGGTACAAAAGTAGCTATTTATGCAGATGAATTGAAAAAAATTATGGAAGTAAATACAAACGCAAATATGGAAGGTGAGATTTTCAAAGCCGGACAACTAGCACACTTTAGCGGTCTACACTTTAGACAAAACTCTATGACTGGTGAGATTACTGCTTCTCGCTCAACAAGAGAGATTAAATTAAACGCAGACCTGCACTAATAAAATTCAAGCAAATCAACAGGATTTGCTTGACATTCCTTAACCCTATATAATCAACTTACTTTTATATACTTAGCAGTATAATGACCTAATAGACAAGGAGCTAAAATGAATATTTCGAATAATGTTTCATCAATACAAGCTCATCAGACCATGCTAAATATAAACGCAAACAATGTTGCGAATATTAATACGGATGGCTTTAGACCGAGCGATACAAAAATGTCAGATGAGGGAAACGCAGTGAGTGCAAACCTGAGACTAGCTGATGATAATGGCTCTACGAAAAGTCAAACTGATTTAGCAAAAGAGTTGCCAGATCAGATAATCGCTCAAGATGCAGTAGCCGTTAATGTTGAAGCGATTAGGACTAAAGATGAGATGCTAGGAACGCTACTAGACATGAAGGCTTAATTTAGGGTATTCATACTCTTTAAGTTCTTTAGCATTCCAGAATCTACATCATAATCTTTGATATTAGTTCCTATATCTAGCCCACTAAAAATAGTTTTACCAATAATAACTCTTCCCTCAACATCATTTTTTACAGTTCTGATGCCCCAGGTGTTTTGAAACACAACTATCTCATCATTAAAAGTGCCGACATATAAAACTATATGTCCTTTTCTGTAAAGAAGTGTTTTAAACGGTACAGCCTTCTCTTTTATACTGGCTAGCTTTTCATCGTCGGAGAGTTTTTCAAGAGATAAAAC
This sequence comes from Campylobacterota bacterium, assembly GCA_034717855.1. Taxonomy (GTDB): domain Bacteria; phylum Campylobacterota; class Campylobacteria; order Campylobacterales; family Sulfurimonadaceae; genus Sulfurimonas. Next base: position 13,430 of record JAYEMB010000222.1, read on the forward strand.
ATCTCCAACCTTACTCTGCTGATATGAGTTTCGTGGCAACCAGATTCCAAATGGAGCATAGAGGTCTCTAAGCGTAGAGGAGCAATCCCTCTGTCCATACATTCCACCCCAACCATAATTTGATTTTAAGATCTCATCAACTATCATATTTATATTTTCTCTATTAAAAGGGAGGATACCTTTATGCGCACTGCGTTTAGAGATTTTTGATTTTATAAAGAGAGGTTCATTACTTTTATATGTTGAGACAGCAAGTACCGTATAGTCACTCTCATCTTCATCTATAAGTGCAAACATCATCCCTATTTTTGATTTAAAAAGGAAATTACTATCTAGTGAATAGATTGATTCTCCCTCTTTTGTAATAAGAACCTGTTCAGCTTGTTGCCACAAATCAGTATATTGTTTTTGTAAAAATACGATTTCATTAGTTTTTACCCATCCAAAAGCAAAACTACTAAGAACATGTACCCACTCTCTATCTTTTGAGTAGTGAGTAGCTAAGAGTGGTTTATTAGCATGTACTGTAGAGTTTTGAAGGTAATCAAATGGAAAACCCTCACCTGCTCTTTTTGGGTCTCTCAGTAGTGGTCTATGTGTTGGAAAGGCTCTAAGACTTAGCTCTTGTAGTGTTAAGGCTCTTGCGTTTAGCTTTGAATAATTTTCAAAATCAGCATTTAGCTTCATCTCATCAAAAAACTCTTGCTCATGTAGTTTAAGATTTTCTCCCCAACTCTTTCCAGCTTTAAAGACATTAAACGCCCACTTAGCAGTCTCTATATCCACTAACTCAGCTGAAGAGTTCCACACACTAAAGTATTTACTCTCAAATTCATTTTGTGAAATAGCTGTTGCGTTTTCATCAAGACCAGCTGAGTATTGCCTTACATCTTGTGAAACAGAAGAGAGACCATCTAATCCCTCTATAGTTTTAACTTCAACACTACTTTTCGAAGAACAGCCAACTATAAAAACTACTACAAAAACTATCCACAATACTCTCAATTTATTTCCTCTTTCTAATCTACATCACCAAATCTACTCACAACTCTTCCTATTACTTCTACTTCATTAGGGTCCAGGGTTTGTGTTGAGTAAACTTCATTGTCAGATATTATATCTATTTTTCCATCAATTCTTTTTTGAATACGTTTAATAAAGAGACCCGCCTCAGTTCTCAAGGTAAAAATACCTCCACGTCCAAGATCTGTTTTCTCTCTATTTATAAATACTATGTCGTTATAACTAAAAGTAGGTTCCATAGAGTCACCTGAGACATTAATAGCCTCTATATTTTTAAGCTCTCTCTCACCACCTAGCATAAATACAAACTGCTCTGGAATCTCAAGTTCCTCTATCTCTTCACACTCAGTATCACTTCCACCACCAGCGCTTGCGTTTACATCACTAAAGTATTTCACCATATAAAACTTGTTTGTAGCTTCAACTAAACTCTCAGGTGATTGACCGTAGAGCATCCAGTTAATAGAGATAGACTTTTTCGCACAGAAGTCTAAAAGCTCTGTAAATGGAATCTTATCGCGTTTCTTCATCGTTGCAAAATTCATCTGAGAGATGCCTAATATATCTGCGACATCCTTATCAAATATCTTCTTTGCACTAAAATCAGATGAGATGATACTCTTAATCTCTTCTACTATTTCTGTAAAACTATTCATGATATTCTCCCTTATATTTTATGTATTGTAATGTAATTTTGCAATAAAGTCAAAATTTAAATGACAATTTGTCATATTTTTATTTAAAATATAAAACAAATTGTAATATCTTATAAATTAATCTAAAGGATTTGACATGGCACTTATTATTAAAAACGCAGAGACTCTATTTGAAAGATTTGAAAACAGTATTGGGAATTGGGCAGAAAAAATATTTTAAAAGTTAAAGAGAATTGTCTTTATTTTTCTTCTCTTCTTCTAGCCTAAAACCCTCTTCTCTTTGAGCTGATTTATTTTTATGGTAACCACCAAAAATAAAAATCATAAAGATTACAAAGAGAATAACCATGATAGTATCAACAACAGGATTCATTATATTCCCTTGTTAAAGCTACTATATGTCTGCCTAATAGCATCATATAAAACTATTCCAGTACTTATGGCTAAGTTCAGACTTCTACCGTCTGCTGTCATAGGTATCGTTACATTTTGACTCTTGTATTTATTTAAAATATCTTCAGGTATTCCAGCAGTTTCACTTCCAAAGAAAATATAGTCACCATCTTTAAACGCAACATCAAAGTATGGTTTATCTGTTTTTGTAGTTGCAAAGTATGCGTTGTCACTTATCTCATTATTTTGAAAAAAGTCATCTATATCTTCCCATACATGTAGGTCTAACTTATCCCAATAATCAAGTCCTGCACGCCTTACAGCCTTCTCGTCTATATCAAAACCTATAGGTTTTATTAGATGAAGAGAGGCTCCTGCATTTACGCACAGACGTCCTATTGCACCAGTATTGTTAGGGATTTGTGGATGAACTAAAACTAAATTAAATGCCATGATACACCCTTTAAAATATTACTGTTTTATTTGCATAAACAAATATTCTGTCTTCAAGCGCTAATTTAAGAGCACGAGAGAGTACAACCTTTTCTACATCTCTTCCTGAACGCTGCATATCTTTCCAGCTATACGCATGGTCAACATGTTTAACCTCTTGAGAGATAATTGGCCCTTCATCCAAGTTATTGTTCACGAAGTGCGCCGTAGCACCAATAATCTTAACACCTCTGTCATATGCTTGTTTATAAGGATTTGCCCCAATAAACGCAGGTAGAAAAGAGTGGTGAATGTTGATTATTTTATCTTCATAAGTCTCAACAAAGCCTGGTGTTAGTATTCTCATATATTTAGCTAAAACTATATAATCTACATCTTCATAAGCATCTATGCACTCTATAATTTTCTGCTCATGCTCTGAGCGTTCTAAATTTTCATGAGAAACAGTTACATATGGTATGTCAAATTTACTCACCAAAGACTCTAGTGCATCGTAGTTAGATATAACAGCTAAAATATTTGCTTCAAGTTCACCGGATTCATGACGGATGAGGATATCTCCAAGTGCATGAAGCTCTTTGGTTGCCATGATAATGATATTTTTTTTCTTCGGCTCTATAACCTTTACACTTGCGCTATCAGGAAGAACAGCTTCAACAGCATTTTTAAGTTCTATTTTGTTTATGTTACCATCAACAACACTTCTCATAAAAAACTTGTTATTCTCTTTGTCAACAAACTCGCTGTTTGAGAGCATATTTAAATCACTCTTAAAAAATACAGTAGATACTTTATGCACTAAACCCTTCTCATCATTAGCATCAATCAAAACTCTGTATTGTCCCACTATTTGCTTCCTCTCTCTAACTTGTCAACTCTTGCATCTATAGTTGCTAATACATACTCTAAAAAGTTTAGAGTCATATCTACTTTAGCTTCTATATTGATATTATTAGGGGCTTGAAAACCTTCAAAAAGCACTAAGAGTCTCTCTCTTATAGAGTTAAGATATGCTAACTCACTATCTGAAGATTCTACTACTTCTTGAACATCATTTTTCTTGACTACTGCTTCAACTCTCTTAGACTCTACTGTAGGGCTCTCTTGTTTGAAAGCTGGAGCAGCAGGTACATCTTCTTCCATCTCTGCTAAAGTCGATAGTATTACATCTTTTAATTCCATGCTTTTAATAACCACCTTTCAAATTCGTTAAACTCTACATCACTGTCCATCTTCAAAAAGAACTCTTTCATCTGAGGATTTACATTTAAAAACTTTTTTCTCATGCCCGAGAGTCTGCGTATCGCAATCTTTGCATCACTATTTTGTGGATCTTTTTTCAAAATCTCTTTATAAATATCTAAAGCTTCCTCTTTTAGTCCTTGAAGCTCATAGATATTTGCTAAAGTGAGTGTCTGCATCTAAACTCTATCTATCTAGCAATATAGTTTGCTATGATTGAACCCATTTCACTTGTTGAACACACTTCCTTGGCATCAAACTGTGCTAAATCACCTGTTCTGTAACCTTCGCTAAGTGCCTTTTTGATTGCATTATCTATTTTATCAGCTGCTTCAATTTCACCAAGTGCATATCGTAGCATCATAGATGCTGATGCTATAGTAGCAATCGGATTTGCTATACCTTGACCTGCGATATCTGGTGCAGAACCGTGGATAGGCTCATAAACACCTATTTTATCTCCAACAGATGCTGATGGTAAAAGACCGATAGAACCACAAAGCATTGAAGCTTCATCACTTAAAATATCTCCAAAAATATTTCCAGTTAACATTACATCAAACTGTTTTGGGTTTAAAACAAGTTGCATCGCTGCGTTATCAACATACATATGAGAGAGTTCAACATCAGGATACTCGCACGACACTTCAGTAACAACATCTCTCCATAGTTGAGAAACATCAAGTACATTTGCCTTATCTATAGAACAAACTTTCTTATCTCTTTTTTGTGCGATTTTAAAAGCATGATGTGCAATACGAATAATCTCATCGCGAGTGTACACCATAGTGTTCCACCCTTTATCTTCTGTGCGTCCTTTAGGCTCACCAAAATAGATACCACCAATAAGTTCACGCACAACCATGATATCAACACCCTTGATAATCTCTGGTTTTAGTGATGAAGCATTGATTAACTCATCATATACAACAGCAGGACGAAGGTTTGCATAAACACCTAGTTCCTTTCTAAATCTTAAAAGTCCACTCTCTGGGCGTTTTTCACGAGGAAGTGCATCCCATTTTTCTCCACCGATTGCTCCAAAAAGAACAGCATCAGAATTTAATGATTTTGAAATAGTCTCTTGAGGTAATGGATCACCTGTAATATCATATGCAACTCCACCCATTAAAGCTTCATCATAACTAAAGTGAAAGTCACAAGATGAGGCAACTGCATCTAAAACCTTAACAGCTTCATCAACAATCTCTGGACCTATTCCATCACCTTTAATCAGTGTTATTTTGTATTTTTTCATTATTTAGCCTTTAGTTCATTAGCAGCAAAATTCATTAATCCACCTGCATCTATTAGTTCTTGCATAAACTCTGGTATTGGAACAAAGTTATATGTTTTATTTGTACTTTTATTTGTAATTGTACCTGCATTCATATCTACACGTACTTCATCACCCTCTTTTATCTCTGCACTCTCAGGCAGTTCAAAAATAGGAAGTCCCATATTAAATGCATTTCTATAAAAAATTCTTGCAAAGGTTGGTGCTATGATCGCAGCAACACCAGCAGCCTTTAAAGCGATAGGAGCGTGCTCACGTGAGCTTCCACATCCAAAATTTTCACCTGCAACTATTACATCACCTACACTCATTTTACTTACAAATTCCGGATCTGCATCTTCCATAACATGTTTTGCAAGTTCCTCAGGAACTGAAGTATTTAAGTATCTCGCAGCGATAATTAAGTCTGTATCTATATCTTTACCAAATGTCCAAACTTTTCCATCAATATTTGCTTTTTGTACCCCAAGGGCATTTGTTTCACTGCACATATAAAATCCTATGTATCTAAAATTAATTTTGCGATTATATCCAAAAAGATGTTTTATATATATAAAGAGGATACCCATAGACCAAAAAATGCCTATAAGGTATGAGTTAAAAAGCTATCGTTTAAGGTTGTTTGTAGTTTGTAACATCTCGTCACTTGTCGTGATTACTTTTGAGTTAGAGTCGTAAGCGCGTTGTCCTGTAATAAGATCTGTAAGTTCAACAACAAGTTCAACATTACTCAGTTCTACAAAACCCTGTCTCAGTATTCCAAGCCCGTCTAGTCCTGGTGTTCCCTCAACAGGTTGACCCGAACTATCTGTCTCTATGTAGAGGTTGTCACCTAAAGAGTGTAGTCCCGCTGCGTTTATAAAGTTTGTTGTTGTAATCTGACCGATCTGAGTAGCCTGCGTTTGACCGGGCTGAATTACAGTTACTGTACCATCTGAACCAACACTAACATTTGTTGCATCAGGTGGGATAACAATCTCTGGAACAAGTTTATAACCATCACTGTTTACAATACTACCGTTCTCATCTATCTTAAACGCACCATTTCTTGAATAGACCTCAGTACCATCAGGAAGCTCAAGCTTAAAAAAACCTTTTCCAGTTATCGCTATATCTAGCTGATTATCAGTCTGCTTGAGTGAACCCTCTGAGAATATTTTATTTATTGCTGTTGGTCTTACACCTAGCCCAACTTCTATACCAGTTGGGCTTTTTGTAACATCACTTGTAGATGTTCCAGCATACTCCATCACCTGATACATCAAGTCAGCGAACTCTGCACGAGATTTTTTAAACCCAATAGTGTTCACATTGGCAATATTATTTGCCGTAGTATCAATTTGAGTCTGCATTCCCAACATTCCTGTTGAAGCAGTATAGAGTGATTGCATCATA
>JAYEMB010000222.1:19988-25471 GCA_034717855.1 Campylobacterota bacterium
AGCGAACTCTGCACGAGATTTTTTAAACCCAATAGTGTTCACATTGGCAATATTATTTGCCGTAGTATCAATTTGAGTCTGCATTCCCAACATTCCTGTTGAAGCAGTATAGAGTGATTGCATCATAGTGTTATCCTTTAAGCTTTTCTAGCTATTTTTTCTATCGCGTCACGGTTCATATCATTCATCTGAGTATCCATCGCTTTTTGATACATCCCGACCAAACGATTTGTCTCTATCATCTGTGTCATCATATGCACTGCGTTTACATTACTCTTCTCGACAAAACCTTGAAGTAGTGCTCCGCTACTATTGAGACTTTTAAGAGTTGAGATATTCTCTACAGCGTAAAGATTGTCACCCTCTTTTTTGAGAGTTCTCATGTTTTCAGGTTGTGCGATAAATAGTTTTGCATTTTGCGTCAATTGAACACCACCAGGTATATTCGTGTATATTTGACCATTTTTATCCGCTTCAATAGCAGCATCTGTTACATCAAACTGAATTGAACTACCAGATGAAAAATAGTCATTTGGCAAAACTTCATAGCCCTGCTTCGTTACAAGCGTACCCTCATCATTTGTACTAAAAGAGCCATCACGAGTCAGTTTAACACCGTCTGGCGTTTTAACAGCAAAAAAGAGTCCCTCACGCGAGAGTGCAAAGTCTAAAGAGTTTGATGTTTTTTGCATATTTCCAACTGAGTAGTCAGTATAAGAGTCAACAACCTGAGGAGCTCTTGTCATTGTTCTATTTAAAAATTGAGCTGCTTCTTTGGAGTTGTTCTCTAGTGATAACTCATCCCTAGCCTCTTTAAATACACGCATAAAGTCACCAACAACAAGATTGTCTTGTTTGAAACCGGCTGTATTAACATTCGCTAGATTATTTGCTATCGTATCGAGACGGTTAAACTGTGTCACCATTCCTGCCGCTGAACTATAGTAACCTGTTTGCATTAAATTCCCTTAATTCAAATCATTTTTAGTTTTGTAGCAAGGAGTGTTCCAATATATTTTATTATCAAACTTTTGTTTTACTTAAGACTATTTCAGTATAATCCACTCTTTAAAAAACCTTAAATCATGGAGCATACTCCGATATGACAGCAAAAGAACTCAACAAAGCTATTGATACCTTTTTCACTGAAAACAAATCAAAAGATTGTTTAACTTATGAGGCACTAATTGAGCTTTTTGAAAAGCAACCTACAGCCGCACAATCGAAAAATATTTTTAAACTTATAACAAAAAATAAAAGTTGTATCTATACCTCTTCAGAACAAGCAAAAAGACTTAACGACAAAGAAGCAGAAGCTAGACGTAATGCTCAAAGAAAGATGCTTGAAGATAATGAGTCAGATAAATTTGACATCTTAAAAGAGCACGAACTACTTGAGTGGTCTCGTTCAGACTCTCCTGTACGTATGTATCTTCGTGAGATGGGTCAAATACCTCTTTTAACTAAAGAAGAAGAGATAGAGATATCTAAAAAAATTGAGGGTGGAGAGAGTATTATCATCGATGCTATCTGTTCAGTTCCTTATCTTATTGAGTTTATTTTAGATTATAAAGAACCTCTTATAAATAGAGAGAGACGTGTAAAAGAGCTCTTTAAGAGTTTTGAAGATGAAAAAGAGGATAGTGATGATTCAAATGATCATGCAGCTGACGCTGCTAAAGAGGAAAAAACACTCTCTGCAAAAGACAAAACTAGAGTTGAAAAAGTATCTACAAGCTTTAAAGCACTAGAAAAAGCTAAAAAAGATTGGATTAAATTTGCAGACAAGTCTCCTGAAAACTTAGATGCTGAACTTAATGAAGAGATTATTCAGTACTATTTAGGCGTTACATTTAAAAAATCAGTTCTTAAAGATAAACTTCTTGACCTTGGACCAACTTCTAAACTTATCAACGAACTTGTAAAGGCTATGGAGACTGCACTTAAAAGTGATGAGGGCTATGACAAAGAGTTAAAAAGACTTGAGTATAAACTTCCTCTTTTTAACGCAACACTCAAAGCAAACCACAAAATCCTTGTAGATAAAATTCAAGACCTGAACAAAGAAGATATCGCTAACATGGTTCCAGAGGCTACTATGGTTTCTACTTATATGGAAATCAAAAAGCTTGTTCAGACAAAAGAGGCTTCAAAAAACAGTTTCGATATGGAACCTGAAAAATTAGCTGATATTTTAGAGCAGATTAAACGCGGTAAAAATATCTCTGAAATCTCTAAAACTAAAATGGCAAAATCGAACCTTAGACTAGTTGTTTCTATCGCTAAGCGTTACACAAACCGTGGATTACCTTTCCTAGACCTAATTCAAGAAGGAAATATCGGTCTTATGAAAGCTGTTGATAAGTTTGAATACCAAAAAGGTTATAAGTTCTCAACTTATGCTACATGGTGGATTCGTCAAGCGATATCTCGTGCTATCGCCGATCAAGCGAGAACTATCCGTATTCCTATTCATATGATTGAGACTATCAACCGTATCAACAAAATTATGCGTAAACACCTTCAAGAGCATGGCAAAGAGCCAGATGTAGAGGTTATCGCAGGAGAAGTTGGTCTTTCAGTTGAAAAGGTTAAAAACGTAATCAAAATCACTAAAGAGCCTATCTCCCTTGAAGCGCCTATCGGTAGTGAAGAGGATGGTCGTTTTGGTGACTTTATCGAAGATAAAACATCACTTTCACCTTCAGATGCAATACTCAAAGATGATTTAAGAATTCAAATCGAGACTGTACTAGAGCAGTTAAATGAGAGAGAAAAAGCGGTTATTAAACTGCGTTTTGGAATCATGGATGATGAGAGCGATAGAACTTTAGAAGAGATTGGAAAAGAGCTTAGCGTTACTCGTGAACGTGTTCGCCAAATCGAATCTTCTGCTATTAAAAAGTTGAAGCACCCTAAAGTTGGTCGTAAACTTAAGAACTACATCGAAGAGTAGTACGAGAATTACATGACCTTCGAGCAGCAATGGATAGAGTACGACTACAACCCTTTTGTACTTTTTGATATAAATGGGAAGATAACTTCTCTCAACTCTGAAGCTCAGTTTCTTCTGGGCTCTACAACTCCAAACGAACTATTTGATTTAGCTAAAGCCTACGCAAATGTAAGCTTTGGTTTTAAAACAACTTTTGTTGATTTAGAGTTTGGTCGCTACAAGTTTTTTGGAGTGACGGTTGGATATGAAGATGAAGAGCAGATTGGTATTAAGCTCTATCAAACGCCATCATTTAAGATAAAAACTCCCAAGCCAGATGGTCAACTTACAAATGTATTTACACTCATCGATTTATGTATATCAACGAACTCTATAAGCTCAGATATTAAATACACAAAAGAGTATGATCCAACTATTCCAGACATCATTATAAACTCAAATAAGCTTATCAAAATTTTAAATAAAATATACTCTTGCTTTGAAGATAATGAAGCTATACACACTACTGTTTTTTATAGAATTGGTGAACATATTAGATTTGATGAGAAGAAATATAGTCTCTTTTCAATCAGAGTAAGTGCGGATAATCTCAATGATACAAGAGCGAAAGAGCTTAAAATTATGTCAGAAGACAACAACTTCTATATCGATGTTAAAAAAGATTTAACAATCAATATACCTATGATTACTTCATAGGTATAAACAACCTAAGAGCTAAGCTCTTTAGCAGATAGAGAACCTACAACAATTCCAACTAAAAGCGATGGAAGATAAACAGCTAGATTTAGCAACTCATTATTTTCAAGTGCTATAAACCCTAAGGCTAAAAATATATACGGAACAACTCTAAACGCAGAGAAACTCCCTTTAGCCCCATGCTTCATACTTTTAACACTCAGCGTCTTTATCTTCGCTTTTTCCTCTTTCACTATCTTTTTAAGGTCAAGTTCTTCAGCTGGAGTTTCATTGACAATTTCTTCACTGTAAAGTTCATGAGGGTCTTCAATATCATCTAAAAGATCACGTTTGTCTTCATAACTCTTACTCTCAACTTGCGTTTTAACCATCTTTTTATATGCGTAAGAGGCCCCTAAAATCACAAAAAGCGAAGTTGCAAACGCAACTTGAAGGTTTATAAAAAACTCAAAAGATATAAAGTAAGTTGCTATAACTAAAAGTTCAGTAAAGCCTATGATTTTAAAGGGTTTAATAATTTTTTTCACCATAATCTAAATCGTCTTCTTTTTCATCCTCTAACTTCTTTTTCATAGCGTACCTGGGCTCTTTTGCTAAATCTTGCATCTCTTTATACTGTTTTGAGTACGCCTTGTAAACATTTAAAACAGCTGCTCCAACCCCTATAAATACACCTAACCAGAGTGTCCAAGTTGCACCAGTTAAACTCTTAAGTAAAATACCGATACCGATACCCATAAGCACAGCGACAACCATTGAGATACCAAGTGAAAGACTATCAGCTGCTTCTATCACAGGTTTGATTTTTGGTTTTCTCTCCTGCTGGGCCTCTTCTCTCGCTTCAAGATTGAGTTTTTCTTCGTTTTTCTCAGCCATTTGTAATCGCCTTAAATACTTTTGATGCTGCGTTTATAGTCTCTTCAACCATCTCATCTGTTGTTGCTGTTGAGATAAAACCTGTCTCATAGAGTGAACAAGCAAAGTAGAAGCCCTCTTCTAGCATTGCAGAGTGAAACGCAGCGAAAAGTTCCGCATCTGAACTGCAAGCATCAGCAAAGTTTTTAACAGGTTTTTCATTAAAGAAGAAACCAAACATACTTCCTCTCACATCTATCTGCATTGTAATTCCACACTCTTTAGCTGCGTTTTGCATACCAGTCACTAACCTTGTAGCTCTCTCTTGTAAAACTGCCATCACTCTTGCGTTTTGCTTGAGCTTTGAAAGAGCTGCATACCCTGCTGCCATCGCAACTGGGTTTCCACTGAGTGTTCCTGCTTGATAAACTGGACCATCTGGTGAGAGCTGTGACATGATCTCTGCACGTGCACCAAAAGCACCAACAGGCATACCACCACCAATAACCTTACCAAGAGTCACAATATCTGGTTTCACACCAGTGATAGACTCAGCACCATTTATAGTACCTCTAAAACCACTCATAACTTCATCAAAAATAAGAAGCGCTCCATTTGCATCACAAAGTTCTCTTAACTCATGTAAGAACTCTTTATCTGCAGGAACAAGACCCATGTTACCTGCAATCGGCTCGATGATAACACATGCAATATCACTAGAGTCTGCAAAACATTTTTTTACAGAGTCGATGTTGTTGTACTCTGCTAGAAGAGTATGTTTCGTAAAGTCAGCTGGAACACCCGGTGAACTTGGGTTTCCAAAAGTTGCTGCACCTGAACCAGCTTCCACTAAAAGTGCATCAGAGTGACCGTGATAACAGCCTGTAAACTTCACAATATCATCACGAGAAGTAAAGCCTCGTGCAAGACGGATAGCAGACATAACAGCCTCAGTTCCACTACTTACAAAACGCAC
>JAYEMB010000223.1:0-1671 GCA_034717855.1 Campylobacterota bacterium
GTGATGGCTGGATGCATGCTAAAATCCTAGTTGTGGTTGTGCTGATGGCATACTCATTTTCTCTGGAATATTATAGAAAAAAACTAGAAGATAATAACTATGAAAAAAGTGGAAATTTCTTTAGAGCTTACAATGAAGTACCAACTGTACTATCTCTGTTAATTGTAGGGTATGTAATTACGAAAACATTTTCTCTTGCTTTTACTTTTATAACCTTGGCAATTGGTACTTTTGTGATTTATAGAGTGATAAAACAGACACCTAAAGAGGCGTAACTCCTTCTTACTTCTCGCCTCTTTTTTTAGCTTTAAACAGAAGAGGTGTTCCACTAAAGTTAAAAGCCTCTCTCATTTTATTTACTAAGTAGCGTCTATATGTAAAGTGAAGTCCACTTGGCTTATTCATAACTATCGCTATTTTTGGCGGTCTTGTCTCATACTGTGTTCCGTAATAGATTCTAATAACCTGTCCGCTAACACTTGGAAGGGTGTGACGACGAAGTGCTTTCTCTATAACCTCATTTATTTTAGAAGTCGGAATTCTTTGAGAGTAGTTCTCATTTATCTCTAAAATCATATCGTGAAGCTTATCAACTCTAAGGTGTGTTTGAGCAGAGAGAGTGATGATAGGTGCAAATGCTAAAAATTTAAATCTGTCACGAACCTCTTTGATGATTTTGTCATGCTCCTCACGTTTAGAGATATCCCACTTATTTAAAACAATGATACATGAGAGTCTGTTACTATCAACAAGTCCTGCTATTTTCTCATCTAAGTCTAAAAATGGCTCACTTGCATCTAAAACAACTAAAGCCATATTTGAGTTTTCAAGCATCTCTGTTGTACGCATAAGTGCATACTTCTCAATCCCTAAAATCTTACCACGACGACGAAGACCTGCAGTGTCAACAAAAGTTATCTGTTTGTCTTTATAATCAATAGTCTCATCAATCGGGTCAATAGTAGTTCCTGCAACTGCACTAACAACCGAGCGCTCTTCACCAAGAAGTGCATTTAAAAGTGAGCTTTTTCCAACATTTGTACGACCGATAATCGCGATTTTGATGTGGTTAATATCCTCTTCATCAAACTCTTTGATACGGTCATTGTTTCCAAAGATAGTATCATCCGTAATGATACCATCCATCTCATCTTCATCCCAGTAAGTAAAGCCGTCATCATCTTCACTATGTTCCGCGATATTTGCAAAGAAGTCCTCATCACTCTCCTCTTCAGGCTCTATCACATTTAACTCTTCTTCCTCTTCCTCTTTGACAGTGTCCTCTTCAGGTAGCTTATCACCTATCCACTCTAAAAGTTCAACTGTATTTCTGTTGTGAGCTACTGAGATGCCAAAAATAGCATCAGTTCCAAACTCATAGTAGTCCCAAAGTTTCTCTTTCATCTTGTCATTATCTATTTTGTTGACAACAAGTGCCATATCCTTGCCCATAGATTGAAGCTCATAAAAAAGTTTTTTATCTTCATCTTCAGGAATACCTTTTCCATCAACCATATAGAGAATGATATCAGCTTTATATGCAGCTTTTAAGGACATCTCTTTTATCTTGTCAAAAAGTTCACAACCCTTGTCTAGTCCACCAGTGTCAAGAAGTTGTACTTCTTTATTCATGATCACAGTAGTTCTACGTTTTACATCTCTAGTAGTTCC
>JAYEMB010000224.1:0-1167 GCA_034717855.1 Campylobacterota bacterium
AGACCTACCTATCATTGATACTATAAATTTAGATGGTAGTCTATTTTTAGTATCATTCGATGTTATCCTTATCTTTTATCTATTAATAGTAGAAAGTTTTAAAAAAAATGAATATAAAAAACTAGAAAAAAGTTTATATGTTTTAGTGTTTATAGTTATTTTAATATCATTATTACCACTGTTTTCCGTAAATATAACATTTACTATATTTTTATATGCACTGTTTTTTTCTATCACACTATTTAAAATATCAAAATACTATTATAAAACTAAGTATGAAATCCCATTTTTTGAACATAATAATTATAAGGGTGGATATGGTGGAATGATTGATGATCCATTTACAGTAGAAGACGATATCAACAGAGCAAAATTTTCTATAGAGGGTGTTTATGGCATATTTAGTTTTATATTTTTCTTCTATGAGCAAGTAGCTCGTTCAATCGCTTTTATATATATTATAAGAGATAAAAGAAATGTTTCAGAGAGTGCAAGGCTATTTGTTTATTTATTAAATAGTAATGTAGATATTCAAAAAATAAATTCTAGTTTTACACCGTCTTCAAAAATAATTTTAGAAACTATAGGTTATGTAATATTTGAAAATAATGTAACATTATGTGAAGAGGCTAGAAGAAAATTTAAAGTGGAATAGAACTTGCTAAATCTTGAGTAATTCAAGGAAATTGCAATGAAACTATTTTTACTTCTTTTACTTTTTTTATCAGCACTTCAAGCAACTAAGATAAACGATGTAGCCAATATAGTCGGGGTTCGTGAGAATCAACTGATAGGTTACTCTTTAGTTGTTGGTCTAAAAAAGACGGGTGATGGTACAACTTCAAAGTTTACACTCCAGTCAATTGCAAATATGCTCAAATCTATGGATATAGATATGAAACCTATAGATATAAAATCAAAAAATGTTGCAGCGGTTGTTGTAACTGCTACGATGAAGCCTTTTGCAAGACAGGGTGATATGTTTGACATCACTGTTTCATCTATCGGTGATGCGAAATCTTTAGAGGGCGGAACACTTTTGATGACTCCTTTAAAAGGGGTTGATGGGAAGATTTATGCACTTGCTCAAGGCTCGATTAGTATCGGTGGACGAAATGTTAGAGGCGCTGGAGCAGAAACGCATCCTACAACAGGTGTGGTTTATCA
>JAYEMB010000224.1:1267-7619 GCA_034717855.1 Campylobacterota bacterium
GCACAGATGCAAGGTCTCTCTCAACAGCACACTGTTCCAAAGATAGACCCAAAGGCCCAAAACGCAGAGCTAAGAGCTCAAACAGATGCTTTTGAGTCTGTGATAATAAAGATGCTCATGGATAACGCAATGAAAGATGAAGAGAATATTTTTTCAAAGCAGAATGACCCGGGTGATAAAATTTACAAATCAATGTATAGAGATGAGCTAAGTAAGGCTAGTGCAGGGGGATTTGGATTTTCACAAATGTTGTATGATTATTTAAGTCAGAAATCCTAACTTTTTTCTTTTAAATGACGATATAGTTGTATATGAAAAAACTTTTAGAGTTAAGATAAAGGACAAGTTATGATTTCACAAACAAATAGCTCCGCTGTTCGCACTGCATACGCAAACAGTTTTGGCGAATCAAAAGAGGCGAAGGCTACAGATGCAACTGTGTCAAAACAGGGTGATACGAGTAAGATAGAGCGTATTAAAGAGTCTCTCGAAGCGGGAGAGTATAAAGTTGACTTAGAGGCATTATCTAAAAAAATTGCCGAAGAGTTATTGTAAAAATATAAAATAAAACAGGGGTTAGATATGTTGTCTCATCATTTACAGAGTGCTTTAAATGACTTAAAGGATTTAATCAAAATTACTGAGTCGGATATTGAAGATATAAAAGTTGCTAAGAATGATCCACAATTTGAGAGACTTTCGCTAAAAGAAGATAAATTAAAAAGTTTTGAGCAGAAAAAAGCGATGATTGATCATGAGATTTCAGCTTTAATGACAACTAACCCAAATACAGAGCTTCCTCAGCTTCTAAATGAAGAACAGCACACTCTCCTTGACCAACTAAAAGTTGAGCTTTCTAATCTCAGAGAAGTCAACAAGCACTATGCAAAGCTAGTTTTAACGGTTAGCAATTTATATAATACATTTTTAGAGAGATTGGTTCCAACAGAGATGCAGGGTTACGAGAAAAAAGCATCTAAAAACCCTGCAATACTGGAAGTGAGAGTATAAGATGGCATCTATTTTTAATGCGTTAAATATTGGTTACACTGGACTAAACGCAGCTCAGATTGGGATAAATACAACTGGACACAATATTTCAAACGCAGAGACAGAGGGTTACACTAGACAGAGAGTGATCACTTCAGCTTCAACACCACTCTATACAAATGCTGGTAATGTTGGTAATGGTACTGAGATTATGGATATTCAAAGAGTCTTTGATAACTTTGTTTTTGATAGATATACATCTATATCTGCAGATAAAGAGTTTAGTGACTTTGAGAAAAAGACACTAGAAGAGCTCTCTGCTTATTTTCCTGAGATTGATGGTGTTGGTATAAAATCAGATTTAACAGAGTACTATGATATGTGGCAGACCTTTGCTGATAATCCTGACAATGACGCAATTAAAGTTGCCTTGGCTGAACAGACTGAAACTCTTAGTGCACATATCATACAAACGCAAAATCAAATTCAAAGTCTTCAGAGTCAAATAAATGAAGAACTTGCTGTAAATATAAACCAAGTGAATGAGTTAGCAGAAGAGTTGGCAGGATTAAATATCGCAATTGATGTTGCTGAGGCTGACGGTGTCGGCTACACAGCGAATGATTTACGAGATAAACGCAGTGTTATAGAAAGAAGTTTAGCGCGCCTTATCGGTAGTGATGTTAATCAAGGACAACTGACAGCGAATATCCAGATAGACAGTAGTTCAAACACAAGAACAGGAAGTTATACTCTGAGTGTGAATGGTTTTAATATAGTGGATGGAAATACTTTTCACCCCTTACATATTACTAAAGAAAATAGTGCTTTAGGTTTCTATGAAGTGTCATATGAGAGGCAAGATGGTGTGCTTATTCCTATGGAAGAGAATATCAATAGCGGTAAAGTAGGTGCAATTTTTGAGTTACGAGGCGGAGCACTTGATACAACGAGTGGTATGCCAACTGATGGTGTGCTACAAAATGTAATCTCTCAATTTGATGCTTTTGCAAAAGGTTTTATAGAAGCTACAAATAATTTATATGCTGCGAGTGCAACGACTCGAATGGACTCTAATGTAGAAGTGTCTTCAGAAGCAATTCCCTTAGTTAACTCAAATTTCAATATTAATGAAGGCTCTTTTAACATTATAGTTTATGATCTTGATGGTAATGAAGTTGCTACTAGAGAGATAAATATTGATGCAATAACTTCAATGATTGGAGTAGGCTCTATTGACGAACAAGTTAGTGCGATAGTTGATGATAATGATGATGGTAATGCAAATAATGATATAGATGATTTTATACAATTTAGTTTTTTACCAGCTGTGAACGGACAAGCAAGTTTTTCAATGAAGGCTCCATTTGATTCACAAGGTTATACTTTTGCAATTACTGATAATTTGCCAACAGATGATTACAGTTCAGGTACTAATTTTGCCGGTGCATTAGGTCTAGGAAGATTTTTAGATGGGGATGATGCAAGTAATATTAATTTAAAGCTAGAACTACGTGAAAATCCAACTAAAATGTCAGCCGGCTACTCAGGAACTGCAGGTGACAATAGAGTTGCTTTGAGCATGGTGCAACAGCAATTTGAGTCTTATGAATTTTATGTTGGAGATCAGACTTTTGATGCAACTGTATATGGTATGTTTGACATAACAGCAACATATGTAGGAACTAAAACAAACTCAGCGATAACAAGAAATGAAACTGTCTCAACTCAGTTTAATGCAACACAGATGGAGTACTACAGCGTTTCAAAAGTTAGTATTGACGAAGAGTTGACAAATCTTATTAAGTATCAGACATCTTATGGTGCTGCTGCAAAAGTTATCACGACGATTGATCAGATGATGCAGACTCTTTTGGGTATTAAGCAGTAAATTCTATTAATGCCAAAGTTTAGTATATTTATATTGTCCGCAGTATTTTTTTTCTCTTTCTTTGGCTCTTTTTTTTATACAACTGACGCATATTTTTTAAACAGTAGCGCAATTCTCAGTGCACCCTCATTAGAACATCTGCTCGGTACAGATAGATTAGGCAGAGATATTTTAGCCCGTCTAATGGAGGGTGGGAAAATTTCACTTATAATAGGTGTAGGCTCTGCGTTTATCGCATCTTTAATTGGACTTATTTTAGGAGCTACAGCAGGATACTTTAGAGGTGGAGTTGATAAAGGATTTATCATAATGGTTGATCTTTTTTTAACCTTTCCAACCTTCTTTTTACTACTAGCACTTGTGAGTTATGTAAACGCATCTGCATGGGTGTTAATCGTCATAATTTCTATAACTGGCTGGATGACAACAGCGAGACTTATCCGTTCTGAGAGTTTTAAAATCACCTCTCAACCATATGTAAAGATACTTAATATCGCTAATGTTAGTAAGCTGAAAATTCTTTTTAAATACTACGCACCAATACTCGCTCCAATCTATTTTGTTAGTTTTACTTTTGGTGTCGGTGGGGCAATTTTGGCAGAGTCAGGGCTTAGTTTTTTAGGTCTGGGTATTGTAGCTCCACAGATGAGTTGGGGAACGATACTTAGTGGAGGAAAAGATGTTGTAGAGATTGCCTGGTGGGTAAGTTTTTTTCCAGGGCTTATGATATTTTTGGTTACATTTTCTCTGATAAACATATCAAATTACCTGCAGCAGTTAACTAATAAAAAACAGATTCAAAACTAAGGAGTGGATAATGAAAGAGACAAACATAGGCTACTATTTTCTTGTAATGGCGAGTGTTGTAATCGTTTTAGCTGGTATAAAGAGCGCCTCTGAAATTATTGTGCCTTTTCTTTTGTCACTATTTTTAGCGATTATACTCTTGCCGACATATAACTTTTTTAACAAAAAAGGTCTGCCTGAGTCTCTCTCTCTGTTTTTAGTAATAAGTATATTTATTCTCTTGATAACTCTTGTGGGTAAACTCATTGGTTCTTCTGTACATGATTTTAATTCAAATATTGACTTTTATACAGATCAGCTTAGTATCTACTACCATTCATTTGTGCAAATTGCATCTAAAATAGGCATAGAAATATCAGTAGATGAGCTCTCTGCGATGATAAACTCAAAGCAGATAATGTCTTTTGCAAGTAATATTATGCAGAGTATAGGTTCAATGTTCACAAATGGTTTTGTAGTTTTGCTGACGATTATATTTATGTTGTTGGAGTCTAAGAATTTTAAATCAAAAATAGAGTTTGCGAGTAATAACACTACTGCTATATCACATATGAAGAAAATAACCTCACAGATAAAAGAGTACATGGTACTCAAGGCTATAATCTCTGCGTTTACAGGCTTGGTTGTTTGGATAGCTTTAGTTATAGTAGGAACAGATTATGCATTTCTTTGGGCTGTAGTTGCGTTTCTTTTTAACTTTATCCCAAATATAGGTTCTATAATCGCAGCAGTCCCCGCAGTTCTGTTAACACTAGTACAACTTGGTGCTTTGAGCTCAGTTGTTGTTGCTGTAGTATATGTTGCAATCAACGTAGTGATAGGTTCAGTTGTAGAGCCAAGAGTTATGGGCAAAGGTTTGGGACTTTCAACATTAGTGGTGTTTTTATCGCTGATATTTTGGGGATGGTTACTTGGAATAGTAGGTATGCTACTCTCAATTCCTCTTACAATAATGGTAAAAATAATTTTAGATGATAATGATAAAACGCGATGGATATCTGTTTTACTTGGCAGTGGAGATGATATAAAGGCAAGTAAGTAAAACAAAAGAGCAAAGTTGATACAATTCCCAGATACAAAACTTAGGATTTATTTTGATATTAATGATAGACAATCATTAATCCTATATAATTTCACTAATTGTCAATAACCATCAGCTCCCTTTAAGCCCCCTAAAATACGAGAACTTAATCAATAATAATTTTTTGCTATACTGTCATGTATTGTCAGTAAAACTCATCTTGGGTTAGAAATAGGTTAGAAAAATGGAAAAAATTAAGAAGGAAGTTGGCTTATACAGAAATAAGCTAGCAAGTGGAGACACGACTTACTATTATATGTTTAAAGATGTTTATGGTAAAGCTCATCAAGTTAAAGTCGGCCGTCATTCTCAAGGGTATCGGATAAATGATGCTCGAAATCAAAGGCTTGCTGCAATTGCTGAAAATCAAGATAAGCCTGAAGCTCTTCTTATTAAGAAAATGAAGAAGAAAAATGTAATTACTTTCCAGGATTTAGCTGACAGATACTATGTTGATAAGAAAAATATGAAAAGTTATCAGGATAGCATCAACAAGTATAATGACAAAATAAAACCTGTTTTTGGGAATATAAATGTGCTTGCAATTAACTTTGGAGATATTGAGCAGTTTCAAATGGATCTCATGGAAAGTTATGCACCTGCATCTGTAAACTATTTCACCGCTATTATAAAATCAATTTTTAACCATGCTATTGAACGAGATGTTATCGACATGACAAGTCCAGCAAAGAAGATCAAGCAGCTTAAGCTGGACAATAAGAGGGAAAGAGTTTTAAGTGCAAGAGAAACTATATGTTTATTAAGAAGTATAGAACGCAATAAGAAAGCCTATCTGTTTATGATAATCTCCCTTTCGACAGGAGCTAGACCTGACGCTGTTCTTTCTTTAAGAAAACTAGATGTGGATACTCGCAAAAAAGAGATTACTTTCAAGGCTATGAAAAAAAGACCAAAATATACTAATCCAATTGGTAAAAGATTACTTCCTGTTATTCGAGAGTGGATCAAGGAACTGGAGCAAGATGAGTATCTGTTTTATAGAGAAAATCCATCTTTGAACAAAAAGGTACATATAGGATATGCAAGTATATTGAGCCGTATCCAGCCAAAAATGGATGAGCTGTTTAACGTAGGATTACCACCTAATGACAGGATTAATAGAGTGACCCTCTATACGTTTCGGCATACTTTTGCGACATATTTAGCCTATAAAGGGGTAGATGCCTTTACTTTGATGAAAGTAATGAATCATGCTAGCTTAAAGATGACCGAAAGATATGTAAAGCCATCAATTGAGAAAGTTAGAAAGGTGTTAGGTTGAACTCAAAAGAAGATTTTTTAGAAAAAATGGTGGATAGATATAAATCATGGATGAAAGATGGTCTTACTGCCGAAACAGCTGCATTTGAATATTTAAAAAGAAATCCATATTTTATTGAAGTGGTAAATTTTTTTAATAAACAAATTGAAGAATTACGTGATGATCCTAGCTTACTTGTCACCGGCGGAGTTAAAATGGGCAGTATGAAAGCTGCCTAAAAAGTAGTTTTTACAACCAAAAGCTTAAAGAAACAGATTAGTTCTGTTAAAGTCTTTTTTCAAATATGTTGAAAGGAGGCTTA
>JAYEMB010000225.1:0-7536 GCA_034717855.1 Campylobacterota bacterium
CATCTTTGATATCTATTTTTATATCTCCGGTCGCTCTCTCTTTATATTTCAACTCAGTAGGTTTTGTAAAAACTTGTGCTTTTTTTGGAGAGTGTGTTACAAAAGCTTTGATGTCGCGTATCAAAGTCTCACTGCATTCTTCCGGAGAGTGGAATTTTAAAGCGCTTTTAATATTTTGTATATTATTATCAAACTCTTGTTTCCCAGCCGGATGATTGAGTACAAAAAATAGAGTGTCATTTTTTATATATGAAAACTTTATCATTCTTTGTAAGGCGGGGATAAAAATAGACTCTATCCTTTTTATACACTTATAACGGGATAGTTTAGAAAATTGAGGCTTATTTTGAATAGAATTAATAATTTGACTAGCGTTTTTCATATGGCAATTATAGCAGTGTTTTTGTTAAGTGTGAGTGCTTGTGGCTACAAAGCTGCTCCATTTTACTCGGAGGAGACACCAAAGAGTGATG
Source organism: Campylobacterota bacterium (assembly GCA_034717855.1). Lineage (GTDB taxonomy): Bacteria > Campylobacterota > Campylobacteria > Campylobacterales > Sulfurimonadaceae > Sulfurimonas. The sequence continues at coordinate 474 of JAYEMB010000225.1, forward strand.
AAAATGTAGAGTTTATAATAAAAAAAACAGATTTAGATAATAATGCGAGTCGTAAAAAATAGATGAAATATGATGTAATAATAATAGGCGCAGGTGTTGCAGGATTGTACGCTGCAATGAAGTTTCCTAAAGATAAAAAAGTTCTTGTTATAAATAAACGCGAAACCTTTAAGTGTAATACTTTTTACGCTCAGGGTGGGGTTGCTTTGGCTCGAGATAGAGATGATATACCTTCGCATATTAAAGATACACTTGAGGCTGGTTCTGGTCTTTGTAATGAAAACGCAGTAAAAATATTGAGTGAAAACTCTATCGAAGCTATCGAAGATTTAATAGATAGCGGTTTTGAGTTTGATTGTGATGAAGATGGAAAACTGCTCTATACAAAAGAGGCAGCGCACTCATGTGAAAGAATTTTACACGCTGGAGGAGATGCAACTGGTAGATATCTGCACCACTTTTTACTGGAGAAAAATTCACATGCTATGCTAGGTGATGCAAGAGTTGTTGACCTACTGATAAAAGATGGTGAGTGTTATGGCGTGACAGTTTTAGACCATCGCCACTCTAGAAATATATATGCAGATAATGTCATTATTGCCAGCGGAGGACTAGGCTCTCTTTATGAGTACCACACAAACGCACCATGTATTAGTGCTGATATGCAAGGTCTCTGTTTGATGAAAGGTATAGAGCTTGAACATATGGAGATGTTACAGTTTCACCCAACAGTTTTTGTAAACAGTAGTAATGCTCAAAAAATGTTATTGACAGAAGCTCTGCGTGGAGAGGGTGCTACTATAGAAGATGAGAATGGAAGAAGATTTCTATTTGATTATGATGAGAGAGGTGAACTTGCTTCTCGAGATATTGTGAGTAAGTCAATCTATAAATATAGTAAAAAAACCGGGATGAAGACCTATCTCGCGTTTAAAAATTTTGATGAGCACTATTTTGAAAACAGATTTCCAAATATATGTCAAAATTTGAGAGCCTTGGGATTTAAGGTACCAAAAGAGAGAGTACCTATCTCTCCTGCGTTTCACTACGCAATAGGGGGAATAAAAACTGATACAGATGGACGCGTTTTAAGTGTAAAAAATCTCTATGCAGTTGGTGAGGTAGCTTCAACGGGTGTACACGGAGCCAATAGACTCGCTTCTAACTCACTTCTGGAGGGTTTAGTTTTTGCAAAACAGGCAGTAATAGACATTTTAAAACAAGCCAACGAGAAAGAGTTTGTAGAGTTTGGGATTACTGATGAGGTGATGAGTTTCAAAGAGGATAAACGCAGAAAAGAGCAGCTACGTCGTATAATGTGGGAGAATGTTTCTATAATAAGAACAAATACTGGATTAAATGATGCTTTGAGCTCGATTAATGCTCTTTTAAGTGAAAAAATAGGTAGACTATTGAAATTCCGTTTGTTAACTGCTAAAGAGATAGTAAGATCTGCATTAAAAAGAGAAAAGTCAATAGGTGTACATACTATAGTTGATTAAAATTTATTTTTTTAATTAACGCTTCACTTTAAAGAAAAAAATGGGTAGAATATTGACAATCGTTTTACTGGCTTCTTAGAGAATATTTTGCTGAAAACTTTAAGAAACACAATTTTATAAGTGGAGTTAATAATCACAGTTATGTTTTATCTTGTATTTGCTGGTATACTTTTTTTATACTGGGTATTATTATCCGGACATATCACTATGCTGTTATTGACTCTAGGTCTGTCATCAGTAATTTTGGTTACCTGGCTCGTTCATCGAATGGATCGTATTGACAACGCACCATTTCGTATGTTGTTCAAAATAGATTTCTTTTCTTATCTTGCTTGGCTTTCCTGGCAGGTCATTATTACAAATATTGATGTTGCACGTCGTATCTGGGATCCATCTTTGCCGATTAACCCCGCAAGTCGTAAAATTAAAGTCAAGATTAAGGACCCGCTAATCAAAACTATTTATGCAAATTCAATCACATTGACACCAGGCACAGTCACGACTGAAGTTGGTGAGGACTATTTTATTGTGCATGCACTCAATGCCGAGAGTTTGGATGAACTCGAAGAGGGTGAAATGCAAGCTCGCCTTATCCGTTTAGAGGAGCGTCAATGATTGCTGCTGCTGTAGTTGCCTTGCTTATTACACTTGCACTCACACTGATTCGTGCTTTTAAGGGGCCGAATATTTATGACCGTATACTTGCTGTCAACTCTTTTGGTACGAAGACAGTTTTGTTGATTGTTGTGGGTGGTCATGCACTTGGATGGTTTAGTTATATCGATATCGCATTGATGTATGCTCTAGTCAACTTTGTCGGAACCCTGGCTGTTATGCGTTTTTTTGAACAATACGATTCATATGGAGAGCAATCATGACAATGATCGACTGGGTAAGCGATATCTTTTTGTTACTTGGAGGTCTCTTAGCCTTGACTGGAGCAGTTGGACTGTTGCGTCTCCCTGATTTCTATACGCGTATGCATGCAGCGAGTGTTACAGAATCACTAGCCGCTACTCTGTTGATTATCGGCATTATATTGGATACTGGATTCACACTCGATGCTGCTAAGTTGATACTGCTAATTCTCATTATGATTGTTGTCAACCCAACAATCACTCATGCCTTGTCTCGTGCTGCTGCCCATGGGGGTGTCACACCAGAAGTGTTTTGTGAAAAAAATCAGAAAAATCAAGAAGAAGCTGAAACAGAGCTTTCAGATAAGGGGTTAAAGTGATTGAAAATCTTCAACTGTTGATTGATATTAGCTTGCTAGCTTTTTTGATAATGATTGTTTTTGCTGCTATTAAGATAACTGATCTGTTTGCTGTTACAATGCTATTTGGTATTTTCAGTTTTATTACTGCCTTATTATTTCTTGACTTAGATGCAGTAGATGTTGCCTTTACAGAAGCAGCAGTCGGTGCTGGTTTTACCACTGTATTAATGTTGTCTGCTTTGCGACTTACCCGACCATATGAGAATGTCAAGCACCGCCATTCATTATTGGGATTATTTATTGTGACCCTTACCGGTGCTGCACTTATCTATGGTATTGCAGATTTTCCAAATATGGGAGATGCAAATGCACCTGTTCATCTACACGTTGCCCCTGAATTTATTCAGTTGACACAAGAAAAGATTGATATCCCAAATGTGGTCACTGCAGTGTTGGCAAGTTTTCGTGGCTACGATACTTTTGGTGAAACCGTGGTAATATTTAGCGCAGGTGTCGCAGTATTACTACTTCTAGGAATGGGACATGTTGAACCTAAGCAAGAACCAGAAAAAAATCTAGTTTTATGGGTGGTAGTTAAACCTTTTATAGCATTGATTTTGGTTTTTGGTCTTTATGTGCAATTTCATGGTGATTATGGTGCAGGTGGTGGTTTTCAAGCCGGTGTGATTTTTGCCAGTGGTTTTATTCTTTACAGTCTGGTTTTTGGGGAAAGCTATGCAAGACAAGTTGTCCCTGCCGCTATTTTACCACGACTTGCTGCACTAGGTGTACTGATTTATGGTGTGACTGGGCTTGTGAGTCTGTTTTTTAATAAATCTTTTCTTGACTATACTGCATTATCTTCCAATCCTGTCAGTGGTCAACATCTTGGGATATTACTGGTTGAAGCTGGTGTTGGTTTGGCGGTATTTTCGACTATTTTGCTAATCTTTTATTCTTTTTCTGGGGTAAATAATCATGAATGAGTTATTAGGACATTTTAATTATCTGATTGTGGTTTTTCTAATGATGATGGGATTGTATATGGTTATTGCATCATCAAATCTCATTAAAAAGCTGATTGGTCTTTCTGTCTTTCAAGCAGCGGTGTTTATCTTGTACATCACATTTGGTAAGATAACTGATGGTCGTCCACCTATCATCACTGACAATGTTGATCTCTATTCCAATCCTTTACCTCATGTACTTATTCTGACGGCTATTGTGGTCGGTGTTGCAACCACGTCCGTCGGTTTAGCACTGATTGTACGTATTCAGAAGGCCTATGGTAGCACGGATGAAGATGATATACATGATATGGATGATAGTGATGACTATCACCTTGAAAAGAAGGTTTAGCGGATGGATTTAATGACACATTTACCTGTTCTTATTGTTGTTGTACCTCTGCTTGGGGCAGCACTTATTGTACTAATAAACAATAAAAAGGCTGCTTGGGTAGTTACTCTCTTAACAAGTATATTCTTATTATATGCCTCTATCAGCATGATACAAATGTTAGAGCATATTGATGCTCTGACTTATACACTAGGTGGTTGGGAAGCTCCACTTGGAATTGAGCTTCGAATTGATGCACTGAGTGCCTTGATGGTATTAATTCTGGCTGTTTCATTTTTGCTAGTAACTATCTATGCGCTTAAAAGTGTTGAAAAAGAGATAGCTGAGGGAAATCACATTTTATTTTATACGGCTCTGTTATTAGTGCTAGCAGGTCTTATTGGTATTAGTATAACTGCAGATGCGTTTAACATTTTCGTTTTTTTGGAAATATCTTCACTCTCTACCTATGCGTTGATTAGTATGGGGCGTGACCGTCGTGCTCTGCATGCATCATTTCATTATCTAGTTATGGGGACAATTGGTGCTACCTTCATTCTCATTGGTATTGGGTTTATGTATGTAATGACAGGCACATTAAATATCGCAGATCTAGCTGAGCGTCTACCAGCTGTTGCAGATACGAGCGCTATACGAGCTGCTTTTGCTTTTATTACCATAGGTGTCGGTATTAAAGCAGCTATGCTCCCACTTCACCAATGGCTGCCTAATGCGTATGCTTACAGCCCCTCTGTAGTTTCAACCTTTCTTGCAGCTACAGCAACGAAGGTAGCTATTTATGTATTAATTCGTTTTATATTATCACTATATGGGATTGAATTTTCTCTTATATATTTGCCGTATGATAATTTATTGATGATACTTGGTACCATCGGTGTATTAGGTGGTTCAGTGTATGCTGTGTATCAAAGCAATGTTAAACGTATGCTGGCATACTCCAGTATCGCCCAAATAGGTTATATCCTACTCGCTATTGGATTAGCTACTAAGCCAGGCTTTACAGCTGCATTACTGCACATGTTTAACCATGCCTTGATCAAGGGAACTTTATTCATGGCACTTGGGCTTATCTTTTACCGTTTTGCCAGTACAGAACTCTCAAACATGTCAGGTATAGGTAAGACTATGCCATTGACTATGGCTGCATTTACTATTGGTGGTTTAAGTCTGATTGGTGTACCTGGAACAGCTGGCTTTGTCAGTAAGTGGTATCTGGTTACAGCATTACTTGATGCTTCTTTATGGCCGTTGGCATTATTAATCCTTCTAGCTTCTGTTTTAACACTGATTTATGTGGGTCGAGTTTTAGAGGTTGCTTATTTTAGGCCAGCTCCTGAGGGAATAACTCAGCAGAAGGTACCATACAGTATGATGCTTGCTTTATGGATATTTGCTCTAAGCAATATCTATTTTGGTTTAGATACTGAGATCAGTTTTGGTATATCATCACTTGCGGTAAATCAGCTAATAGGTGTGACACCATGAGTATTGAACTACTATACGTTTTAATTCTGATAATTCCGTTACTGACAGCTATTGGTGTACTGCTATGCAATAAAAAACCTAATCTGCGTGAAGCTGTCACGCTCATTGGCGGTATATCACTGTTTTTGGTAGTTGTAACACTAGCACTTAACTACGACTTCGAACAACAGGTAACCTTGACCTTACTTAAGCCGTTTCCTGGCTTGTCACTGGCGCTTCAGCTTGAACCACTTGGGCTGTTATTTGCATTGGTAGCTGGATTTTTATGGCCGGTAACTTCCCTTTACGCTATTGGTTATATGCGTGCACATCATGAACAAAATCAGACACGTTTTTATTTTGCATTTGCTATCTCTATTTTTGCCACAATGGCAATAGCTCTATCAGCAAATCTATTAACACTCTTTTTGGCTTATGAGTTATTAACACTTTTTACTCTGCCACTCGTTACACATGCAGGAACCGATGCAGCACGCCGTGCCGGTTGGACATATCTAGGTATATTAATGACAACATCAATAGGCTTTTTACTATTGGCTATTATCTGGACATGGTCACTGACTGGAACATTGGAATTTACCCCAGGTGGTATACTTTCTGGAAAAGCTGAACCTGCAATCTTGGGTGGTTTATTACTGCTCTTTGTTTTTGGTACAGGGAAAGCTGCTTTGATGCCATTTCACCGTTGGTTGCCAGCAGCGATGGTAGCACCTACACCTGTCTCTGCACTACTACACGCAGTGGCTGTGGTTAAAGCTGGTGTTTTTACCATATTAAAAGTTGCGGTGTATATTTTTGGTATTGACCTAGTTGCTTCTCTCGATAGTGCGTATTGGCTTTCAATGCTTGCAGGATTCACTATCCTCAGTGCATCAATAATAGCGATGACCAAAGACAATCTCAAAGCTAGATTGGCATATTCGACGATCAGTCAGTTGTCTTATATTATTCTTGCAGCCATGCTTGGTGTCGCGGGCGGTGTGATGGCAGGTAGTATGCATATCGCTATGCATGCCTTTGCTAAGATTACGCTGTTTTTCGCTGCTGGTGCCATTCTTGTGAGTGCACATAAAACCTCTGTTTCAGAACTCAACGGTATAGGGCGTGCTATGCCGATCACGATGATTGCATTTTTACTGGCATCACTCTCTATCGTCGGTTTGCCGCCACTAGGCGGGAGTTGGAGTAAATGGCTATTATTGCATGCTACAATGGATGCACATAATATGATCTTACTGATGGTGTTACTTATTAGTTCGCTGCTCAGCATCTTTTATCTTGTTGAGATCCCAATACGTGCATTTTTTGCCAAACCTGTTGATCCCAACTACAATAAGGGTATTAAAGAAGCACCAACATTTAGTTTGATTGCGATCTTAATCACCACAACTGGCTGTCTCTTACTATTTTTTATGGTAAATCCGGTTTACAATCTTGTGGAGCAAATACTACCATGAACAATAAAAAACACCTCTTTGATAATCCAAAAAATGTAAAA
>JAYEMB010000226.1:0-12046 GCA_034717855.1 Campylobacterota bacterium
ATTGGTGACCAGCTGATTCCGGTATTTGTTGATAACGGACTTCTAAGAAAAGGTGAGCGTGAGCAGGTTGAAGAAGTTTTCAAAATCAATCTTAAAACGCCACTTATCACTGTCGATGCTGTAGATAACTTTTTAGGAAAACTTGCAGGTATATCTGACCCTGAAGAGAAGCGTAAAATTATTGGACACACTTTCATCGAAGAGTTTGAAAAAGAAGCGAAAAAACATGATGGTATTAAGTTTTTAGCGCAAGGTACACTCTACCCTGATGTTATTGAGTCTATCTCTGTAAACGGTCCATCTGAAGTTATTAAGTCTCACCACAATGTTGGTGGACTTCCTGACTGGATGGATTTTGAACTTATTGAGCCTCTGCGTGAGCTATTTAAAGATGAAGTACGTAAAATAGGGCTAGAACTTGGACTTCCAGAGGGTATGATTAACCGTCATCCATTCCCTGGACCAGGGCTTGCAATTCGTATTATGGGTGATGTTAATGTTCCTGATTTAACAATTCTTCGTGAAGCTGATGTAATTCTTTTAGATGAGTTAAAGGCGAGTGGATACTACGCTAAAACTTGGCAGGCATTTGCAGTTTTGCTTAATGTTAAGTCTGTTGGTGTTATGGGTGACAACCGTACTTATGACAACACTGTTTGTGTAAGAGTTGTTGAGGCAGTTGATGGAATGACAGCAACGTTTGCTCACCTTCCACATGACCTTTTAGAGAGAATATCTCGCCGTATAATCAATGAAGTTGATGGAATTAACCGTGTAGTTTATGATATTTCTTCAAAACCACCAGCAACTATAGAGTGGGAATAGAAATTCTCTAGTTCCTAAGTTCTACTTGGGAATTCATAATAAGTATCCATTCCCAAGTAGAACTTGGGAACGAGTTGTAGGTAGTGGAGTTTTTATGACAAAACCAATTTATCTTTTTTCTATCTCTTCGCATCCAAACGCAGTGAGCGTAAACTCTTTAGCAATTACATTCTTAAAACCTCAAATTGATTTCTCAAAGTATGACTACTTGATTATCACTTCAAAACAGACTTCTGAAGCTCTAAAACAGTACGAAACGCAGTTGTATATAGAAAAAAAAGGACTCTGCGTTTCAGTCGCTAGTGCTGCGTCTTATGAGAGTTTAGGTGGAGCTGTTTTAGATATTGGTGGTGGTTATGGAGATGATTTAGCAGCTAAAATAAAGAGTTACTCAAAAGATACAAAATGGCTCTACCTAAGAGCTAAAGTTGTAGCTTCTGACTTTGTTGCAGTTTGTAAAAATGAGGGCTACAGTATCGATGAAGAAATTGTTTATGAGAGTGACTGTTCAAAAGAGATACTGGATGTTAAAATTGAAGATGAATCAATCTTAATATTTACCTCTCCATCGAGCTTAAACTGCTTTTTAAAAACGCATGAGATAAGTAAAAAATCAAAAATAATAGTAATCGGCAAAACAACGGCAAAAGCTGTGCCAAAAAACAGAGAATATATCTTATCAAAAGAGACAACTATTGACTCTTGCATGGAAATCGCTTCTAAGCTCTAAGTCAAAAGAAAAATCAAGTATCGTTTTTGTATAATATAGTTAATAGTCTGAGAAGTTCGATACTTCGCACAATTGAGGGTTCTACATTATCAAATTGCGAACTAGTAGAATTTTTGTGTGTCGACGGTCTCGTTTGAAGTTACGTTAACTCTGACTGAGAGATTGCCGCCGTTAGAATTTTCTCTCTTTGCCCAAATTCGGCTTTTAGAACCGAACCATTCGCGAGACGGCTTCTCGGGCTATTATCAATCAAAAGTATTTATTGAGCTGATTTTATCATTTCAATAAATACTTTTTTTATTTTATGGAGATATTAATGAAGATTTTAATTTTAGGTAGTGGTGGACGTGAGTACTCTATTGCAAGAGCGATAAAAAATGAAGAGGAAAATCACGAGCTATTCTTTCAGCCTGGAAATGGTGCAACAAACACGTTAGGAACTAACCTAAATATTAAAGATTATGATGAGTTGGCAGCTTACGCAATCGAGAATGAGATAGAACTTACAATCGTTGGACCTGAAGCACCACTTGTTGATGGTGTTGTTGATATCTTTAAAGCGAAAGGTCTTACAATCTTTGGACCAAGCAAGGAAGCAGCTCAACTTGAAGGCTCAAAAGTTTATATGAAAAACTTTTTAGCAAAATATAATATTCCAACAGCGGCTTATATAGAGAGTGATTCTATTGAGGATTTATATAAGTTCACAGATAAGTTAACTGCTCCTATTGTTGTAAAAGCTGATGGTCTATGTGGTGGTAAAGGTGTAATTATCGCACAGAGTCATGATGAAGCTAAAAAAGCTATCGGTGAAATGCTGAGTGGAAAAAGTTTTGGTGATGCAGGTAAAAAAGTTATAGTGGAAGAGTTCTTAGATGGATTTGAGCTCTCTATGTTCGCTATCTGTGATGGAGATGATTACATTTTACTTCAAGCGGCACAAGATCATAAACGTCTTCTTGATGGTGATAAAGGTCCAAATACTGGTGGTATGGGTGCTTACGCTCCAACTCCTCTTGTCGATGAAGAGTTATACCAAAAAGTTAAAGATAGAGTAATTCGTCCAACCTTAGATGGGATGAAAAAAGAGGGTGCTCCTTTTGAGGGTGTTCTGTTTATCGGTATCATGGTTGTAAAGGGAGAGCCAATTACACTAGAGTTTAATGTGCGTTTTGGAGATCCTGAGTGTGAGATACTTATGCCTCTTATGAGTTCAAGTGTGAGTGATATGTTTTTTAAAGCGGCGACAAATAGACTCTCAGATATTAACGTTGAGTTTTCTAAGCAGTATGCAGTCGGCGTAGTTATGGCAAGTGAAAATTATCCATATTCAAGCTCAACTCCAGCAGAGATAATTGTAGATGAAGTGCATCATGAAGAGATAGCAAAAAATACACATATATCTTACGCTGGTGTAAGCATGGAAGATGAGAGACTCTATGCAAGTGGTGGTCGTGTTTTAGTCTGTGTAGGTCTGGGTGATACAATTAAACAAGCTAGAGATAGAGCCTATTTGAGATGTGGTCAGGTTCATTTTGCTGGTAAAAAGATAAGAACTGATATCGCTTATCAAGCACTTTAGGAATAGATAAATTGAACGAAGAGATTCAAAATATTCTTCATCGTGAAGATATGACATTAGCACCTGTTAAGAAGAGAGCAATGGCGTTTTTTATAGACGAGATACTGCTCTCATTCTTACTTATTATTGCCCTTTGGGACTCTTTTACTACCGCAGAAACAATGGAAGAGATGATAAACCTGACAAATACTTTTGTTTTAGAGTATATGGCTATGAAGATTATCTATCAAGCATTTTTTGTAATGCAATATGGTGCTTCAATTGGTAAAATAGTGATGAAAATAAGAGTCGTAGAGATCAAAACTCTTGATAATCCAAATGTGATTAGTGCACTTAATCGTGCAATTTTCCGTGTGATAAGTGAGATGCTTTTCTATCTTGGATTTTTATGGGGAATGCTCAGTCAAACTCGCCAAACATGGCATGACAACACAGCAAAAACTTTGGTTGTAAATGCTTAAACTTCTTATCTCTCTTTTTATCTTTACAGCTGTCTTATCAGCCGGTGATAAAGTAGAGATATATGCTACTTCAATGAGTTCAAAAGATAGTATCGTAGAGGCCTCTAAGGGTGTCAATGTAATATATAAAGGCTATTTTTTAAGTGCAGATAGTGCGATATATAACAGAAAAACAGGGGACTTAGAGCTCTTTGACAATATTCGAGTAACTCAAGGGTCTGAGTATAAAGTTTTAGGCTCTTATGCAAAATTAAATATTGCAAAAAAAGAGAAACTCTTTAAACCTTTTTATATGCTCGATAAAAAATCTAAAGTTTGGATGAGTGCAGATGAGGGAAGAGCTAAGGATAGTGACACAGAAATCTTATCGGGAAGTGTAAGTGCTTGTGATCCACATAATCCTCTTTGGGAGATGGAGTTCTCATCATCTGATTACAACTCAGATACAAAATGGCTTAATCTTTATAATACAAGACTCTACATATATGACATCCCAGTTTTTTATACGCCGTACTTTGGGTACTCACTAGATAAGACGAGACGAACAGGACTTTTGATGCCTATGCTTGGTCTCTCTAATAGTGAGGGTGTTTACTATGAACAACCTTTCTATATCGCTGAGTATGACTCATGGGACTTAGAGTTGAAGCCTCAAGTTAGAACAAGACGTGGTGCAGGAATCTATTCAACTTTTAGGTTTGTTGACTCTAAAACTTCCAGTGGAGAGTTGAAAATTGGTTATTTTGATGAGAATCTTGAGTACTTAAGTAAGCATAACCTAGAGAATAACTCTCATTATGGATTTAACTTTAAATACGATAATAATGATTTTTTAAATCAGTGGTTTGGACTAGACTTAGAAGGACAATCGGGCATATATGCAGATGTAAATAGCATGAATGATGTTGATTATTTAAACCTCTCGACAAATGATTCTACAGAGCAGTCAACGGCCACGCAGGTTCTCTCAAGAGTCAATATGTTTTACAATACTGATGATAATTACTTTGGTAGCTATCTTAAATATTATCAAGATTTAACTAAAGACTCCAATGCAGACACTCTGCAAAAACTTCCAACACTTCAATACCACTACTATCTTGATACTTTTCTTCAAGACCATTTTTTCTACTCTGTAGATGTAAAAAGTAATAACATACATAGAGAGATAGATACAAAAGTCTTACAAACAAACATAAATGTTCCTATAAAAGTTCAAACAGATATCCTCGATGAGTTTTTAAATGTGTCATACACTTCAAACTTTTACGGACAACACTCCAATTTTAGCGGAGAGGATAGCATAACAAACGCAACTCTGAGTGATGGGTATTTTGCTAGAAACTATCATACATTTTCTGCTGTTTCTCAACTTACAAAAGGTTTTGAGGATTTTTCTCACGTTATCGGACTTGAGCTTAAACACACAATGAGCGGAGCAGAATATAATGATGGATTTTATGAGGACAATAATGAGTTTTGTAGTGACCCAATAAATAAAAACGCAGTAGAGTGTGAGTTTTATAATATTTCAGAGATACAAGAGGCGACACAAATTGATTTTACGCAGTATATATTCGACTCATCTGCTTCTCAAAAACTATATCATAGATTGTCACAGAGAGTTAATCATGGCTCGGTTGAGAGTGTTTATGGGGAACTTGAAAATGAACTAGATTATAGAATGAGCGACTCTATAAGTTTTTATAACAATACATTTTATAACTTTGATGAGTCTCTTTTTTCTAAAGTTTACAATAAGGTTTCATACAATGACTATGGGTTTAACTTAGGACTCTCTCACCTTTATAAAGAGAATATCTCTAAAGATTTAAACGCAACAGATAGGCACACAAGCTATTTAACATCAACAGCGAGATATACTTACGATAAGCATTACTCATTTAATGCAATGTATAATTATGACCTAGAAACCGCATTAAAGAAGAGTATGGAAGTTGGATTTATGTACAAAAAAAGATGTTGGGATTTTGGACTAAGATATGTTGAGAACAACAGACCTATATTGACTCAGAGTGGAGAGTCATCAATCTATGACAAGTATGTTTACTTGACTATAGTGCTTAAACCATTTATGAAACCTGATAAAAACGGCTCAAACTTGTCGTATAAACTTCCAGAATAAGGAGTTAGGAAAAGTATGCAAAAGTATAAAAATATACTTAAAAATCGCCTAGATGCAGCTCAAAAGTTGAAAGATGTTATCGATATGCAAAAGTTTAAAGATGAGCAGTGGAATATCGTAGCTGTATCAAAAGGTGGCTTGGAACTTGGCTCCTACATAAAAGGAAAGTCATCTAACAGCTTGGATATTCTCTTTTCAGAAGCGATTATGGCACCTAACAACCCAGAGTGTGAAGTTGCACGTGTCAGTGAGAGAGAAGAGATAGTTATTAATGAGCAGCTAGTAGCTGCGTTTGATATAAAATATGACTATATTTATGGTGAGGCACAGCGTAAACACGAAGAGGAGATACTAAGTTCTATTTATCAATATAGAAAAGGCAAACATTTTCAATCAATGGAGAACAGAGTTGTCTTACTTGTAGATGAGGGTAGTGAAGCAGGTTCTAAGTTTTTAACAGCACTTAAGACAATTTTGGCGCAGAAACCTAAGGCAGTTTATATCGCAGTAGCTGTTCTGCCAACTGATATCTTAGAGCAGTTAGAGCCATTTGTGGATGATATATTTTTTCTTTATGATATAGATGATTTTGTAGAAACATCACTCTATTATGAAGATTTTAAAGAGATTGAAGATGACGAGATAGAAAAATTACTAGAGGAAGTAAAATGAAATATGATGTAAGTTTAGAGTTAGAAAATAGAGAAGAGTCGTACTCTTTTGGAGATGTAGCAAAGCAGGCAAATGGTTCGGCATGGTTAAAATCAGGGAACACAGTGATTTTAGCAACAGTTGTAATTGATGAAACAGAAATAGTAAAAGATAATTTTTTACCTCTGACGGTACAGTATATTGAAAAAACATATGCAGCAGGTAAAATTCCTGGTGGGTTTTTTAAACGTGAGACTAAACCCAGTGATTTTGAAACATTAACATCTCGTATAGTTGACCGTTCACTTCGTCCACTTTTTCCAGAAGGTTTTGGGCATCCAACTCAGATAACTATCATGACTTTTAGTGCAGATAAAGAAGCAGACTTACAAGTTTTAGCACTAAACGCAGCATCAGCAGCTCTTTTTACTTCAGACATTGATATCAACACTTCAGTTGCAGCAGTTCGTACTGCAAAAGTAGATGGAGAACTAGTCTTAAACCCAACTCTCTCTCAGCTTAAAAGCTCTACACTTGATTTATACCTCTCAGGAACTAAAGATGATCTTTTAATGATAGAGATGCGCTCTTTTGGCGGTGAAGAGGTAGAGATTAGTGATATGATAGTTGATCCTATGTTAGACCCTACAATGACAGGTGCTGTTCTCACATCACATACTTCAAACGCAGTAAGCGAAGATGAACTTATCTCTATTTTTGAAAAAACGCAGGAGTTACTCTTTGCTACGAATAGTAAATATGAAACAGAGTTTGCAGCTTCTAAAAAAGAGACAGTCTCTATAGAGTATAAGGCACATGTTATAAACGAAGAGATGGTCTCTTATGTAAGAGATAATCACCTTTCAGATATTGCAGATGCTATGAATCAGATGGCAAAATCTGAACGCTCAACTGCTTTGAGACAACTTAGAAAAAGAATCATCCAAACGCAAGAGCATTGGGAAGAGCTTGAGCTTAAAGATGCGATAGAGAAAGTGAAAAAAGAGCAGGTAAGAGCTCAGATACTAAATGAGAATGTTCGTGCTGATGGACGTGCTTTAACAGAAGTTAGACCTATTTCAATAGACACAAATGTACTTCCAAACGCACACTCATCATGTCTCTTTACTCGTGGTCAAACGCAGGCGCTTGTTGTTCTGACTATGGGTGGGCCAAAAGATGCACAGATGTTTGAAAGTCTCACTGATGATGGAACACAAAATGAAAACTTCATGGTTCACTATAACTTTCCAGGTTTCTCAGTTGGTGAAGCTTCTCCTATTATGGGAACAAAACGCAGAGAGTTAGGACATGGAAACTTAGCTAAACGAGCACTAGAGCCAATAACAAACCTTGATGGTCAAACAGTGCGTTTAGTATCTGAAATCTTAGAATCAAACGGCTCTTCTTCTATGGCTACAGTTTGTGGTGGTTATATGGCACTTAAAGCTGCTGATATTGATACGAGCGACACTATCGCAGGTATTGCGATGGGTATGGTGAGCGAAGGCGATAAGTACGCAATTCTCTCTGATATCATGGGACTTGAAGACCACGATGGAGATATGGACTTTAAAGTAACAGGTTCAAAAGATGGGATTACTGCAATGCAGATGGATATCAAACTTGGTGGAATCTCTTTAGATGTTTTAAAAGAAGCACTCTATCAAGCAAAAGAGGGACGTTCTCACATCATTGATATTATGCAAGAAGCTGAGAAAGAGATAGCGTTTAATGATGGCGTTTTACCAAGTGTAGATTTCTTTCATATAGACCCAAGCTTTATAGGTGAAGTTATCGGTCAGGCTGGTAAGACTATTCGTGAGATGATTGAGAAGTTTGAAGTAGCAATTGACATCGATAAAAAAGATGGAAAAGTGAAAATTACTGGTAAAAATAAATCTGGTGTTGCTGGTGCTCGTGGACATATTGAAGGAATTGTAAACACTCCTAAAGTTGCTAAAATCAAGTATGAAGTAGGCGATAAGTACGAGGGAACTGTTAAACGCATAGTTGACTTTGGTGCCTTTGTAGAACTTCCAGATGGCACAGATGGATTGCTTCACATCTCTAAAATCTCAGACCAAAGAGTTGATAAAGTAAGTGATGTCTTTAGTGAAGGCGATAAAGTTACAGTTGAAATTTTAGAGTTTAAAGGAAATAAGATCTCTTTAGGACGTGCCTAAAGTTTTAGATTTTATGTGTTGCAGTTCTTGCAAACACCTTTAAAAATAATATCCTCTATGACATATCCGTCTAAGGGGATATGATCAACACTGTTTATACAATTAATACTATTACAGAGCTTGCATATGAAATGTGCATGCGCCTTTGTTTGAAGTTCATAATATCTTTTTTTATCATTTGACTCGAGACTATTTACAATAGCTTCATCTTCAAACTTTGATATATTTCTGTAAAATGTAGCTTTATCCATATTGAGTGTTGATTTTACATCTTCATATGAGAGGGGTCTGTTTGCAGAAGAAAATACCTCTAACAGCTCTTTTCGTGCGGTAGTTAATTTTAGTTTTTTATTTGATAATAGTTCTTGTGCATCCATAAATGAATGGTAGCATTTCAAATCTTTGTAGTAACTTACTGTTTGCGACTAAGTTGCATTTAAGAGCTCAGAAAGTACAATTCGCTAAATACAATAAGGATATAAACATATGAAAAAGATGTTATTTATTTTACTGGGCTTGTTAAGTGTGACAGCCTATGCAAAGCCAATGGTGATCGTTAGTATTCTTCCACAGCAAGTTTTTGTAGAAAAGATTGCAAAAGACAAGGTGGATGTTACCCTAATGGTAAAGCCTGGAAACTCTCCCCACTCTTATGAGCCAAAACCTTCACAGATGATTTCTATTTCTAAAGCAGATATATACTTTTCAATAGACGTAGAGTTTGAACATACTTGGTTAGATAGATTTAAATCGCAAAATAGAGAACTTAAATTTGTAAATATAAGTGAAAATGTCTCTAAGTTAGGGATGGCAGAACATCATCATCACGAAGAACATGAAAAAGGATTTGATCCGCATACATGGACCTCACCTAAAAATGTGAAGATTATGGCAAAGAGTATCTACGAAACTTTGGTAGAAATTGATCCTGAAAATGAGAGCTTCTATAAATCAAACTTGGATGATTTTATCAAAGAGATAGAGTTTACAGATACTCAGATAAAAGATATATTAAAAGATATAGAACCAAAAAGTAAATTTATGGTCTTTCATCCATCATGGGGATATTTTGCAAATGAGTATAGTCTGATACAAATAGCTGTAGAGGTTGATGGAAAAAAACCAAAACCAAAAGAGATCATCGCAGTGATAAATGAAGCAAAAGAGGAGAGTGTAAGAGTGATTTTTACTCAGCCTGAATTTTCGGACAAGAGCGCTCAAATAATTGCAAAAGAGGCTAATGTATCTGTCAAAAAAATCTCTCCTTTAAATCCAAACTGGTCTAAAAATTTAATCGCAATGGCAAAAGCGATTGCTAGTGAATAACAACTCCACTCTATCGGCTATAGAGATAAAAAATCTATCTTTTGCATATGATAGAGATACTATTTTAGAAGATATAAACTTAGAAGTTTTTGAAAAGGATTTCTTAGTACTGATAGGACCAAATGGTGGAGGGAAAAGTACACTCATAAAATTAATTTTAGGCATACACAAGGCAAAAAAAGGCTCTATTAAAATCTTTAATCAGCCATTAGAGAAGAGCCTGACAGAGATAGGCTATGTACCACAAAACACCAACGTAAATATAAACTTTCCAATTAAAGCTATTGAAGTTGTAATGATGGGGCACAAGTCTCACAAGAAAGCTTTTCTTGGCTATAAAAAAGAGGAGATCAATCATGCAATGCATGTACTCAAACAAGTTGGTATGGAAGATTTTGCCCAGAGTAGAATCGGTGCACTCTCAGGTGGTCAGCGACAAAGAGTTATGATAGCAAGAGCTCTCTGCTCTAACCCTCAAATACTTTTTCTTGATGAACCAACTTCCAATATTGATGCTGATGGGCAGAAATGTATATATGAACTACTTAAAGAGTTAAATAAGAGAGTAACTATTGTAGTAATAAGTCATGACCTCTCAATGATACTAGATTATGGAACTAAGGTTGCACACATAAATAAAAAGCTCTCATTTCATGATTTAACTATTATGAAAAATGAGTTAACAGCGAGTGATGGTCATATATGTGAAGTTGAACTTCTGCAGATGTTAGGAAAAAAGAGATGATAGAAGCACTACAGTATGACTTTATGCAAAACGCTTTAATAGCAGGGATACTCGTTAGTTTAATCTCTGGGGTCATTGGCTCTTTGATAGTTGTAAACAGAATGGTGTTTTTAGCTGGAGGTATCGCACATGCTGCGTATGGCGGAATAGGTATAGCAATATATGGCGGTTTTTCCATCTTTTTGGGAACATCGATTTTTGCGATTATTGCAGCTCTATTTATGGCGTTTGTGACAATCAATCAGCGAGAGAAAATAGATGTCTTTATAGGACTTATATGGGCTGTTGGAATGGCTATCGGTATAATCTTTGTAGACCTCACGCCAGGGTACAATGTAGATTTAATGAGTTACCTTTTTGGTTCTATTTTGGCTGTAAACGAGGATGACCTCTACTTTATGGCTTTTCTATTTGTTGTAGTCCTTTTTGCTGTAAGTTTTTGGTATCGAGATATTTTGGCAGTATCTTATGATAGTGAATATGCAGCACTTCGAGGCATTAATGTAAAATTTTTCTATACACTTATACTGATTTTATCTGCATTGACAGTTGTAATAGCTATAAAAGTAGTAGGACTCATTTTAGTGATAGCTCTACTGACAATTCCTATATATATCGGACAGAGTCTCTCTTCATCACTCTATGGAATGATGATAAGCTCTGGATTTATTGCATCGTTTTTTACAGTTACTGGACTCTGGCTCTCTTATAGTTTTAACCTAACTTCGGGTGCATCTATTATCTTAGTAGCAGCCTTCTCTTTAATGATATTTATGGCTTTCTCAAAACTTAGATGAAAAAAATAGTTTTTGGATATTTTCTTCTTTTTCAAACCTTAGTTTATGGCTGTGCTACATGTCAGCTTATGACTCCAACAGCTGAGATAGAGTTAGATTTAAAAATTGATGATAAAAAATTAAAAAATACCCATACAAAATGGATTTTCTCAACTCTCTACTCTGATGAGATGTTAAAACAGTATGACAAAAACAGAAATGCAAAGCTTGATGAGAGTGAGTTAGAGACCATACTCAAAGCTATGCTTGATTATCTTCTTGTAAAAAACATGCTCACTAAAGTTCAATATGCAAAGCGTGAAGAGGATTTTAGTTCAGAGTTAAAACCAAACTATAAAAATTTTAACTTGAAAGTAGTGGAGGGTGTTCTTGTTTTCTCTTACGACTCATTTGTAGAGCTAGAGATCACAGAAAAGCTACTTCTCTCCTTCTCCTTTGAAGATGATGAGTCGTTTTTTAACTTTAGTACTTCATCGCTCAAGGTAGATAGCGGCGATACTCAACTGCACTTTGAAAAAAATCTTTATCTCTTCACTGCCTCTTTACTCTTTAGCTACTCAGCACTGGAGTCAGAGGAAGTAAAAGAGCCAAAACAAG
>JAYEMB010000226.1:12146-25128 GCA_034717855.1 Campylobacterota bacterium
TTGTTCAAACAGTTACTTTGCAAGAAGATATACTAAGCACTACTATAGGGGAGGTAAAGTCTCTTTTTGAGTCCATAAAAGATGAAAATAATCCAATGACATATATGCTTTTACTCTTTTTTGCTTACATATATGGAGTAGTGCATGCTCTAGGACCAGGACATGGAAAAACACTTGTCGGAAGTTATTTTTTATCAAATGATCGTTCCTACTCCAAGGCTCTATCTATATCGCTTGCCATAGGTGTTGTGCATACATTTTCAGCTTTTTTCCTGACACTGATAATCTACTATGTTGTAGAGACATTCTTGGCGCAGTTTATGGGTGAGACCATCTACTATACGACAAAAGTATCGGCATTGATCATTATTGGTATAGCACTTTATCTTTTATATAAAAAATATAAAGCATACAAGAGCATTGAAAAAAAATCTGCATATAATTTCACTACACAACCACATACTGTGACTTGCTCTTGTTCTTCATGTAAGGTAGATGATAACTCAACTGACATTCCACTAATTATATCTGCGGGGATTATCCCATGTCCTGGAACTGTAACTATATTTATATTTTCACTCTCTTTAGGGCTTTACTATGTAGGATTTATGTCAGCTCTTGTTATGAGTTTGGGTATGAGTAGTGTGATATTTGTCTCAGCGCTGATAAGTGTTGCAGTTCGTAAAAAAACATCTAATTATAATAACAACTTGAAAAAGTACTTAGAATATGGCAGTTTAGTGATAATTCTTCTCTTGGGAGTGCTTTTATTAGCACTGTAGTTCTCTGTTTAAACTCCAATTTATTACTTTTTGAGTACAATTCCCCCATCAATTTTTAGTAGGGAAATCCTAGCATTTATGTGTGGGTTGCTTCATGTTAAAGTGAGGTTACGCTATCCGAAAGATTTTGTAATAATTATATTTGGAGAAACTTATGAAAAAAGTTCTATTTTTAATGTTAGCATTAACTGCTGCTGCGTTTGGTGCTGAAGAAGCTGTTGTTAACGAAACTCTTAAAGCATACTCAATGATCGCTGCTGGTCTTGGTCTTGGTCTTGCTGCTCTTGGTGGAGCTATCGGTATGGGTCATACTGCTGCTGCAACAATCGCTGGTACTGCTAGAAACCCAGGTCTTGGTGCTAAACTAATGACTACAATGTTCATCGCTCTTGCAATGATCGAAGCACAAGTTATTTATGCACTAGTAATTGCATTAATCGCTCTTTATGCTAACCCATATTTAGGATAGTCTTTACGACTAACCTAAATACCCTCAACTCTTTTTTACAAAATGCGACCGTGGTGGAACGGTAGACACGCTACCTTGAGGGGGTAGTGCCCTACGGGTGTGAGAGTTCAAATCTCTCCGGTCGCACCATTTAACTCTCTTTAAACAACTTCAAACTACATAATACTTATACAGTTACGAAATTTTATAAATTTATATCTATTGGATTTTATTTTATACGCACTAGAGCATGAAAGCTCTAAAGTTGCGTTTATACTGTGAGAACTCTTATGTCATCTGAAAGCATTCTCTGTAAAATATTCTCTATTGATTGATGAGTTCCACCGGCAGATGCACAGCCGACACAAGCTCCTTGAAACTCTATGTATACAAGGATACTACCATTTTGCTCCACTACATTAATGAGTTCCATATCGCCATTATCTTGTGCTAAATAGTCTCTGATATTCTCTTCAACTACCTTATCTATAGCATTTATTTTCTGAACCAGTGTCATATCTTTAAAATCTTCTCTAAGACTCATATTTATTCCTTTTTTTAAAATGTAAAATAGCATCTTATGCTGAATGCTAGCTAATTATAATAGTCAGATATTATAGCTAATGTTCTACTTAGGAGTATTGACGAGTGTCATGAGGGGAGGGAGTGAACTTATATCTCGTTACTGTTCCAAGCTTCAATAGCTTCGATTAGACTATCAAAACTATCCGATTTACCAATAATAAAGACTTCATCAAATATATAACAGGTTACTTTTGTAGTTGGTTCGAGTAAAAAAACTGCATACTCTTCATCTGATTTTGAGTTTACAGAGAGTACTCTCATGCCATCTAGCATGTCGTTAATCTCTAATATAGCATCATATTCAACATTGAGTAGTTTTTTGCCATCACTAGTATAAGTAGTCATTATTGAAATCCTTTTAGAGTTTGTGAAATAGTATAACTTAAAAAATAACAAGTCATAAATATAGTCTCAAAACTACAATATTTTCTAAATAATTACTTGGATACACTCTTGGAAAAATATTAGGTTGAATTATGGGCGAAGTAACAAAAGAAGAAGCTATAAAAGGTGCGTTTTATGGCGCTATTGTTGGAGATGCTTTGTGTCTAGGTTCTCACTATGAATATGATGCCAAAAAGATATATGAGGCTTACGGGCAAAAACCTATAGAGAAGTTTATGTCGCCCGGAGAGATGATGGGTGGGCAGACTCATGGAATTGGCTGGGGTGAGAGAAATTATCACCCTGGAAAAAAAGCTGGTGGGAGTACTGATTATGGTGATTATAATATTTTAGTACTAGAACATTTAGCCGCGATAAGTGAGCCAAAAAGAGAGTTTCAAGTCCAAGCACTTATTCCACATTGGATGAATAGGTTTGAAAACGGATGGGGCTCTTGGATATGTACTATGACTAAAGAGACTTATGCTCAAGTTAAACGCAACATCGCTGTAGAACATTTAGGTGGAATATCAAACGCAATGGCGATTCGTCATGTCGGAGCATATGCTTATTATGACACAGAAGAGGAGATTGCTGATGTTGCAAGAAAGACGATGTTTACACATAAGAGTGAAGAAGCACTCTCAGGTGGAGAGTTTTTTGCACGTGTTACATATAGAGTAATTAATGGTGAAAAACCAGCTGATGCCATAGAGAATGTAGCGGTCAGAATGAATGAGTTTATTTCAGCAAAAGTGGCACAAGCAATAGCAAAAGTAAAAGAAGAAGCAGATGAAAACTCTGCGCTCTCAAAAGAGAAGTTTGCAGATGATTTAGCACTTACCTCTATGGCTAAACTTTGGGATATTGGACGAAGTGAACCTATCCGTGTAGGAAAAGCGAGTCCGACTGAGGGAACACTTCCAGGAGCAGTCTATTTTATACTTAAATATATGGACAAAGAGGATGGGCTTAATCGTGCACTCCAAGCAAACGCAATGGTCGGTGGAGATAATGCTTCAAGAGCTATCGCAATTGGAATGGTTTTGGGTGCAGATAAAGGTGTAAACGCAATTAGAAAAGATTGGCTTGAGGGCTTAGAACAGTATGAGTATTGTGAAAACTTGCTTCACAAACTTCCACTACTGAAAAAATAGATTTGTGTAAAAAAAGTTTTTAGTGTAAAATCATCATAATAAAAGGAATACCCAAATGAATATAGCAAATAATATTACCCAATTGATTGGAAATACTCCTCTAGTGAGATTAAATACGCCTTCTAAACTTACAGGTGCGACGATACTTGGAAAATGTGAGTTTATGAACCCTACAAGTTCAGTGAAGGATAGAATAGGTTTTAATATGATTAGACGTGGGATAGAGTCTGGTCAGATTGGTGAGGGAACAACTATCATCGAGCCTACAAGTGGAAACACAGGAATAGCACTTGCGGCAAACTGTGCAGCACAAAATTTAAAGCTTATTTTAACTATGCCAGAATCTATGAGTATTGAGAGAAGAAACCTTCTTAAAGCTTTGGGTGCTGAACTTGTTTTAACTCCTGCAGCAAAAGGGATGAATGGGGCAATCGCAAAAGCTGAGGAGTTGCAAAACGCAACTCCAAACTCTATTGTGCTACAGCAGTTCCAAAATCCATCAAATCCAGAGATACACACTCTTACAACTGCAAAAGAGATTCTGCGTGACACAGATGGGCAACTTGACGCCTTTGTAGCGGCAGTTGGTACTGGTGGAACATTAACTGGAACTTCCAAGGTACTCAGAGAAGAGATTTCTAATATCGCTGTTATTGCTGTTGAACCGGAGGATTCTGCAATTCTCTCAGGTGGAGCTCCGGGACCTCATAAAATTCAAGGTATTGGTGCTGGATTTGTACCCGATATTTTAGATACTACAGTTTATAGTGAAGTTGTTAAAGTGAGTAATGAAGATGCTGTTAAAACTGCAAGAATGTTAGCAAAAGAGGAGGGCTTACTTGTAGGAATCTCTGCTGGGGCAAATGTCTGGGCAACAATGCAGGTGGCTTCAAGAGATGAGTTTAAAGGCAAAACCCTTGTAACTATACTTTGTGATACTGGTGAGAGATACTTAAGTACCGAACTTTTTAGTGAGTAAAAAATTTTTAGAGACCATCAAAATTCTTGATGGTGAAATCTATAATCTCCCTTACCATCAAAAGCGCTATGAGGGCGTATTAAAAGCTCTTGGTGCAGAAGAAACGCAGCAGCTCCAAGAGTTCATAAAACCACCAGAATGGGGTCTCTATAGATGCAGAGTAGTCTATAGTGCAACAGACATAGAAGTAAGTTTTCATGAGTATAAAAAAAGAGAGATAGAGACCTTTAAACTTATTTTTGAAAATGATATAGAGTATGCTCATAAGTCTGCTGATAGAAACTCCATAGATGCTCTTTATGAAAAAAAAGAAGATGCTGACGAGATTTTAATCATAAAAGATTTGATGGTTACAGATACAAGCATTGCAAATATAGCTTTTTTAACAGAGGAGGGTTCATGGATAACTCCAAAGAATCCACTTTTAAAAGGTACTACTCGAGCTAGACTTTTAGATGAGGGAAAAATAAGAGAAGCTGATATAAAAGTTCATGAACTTAGAAGTTTTTCCAAAGTGGCACTGCTAAACGCAATGATAGATTTTGACATACTCGATAGATGCGAGTTTTTGATATAATTATAAAAAATAAAAGGGATCTGTTTTGTTAGAAAACATAATAGAAGATAAAGATTTTGCTCTGTTGATGCAAAAAAATATACAAGACCTCATTATTCATTTTTTCCAAAGAGAGCAGAATTTTGGAATCTTATGTAAGATTGAAGAGGCGATGTTTGAACCAAGTTTACCAGAGAGTATAGAGTCTGAGTTTCGCCCTCTAACACTCTTCTTTTTGGCAGGTTATACTTTTGAGACTGCTAGAATTGAAGATGGTCTTTTAATCTTTGAAGCAGGGTTTGGAAGCGATAACTTTGGAAGTGTAGTGAGTGTGCCAATATTGAGCATAATGCAGGTTATTTTAGATGAAACGCCTGTGATGATTAATCTTAGTATTTACAGAGAGAAAAAGGCTGTTAAAAAAGAGGCTGATGGTAACGGGGTTGAGAACTCAATGGCCTCTTTTCTCTCAAACCCTGAGAACTCTAAATTTATAAAAAAGTAAAGGGCGGAGCCCTTTTTTATACTTTAGTTAGAGATAGTAGGTAGTTTACTACATTATCTACAAAAGCATCGTGTTTTTTATCTTTAGAGTATGCGATGTAGAATTTTCTCATGATTTTATGATTTTTTAGTCTACCTTCAAAAAGTGTTCCATTTTCAAGTTCAGACTGTATAACGTGACGAGACATGATAGATACTAGAGGTCTCTCTGCGTTTTTATCTGCATGAGTTATAGACTCTTTTATCGAAGTAGGACTCGCTAAAACTGCAAGAACATTAAAGTTTGTACACTGTACACCCATCTCTTCAAATGTTTCAGAAGTCAGTTTTCTAGTATGAGAATCTTCATTACGACAGATCCAGTCAAACTCAAAAAGGTCATCAGCAACTAGGTGTTTCTTTATAGGTTGGTTAGAGAAAACTACAAGCTCATCCTCTACCCACTCTCTATAGATAATTCCATCTTCAAAAACAGGAGACTCGATAAGAGCAATATCTATTTTTTTATCTACAAGCTGCTCTATTATTTCAGCAGATAGACCAACATTCATAAATACTTCATTATCTATGCGTTTTTTAACTTCACCAAGATATCCAGGCAAGATATAGTTACCGATGGCAAATGATGCTCCCATAACAAATGTGAACTCTTTGTTAATTATTTTGAGTAACTCTTTTTCACTGTTTACGATGGCTTTTTCAAGTCTTTGGGCAATTCTGTAAAGGTCTTCACCCTCTTTTGTGAGAAGGATACCGTTCTTTTTTCTATCTACTATTTTAGTATCAAGATAGTCTTCAATGTATTTTATCTGTTGTGTAACAGCAGGCTGCGAAATCCCTAGTTTAGCGGATGCTTTAGAGAAACTTTTCTCTTTTATCACCATTAAAAAAGTTTGTAATTTAGCAAAATCTTTTAGCATTATAATTCCTATAAGTAATTTTGATAACAAAAGTATAACTCATAATTATAATTAATGCAATAGTTTTGTAATAATTTACTGCATTTTAGTTATAATATAATTAATTAATAATAATAGTGGTAGAAAATGGAAAAAATTTTTAGTAAATTAAACGAGTCTCAATCAAACGCAGTCAAGCAGACAGAGGGACCGGTTCTTATCTTAGCTGGTGCAGGTAGTGGTAAAACAACTACTATCATCTCTCGTTTGGCATATCTTATAGAAACCGTCGGCATACCAGCCTCAAATACTCTGACGCTAACTTTTACAAACAAAGCGGCAAAAGAGATGAAAGAGCGTTCACTCAACATGATGAGTACGAGTGCGTATCCTCCACTATTGTGTACATTCCATAAATTTGGATTACTATTTTTAAAGTTCAACATTCACTTACTAAAAAGAGAAAACAATTTTGTCGTGATTGATACAGATGATAAAAAACGTATCATTAAGAAGATAAACGCAGAACTTCCAACACCACTTATAGCGAGCGAGATATCAAGATATAAAAACTCTCTTATGACACCAGATGATGCTTACAAACAAGCAGAACTGTTTAATTATAAGCAGATTGCTGAAGTTTTTAGAGAGTATGAAAAGTATTTAAATGAAAATAATCTTGTAGATTTCGATGATTTAATTGCACTTACTTATAAACTTTTAGATGAGAACCCACAACTAGCAGAAGCGACATCAAAAAAATACCAGTACATTATGATTGATGAGTATCAAGATACGAATGAGCTGCAGTTGAAACTTTTAGAGAAGTTATGTACGACACATAAGAATCTCTGTGTTGTTGGAGATGATGATCAGAGTATTTATGGCTGGCGTGGAGCTCACATCCGAAATATTATGGAGTTTGACCAAGACTTTGAGGGTGCTACGGTTTTTAAACTTGAAGAGAACTATCGTTCACGCTCACCTATTTTAAAAGTTGCAAACTCTCTTATCGAACACAATCGTTCGCGTTTAGGAAAAAAGTTGATTCCGACTCGTGGAAGCGGAGATGATGTTACAGTTCTCAACTCAAACGATGAAAATGAAGAGGCTAGAAAAATAGCTATAAAGATTAGAAAACTTTTAGACTCGGGCATTAGCGCAAACTCCATTGCTATTTTGTATCGTGTAAATGTTTTGAGCCGTTCTATAGAAGAGGGTTTAAATCGCGCTGGTATCGCTTACAAACTAGTTGGTGGTCTGCGTTTTTATGATCGTGCAGAGATTAAAGACCTTATCTCGTACATCAGAGTCATAACGAACTTTCATGATGACTTCTCATTTAAACGCATAGTCAACAAACCAAAACGCGGACTTGGTAAAGCGAGTGTTGAGAAGATAGAACTAGCTGCACACGCGGCTGCTAAGTCGATATTTTCATTTATAAAAGATGCTTCTCTTGCAGAACTTGAAGGACTTGTTAGAAAGAAAAACGCAGGAACTCTCAAAAAGTTTATATCAGATATCGAAGATGTCTCAGTAGTTGCTCGTGAATCTACATATAACTTTATCGATGTGATGGAGGAGACTTTTCATCTCAAAGATATCTACAAGGGTATGCAGGACGAGGCTGACAGAGTTTTAAATATGGATGAGTTTTATGGACTTTTCCGTGATTTTGTGAAAAACTCCCCAGAGGCTAGTTTAGATGAGTTTTTAAATGAACTCACTCTTCAGAGTGAACAGGATCAAGTTGAGGGTGAATCAATCTATATGATGAGTATTCACGCCTCAAAAGGTCTGGAGTTTGAACATGTTTTTATCATCGGGCTTGAAGAGGGATTTTTACCTCTTGTTGGTGATGGAAGTGATTTAGAAGAAGAGCGTCGTTTGGGATATGTATCTTTTACAAGAGCAAAAGATACGCTCATTCTCTCTCATGCTGGAAGTAGATTTTATAAAGGTCGAAGAAGTGATCTGCAAAAGAGTAGATTTTTTAATGAAGCAGGTCTGTGTGAAGGCTCTTTGATAGTAGAGAAGAATACTGCGTTTAAAAAAGGTGACCTAGTTCGTCATAAAATCTTTGGAACTGGTAGAGTTGTCGGTGTAAGTAAATCAGGACGTGAGTTCAAACTCAATATTAATTTTGCAGGTACTAAAAGAGATATATTAGCATCTTTCGTTGAGAAGCTATGAATCGTCTTTTTGTCGCTTACAAGCCATCAGGAATTGGCTCAAACTTATTCCTCTCTAAATTAAAACGCAAGTACAAGAACAAAAAAGCTGGTTTCTCAGGAACACTGGACCCTTTTGCTAAAGGAGTCCTACTTATAGGCTTTGGCTCACATACAAAACTTTTTAGATTTTTAAATAAAACTCCAAAAAGATACAGAGCTACTCTATGGCTTGGTGCAAAGAGTGACTCTCTTGATACAGAGATGATAGAAAATGTCGCGATATTAAAAGAGCTTCCAAGAGAGAGTGTCTTAAACGCAGTGAAATCTTTGGAGGGTGAGTTGGAGTATGAACCACCTATTTTTAGTGCTAAACGCATCAATGGTCAGCGTGCTTATGATTTGGCAAGAGCTGGAAAAGAGTTTACTCTTAACAAAATCAACTCAACTATTTTAGAGACTAAACTCATAAACTACTCTCATCCATTTGTCACTTTTGAAGCTACTGTTTCAGAGGGGACTTACATCCGCTCACTTGGTAGAATTATCGCAAATAGACTTGGAGTTGAGCAGGGAAGTTTAAGTGCTTTAGAGCGTCTGAATGAGGGACAGTTTTTCTATGATGGAGAAAAAGCCTTAGATATTAAGAGATCTTTGAATATTCCAAAAAATATCTACACGGGTGAGTATGAAAATGTGAAATATGGAAGAGTTCTTGCTTTAGAAGATTTAGAGATAAAAAATAGCGGAACTTACTGGTTGGATAATGGAGATAATATCTCCATTGTTACTATAGAAGATGAAGCTGTAAAATATGAATTAGGTCGGATATATGTTAGTACTAGCTAGAAAATTAGATGAGTCTATTGTAATCGGCGACAATATAACTGTGAAGGTTATATCAGTTGAGAAAGGTGTTGTCAAACTTGGGATTGATGCTCCATCAGAAGTCTCGATAGTTAGAAACGAGTTGATTGAAGATGTAAAAGATGCAAATATTGCTGCATCTAAAACGCAGACTACACAAGAGTTAAACGTTCTGAGTAAGCTTTTAAAGAAGTAGACAAAGTTATGAAACTGCACAAAGCCTACGCAAAAGTAAATATATTTTTAAAAATAACTGGAACTCGAGGTGACTACCACGAGATAATTTCTAGGTTTATGAAAGTGGAGAGTCTCTATGATGAGCTCTCATTTGTATCCAAAGAGCATCTTGATGCTAAGGCAAATGAGTTTAAGATAGTAGGTGATTTTTCATGCGAGACTCATGATAATACAATCTACAAAGCATACTTTGCACTCAAAAACGCAACTCAGTCTGAGTCTTTAGAGAAACTAATGCAGACTCACGCTATAAAAGTAGAAAAAAATATACCTGCCTTTGCAGGGCTTGGTGGTGGAAGCAGTGATGCAGCCACTTATCTGAAGATGTGTAACGAGGTTTTACATTTAGGTCTAAGTGTTAATGAGTTGGCTAAAATAGGTTTAAGTGTTGGAGCTGATGTTCCATTTTTCATATATGGATACGATAGTGCAAATGTGAGCGGAATAGGCGAGATAGTTGAGGGCTTTGATGAGGAGCTGTTGGACTTTGAAGTTTTTACTCCCGATGTAAAAATTAGTACACCAAAAGTTTACAAGGTCTATAGAGAGAGTTTTTATGAGCCGATAGACGGGTTTGAAACGCAGAGACTCAAGAAAATGAACTCACTAGAGATTTTAAATGAGATGAAGGCTGATGAGGCAAATGACCTTTTTAAGCCAGCACTCTTCGAGTACAAAGAGTTAAAAGAACACTATAAACACGGTTACTACTTTAGTGGTAGTGGTTCTAGTTTTTTTAGAGTTAAAAGTTAGTACTTTTACCATTATTTTATACACTTAAAAGATTATGCTATAATCATTCACAATTCAATAAACCAAAACCCACAAGAGAAATAGAATGAGAGTTGACAAATCAAATATAATCAAATTTTTACATGAGATTAAAGCAGAGCTTGTTGAT
Source organism: Campylobacterota bacterium (assembly GCA_034717855.1). Lineage (GTDB taxonomy): Bacteria > Campylobacterota > Campylobacteria > Campylobacterales > Sulfurimonadaceae > Sulfurimonas. The sequence continues at coordinate 22,620 of JAYEMB010000226.1, forward strand.
GATGGTATCTCTAGGGTTGGTTTATTTGGTAGTTTTGCAAGAGATGAGGCTAGTGTTTATAGCGATATAGACATAGCTATTAAAAAAGAGCAAGATTACTTAAGTAAGAGAACTGCTTATGATTATTTTGATGAAGTCTCAAAAATTAAAAACCTTATAAAGAAAAAGTTTCATAGAAATAGTGATATATTTGATCTTGATAGTAACTCGAGTATGAGAGATGAGATAATGAAAGACTTAATATATGTTTAGTTCTAAAGCTATAGAAAGAGTCAAAGTAATTCAAAAAAAGATAGGTTTTATAGAGGCGATAGTTGAGCAAAATGGTTCTGTGATTAAAGCTTTACAAGATGAGCAAAACGCAAGGGCTTCTATCTTGATGCATTTAACATCTATTGCTGAACAATTTGATAAGCTGCTGCATAATGGCGAGTTAGAAATACTTTCTCATTTTGATAAGCAAGATATTAAAGGAAGCTATGATTTGAGAAATTTCATAGCTCATGATTATGAAGGTATAGATTTATATATTGTAGAAGATGTTATTAATGAAAGATTGCAGATTATAAACGAGAGTGTAAATAAAGTTTTATCACTGTAAAAAATGAAAGAAGAGTAAATATGGGTGAAACAATAGCAAAAAACAAAAAAGCTTATCATGACTATTTTATAGAAGAGAAGTTTGAAGCTGGACTTGTTCTTAGTGGAAGTGAAGTCAAAGGTGTTCGTGCAAAACGTGTAAACCTCAAAGACAGTTTTATCCGTTTTGTAGGTGAAGAGGCTTTTCTTTTTAATGCTCACATAGGTGTACTATCTACTACGCATCACTACTATGGACATGAAGAGAGAGGGAGTAGAAAACTTTTACTGCACAAAAAAGAGCTACAAAAGATGCTCAAGGCTGTAAATCGTGATGGTTATACAGTTGTGCCTCTGCAACTCTACTTTAACGCAAGAAACTTGGTGAAAATCCAGATAGCGATAGGAAAAGGGAAACAGCTTCACGATAAACGCAATGATTTAAAAGCCAAAGATCAAAAACGCGATATCGCTCGTGCTATGAAGGATTACTAATGAGATATATTGTTGCATTTATTCTATTTGTATCGACTCTCTGTGCGTTTAACTTTGAGATATCAAACTCAACCATAAAGAATGGTCGAACTGCCATGATTCTCTTTGATAAAGAGGAGGGTGTTGCATACGATAAACTACTTGTAGGTAAACGCAGTTACAAAATCTTTAATCACCCTTTAAATAATGAAAAAATGTATGCTCTTCTGCCTGTGAGTTACTACAAAAAACCTACTACAGAGAAGGTGAAAGTTGCTTACTCAAAAGCTACTAAAGATCTTTCCAAAACTCTCTTTTTTAAGATAGAAGATGGCAAGTACCAAAAAGAGCACATAAAAGTTCAAAAATCAAAAGTAAACCCTAAGAGTGAGGCGGTAAAAAAAAGAACTGCTAAAGAGTATGCTCAGGCTATGAAGATATATGGCACAGTAACTCCAAAGAACTATGTAAAAAGCAAATATATCGTTCCGATGGATTCTAAAATAACAAGCTCTTTTGGAAAGGCTAGGGTCTATAATGACACCTTAAAGGGTTACCACAGTGGGACGGACTTTAGAGCTAAAATAGGTACACCGATAGTAGCTAGCAACAGAGGTAAAGTTGTTTTAGCACAAGATAGATTTTATGCAGGTAACTCGGTGATTATCGATCATGGGGAAGGGATATATACTTGTTACTACCATTTGAGTGAGTTTAAGGTGAAAGAGGGTGACATGGTTGAGAAGGCTCAAGTTATTGGACTTTCGGGTGACACGGGAAGGATTACGGGTCCTCATCTACATTTCAGTGTAAGAGTTGGAGGACTTCAAGTAGATCCACTCCAACTCATAGCACTTTTAAACGCAAATCTCTATAAACTATAGAGGGAGGTCTGAAGTAGTAATCTCTCCACTCTCTACAGAAACATTATCTTCTTTATAAAAAGTCTCAAACTCTCCATCATCAGCATATTTCGCTACTACTAAATCATAAGAGCCTGCTTCAAGAAATGAGAGAGTGTAAGCTCCACCATCTTTAACAACTGAACTTGTAACTGCGTTAGGGAAACGTATATCATCAGAGTTTGGATCATCAGTTTCACTAACATCCCAAGTTGAGACACCATCTTCATACTCATAAGCATAAACTACATAAGTATAAGTATCCACAAGATTACTCACCGTACCTTTAATAGAACCAGCTTCATCAGTTACAACGAGCTTAATAGTCGGTTTGAGTTTATACTTATCATTAGCTTCAATAATTGATTTTCGAACATCAAAATCAGCTGTCATATTTACTACTCCATTGGCTGGAACTTCATAGTTGCCGATAGCTTTATAACCAGTGTTTGAGCCGCTTGAGACATAAAGAGTCTCATTTCTATCGCCATCAAACTCGATAAAACATCCTGCACTAGCTTGAGAGTTTTGTGACTCCTCCTCAGCATCTAACA
>JAYEMB010000227.1:0-2029 GCA_034717855.1 Campylobacterota bacterium
CTCCAGCGTAAGAGCTTGGTAGATTACACTGCTCAGGCGTTACACTTTTTTTATAGCAGTGAGTGATGATAGAAGCCATATTTGTTTTACCCATCTTTAAAATCCACTTCTCTCTTGAAGTTTTTGGATTTGTTCTCACAACCATCGTATTGAAAACTATAAAGGCATCATGAGTTGGTTTTATCTTTCCGAGCTTCGTCTCTTTTAGGAGTATCGCAGAGATTATTTCACGGTTTACACCGTATTTTTGCTCGGCTTTGTCATAAACCTCTTTGTACTCATTTAGATTTTCAAGCATCTTTGGAACCTGTTTTACAAGTACGTTGTTGGCTCTCTTCTCATTTTTTCTATGCGTTTTTATGTGTTTAGGTTGGAGGTATTTCCAACTTACTTCATCAAACTTCTGCGTTTTAAAGTAGGAGAGCAAAAACTTGTTAGCGTAGTTGTAGGAGACACCATTTTTTACAACTTTTTCACAGATATCTATATAGTGCTTGTTTTGAAATTCACAGTTCGTATACTTTGCAGATAGTAGGCTAGTAAGCCCTATAATTAGTAGTAGTTTTTTCATAGTTTTTCGTTTATCTCTTTTAATCTTTGCGGTGTACCGATATCGTGCCAGATGCCACTAAAAAGTTCACCGCTTATATTTTTGTTTTTTATCTCTTCTCTAAGCAGAGGAGCCAGAGCCGACTTTTTTACTCTCAAATCTGTAAATAGTTTAGGATTATAATATCCTATACCTGAAAAAGTATATTGGACTTTATCCTCGTTTAAAACGCAAGCATCTTTTAATCCAAAATCGCCCCTTGGATTGTGTTCTGGATTAGAAACCAAGATAAGATGGGCTAGATTATCACCTAGTTTAAAATTAGCGTCGAACTTGTACTCACAAAATACATCTCCATTTACAACTAAAAAAGGCTCGTCTCCTAAAAGCGGTAGTGCTTTTATAATCCCGCCGGCACTCTCTAATGCACCTGAGTCTTGCTCGTCTGAATAAGTTATTTTGACACTCCAAGCTGAACCATCCCCAAGAGCTTCAGGTATTTTATAGCCTAAATGAGCGATGTTTATCACTATCTCTTTAAAGCCAGACTTCACAAGTTTTTCTATGTGCCAAACTATCAGAGGCTTGTTGTGAACTTCTAAGAGTGGCTTGGGTAGTACATCTGTAAGGGGTCGCATTCTCTCCCCGCGACCAGCTGCCAAAATCATCGCTCTCATATTGGCTGAACTTCTTCTAAGAGTTTTGCTAACTCTTTAGTCTCTTCATATCTTGAAGCAGTCTCTATTGTGTATTTAAGAGTTAAAGGAATATCTTTTAGGTAACCATCTTTAGCGTCACGAAGATGCAGACGCGAGAAGATACCGAGAACTTTTATGTGGCGTTGCAGACCCATAAAATCAAACCATTTTATAAACTCCGTGTTACCTGCGTTTATACCCTTTTTATCACGAAACTCCAGAGCAAGTTTTTCGATGTCACTGCGTTTGTACTCTATATAACAATCTTTAAGCAGAGAGACTAAATCGTATGTAATAGCCCCACACATTGCGTCCTGATAGTCTATAACACCTATAACGTTTGTTTGTGTTAGCATGATGTTACGTGAGTGATAATCCCTATGAACAAAAACATTTTGTGGCTGAGAGAGAACTACATTAGAGATTGCGTTTAGTGAGCTTTCTATTATCTCTTTTTGCTTTTCACTTAGAGTTACATTTAGCTTCTTTTCTAAATACCACTCTTTCATCAAGTCCATTTCAAAATGTAAAAACTTTTTATCATAAAGTGGCAACTTTTTTGTAGTTGCGTTTTGCATCTTTATGATTTCATCTATCGCTTTTGAGTAGAGTTCTTTGAAGTTGTTTTCATCTAAAATATTTAAAAGATGGGTGTTTCCAAAATCTTCTATAATCAAAAAACCATCATCAAGGTTTTGCTCTAAAATACGCGGAGCTTTAACAGCTGCGTTTAGCAGTCTTGAAGTGACATCTATAAATGGAGCGAGTGACTCTTTTTCCA
>JAYEMB010000227.1:2129-7482 GCA_034717855.1 Campylobacterota bacterium
TTTCCAAAATCTTCTATAATCAAAAAACCATCATCAAGGTTTTGCTCTAAAATACGCGGAGCTTTAACAGCTGCGTTTAGCAGTCTTGAAGTGACATCTATAAATGGAGCGAGTGACTCTTTTTCCAAAGACGAGTCCATTAGTAAAAAAGTCTTTTCACCTTTTGTAAGTCTAAAGTACTCTCTAAAACTCGCATCAGCCGAAGCGATTTTCATCTCATAATCTCTGTAAGGAGTTTTACTCAGCCACTCTTTAATTTTTTGCATATATTCCACCTAGTATAGAGTTCTTTTTTGCACCAGTCACAGAGCTTAATTTTACCTCTTTAGCGTGAATTCTTTGATAAGCGAGCCAAGCAAAGGCCATCGCTTCCATAAACTCACTACTGACTCCAAAAGCATCGCTCGGTTTTACTTCGAGTTGAGAGAGCTCTTGGATTCTCTGCATTAAAAAGCTGTTTTTGGCTCCACCGCCACAGACTACTACGAGTTCTAAATCTCTGTTTTTTAAATCATCAGCGATGCTAAACGCAGTGAGCTCAAGTAGAGTTCTCTGTATATCTTCATCTTTTATAGAGTTAAAGATAGGAAGATGAGAAGCAAACCATGTTTCGTTAAAGTACTCACGACCTGTACTCTTTGGAGGGAGTTTTTGAAAGTAACTATCACTGAGCATTGCGTTTAAGAGATCTTCATTCAGTGAGCCGCTCTGCGCAAAGGCACCATCTCTGTCAAAAGGAGTGTTCTCACATTTTGAAATCCACATATCCATGAGTACATTTCCACAGCCTGTATCCCAGCCTGTAAGTTCATCTCCTAAAAGAGTGATGTTTGCCATGCCGCCTATGTTTAAAACAGCTACTTTTTTCTCTAAAGCAGAAAAGACAAACTGATGAAACGCAGGAGCAAAAGGAGCACCCTGACCGCCGTTTACTATATCCATACTCCTAAAATCACTCACAACATCTATGTTTGTCTCTGCAACGACTCTGCTTGGACATCCGAGTTGCATCGAGAATGGAAACTCACTGTCTGGCTCATGCCAAAGAGTCTGTCCATGAAGACCGATAGCAGTAATACTTTCTGTGTTGATTTCTTTTTCTCTTATAAATCTGTTGACTGCATGAGCAAAGGCACTCCCAAGTCTTTTATCAAGTGAGCCTATCTGCTTGAGTGTCGTAATGCCATCTATAACTTCTAAAATTTCTCTCTTTAATTCTTTGTCAAAAGGATACTCTTCAGCAGAGATAAGCTTGCAGCTCGTAGAGTCAATCTCACAAAGTGCCACATCGATACCATCAAGACTAGTACCACTCATTACGCCTATATATAGTTCATTCATTTTGGATTCTTGAGTTTATCGTACTCTATTTGAGCCTTTTGTTCTGTAACGTAAGACTTGATTGCTTCGACAATAATATCTGTACGATTTAAAGAGTACTCTTTAGTAAAGGCGTCAATTTCATCTACCAAATACTTAGGTAAACGCAGACCAACTTGCTGTTTTTCGAGTTGAGGTAAAGTATGCACATCTTCTCCTTGTTTGACTATAGTATATATTATTTATATCTTTTAGTCAACTTTTGAGTTTGACTCTCGTTTGTATAATAAGTAGATAGATGTAGTCATATATATACACTCAAACAAATTCTCATATACTTATGGTATAATTTTAGTATGAATTTTGTATATGATGAAAACAAAAGTAAAAGCAATAAATTGAAACATAATATTGACTTCATAGAGGCTCAAGAGTTATGGGAAGATGAAGAGTTGTTTGATTTAAAATCAAACAACGATGATAAGGAGGACAGATACCTTGTCATTGGAAGAGTTAATTCAAAATATTACACTGCTATTGTAACTTATAGAGATAAAAGTATTAGAATTATTTCAGTAAGAAGATCAAGAAAAAAGGAGATTGAAACTTATGACAGCTTTAGAACTAGATAAAAAATTTGACGATAATGAAGAAGATATATTAGAACATTTTGATTTGTCAAGCATGAGAAAAATTAATCAAGAACCAAAAAGAGTAAATATTGATTTTCCAGCTTGGATGGTAAAGTCATTGGATAAAGAAGCAAAGCATGTTGGAGTAAGTAGACAAGCAGTAATCAAAATGTGGTTAGCAGAAAGATTAGAAGGTATAGTTGCTACTCGGGTGGCATCATCATAACAAAACAGAGAGCCTGCGAAATAATCAAGTCTTAAATTCCCTAATATTTCAATTTCTATGAATTGTAGGCAATCGTTTTTCTCGTTCCATCATTCCGATGGAAACGCATACGCACTTCCATGTTTACTCTTTGACAAACTGCATTATGAAAAAAGCAACAAGCGTCCCAGTAACTATCTGCCATGAAAAACCTATAGTGACTCCAAACATATAAGGTTGAAGAACTAGTACTGTTAAAAAACCACCGATGAGTGCTAGAGGAACTGTTTTAGCACTTCCTCGCGAAGTAAAGATAGCTGAGAAGTAAACACCGAGAAGTCCAGTGTATGCAAACGCCATAACACCAAGTGCGAAGCTTATGAGAGAGAGGTCGCTCTGTCTTTGCCAGAAGTAACTCACCATCGCCATGCAGGAGAGAACTACTGCAAAAAAGAGTACTGCGTTTCTTGAAGCTTTTACAAAGTGGAGTTCATCTACTTCGCTGCGTTTTAATTTCCACGGTTTATAGATATCTTCAACAGCTACTGAAGCCATCGCTCCTAAAACTGAGTTTGTACTAGAGAGTGCTGCGGCGATTGCTCCGACAGTTACAAGTCCGCGAAGACCTTCGGGCATTTCGTTTAGGATGTAGTACATAAAGATAGTTATTTTTTCACCCTCAAAGTTTTGAGACACTGAACTCTCTTGATAAAAAAGAAAGAGTAAAACACCGATAGAGAGAAAAAGTAGAACTACGGGAATAGTAAGTAAAATCGAGACTATGAGAGATTTTGCCGCCTCTTTTTCATTTTTACAAGAGAGTACTCTTTGTGTCATGTCTTGATCAAGCCCAAAGGCAGCAATGTTTAAAAGAAGCCAACCAGTTAAAAGCCCGATGATACTAAACTTGCCATCGAGTGAAGTGTCAAAAAGTTTGAGTTTATTGTGCTCGTTTAGAGTCTCTAAGATGTTGATGTTCTCAAGTGAGTAGTAGAGAAAAACTAAAACTGCTATACCTGCACCGATGTAGGTTATGGCTTGGATGATATCGCTGAGTATGACTGACTTTACTCCGCCAAAGTAGGTATAAGCGAGTGCTCCAAACATCAAAATTGCTATGGAAATTGCTACATGAATAAATGCTATATCTCCAAACAAAATCATAGAGATTGCAAGTGAACCGATGTAGAGTCTCGCTCCACTGGCCAAAACGCGACCTACTAAAAACATGACACCAGCTTGTCGTTTTGCACTCTCCCCGTAGCGTTTTTCTAAGAGTTCATAGACTGTTACAGCCCTCATGGCGTAAAATCTTGGAATGAGAACATAGGCTACAAAGACAACCGCAAGAAGTGCTGAGAGATAAAAGCCTATAAAAGTAAAGTCGTGTGCGTAGGAGTACTCTGGAACGCCTAAAAAGGTAGCGGCTGATTGTGAGGTGGCGAGAACTGAGATGGCAACAGCAAGCATAGGCATGGAGTTGGCAGAGACAAAATACTCTCTTGTAGAAGTGATTTTTGCACTACTGAGCACATAAGAGGAGAGCGCTAAAATAGCAAAGTATCCGCCAAACACTAACCAATCAAGTGGAGAAAACGCACTATCCATCAACAGCGGCTCTAACTGCGTTTGTAAATCTGTCTCCCGGATCGGCTTTTATAGTTCTGTAGCCATCATCTTTTTCCAGCCAAAGAGGAGACTCTTCATACTCTCTGTATTCGTGGTGCCCTATGATGTGCTCTATAGTTTGATATTTTGCTCTAAGATATTTGACAAGTTTTATATTTGCTTCTAGTTGGGCATCTGTGAGGTCATCTTTGACGTTACCCTCTCCGCCGATATTTTCAATCCCGATAGTAGAGTAGTTTAAACCTATGACATGTCTTGCCATCCAGTTGTCCGGCATGAGTTGGTAGATAGTCCCATCACGAGCGACTAAAAAGTGAGCGGAGACATTGAGAGCCGAAGCGGCTGCTATATCACCTCTGTCACTGTAGAGCTCCTCTGCGTTGAGTCTTTTAAAGCACTCATCAAAATCCATCACGGCAGTCCAGTGGAGGACAATCATTTTAGGTTCTATTTTTATATCTTTTACCTTAAGTCCGTAGTGCGTTTTGATGTACTCTTTTGTCATATCTTTGCGTTTTTGCGTGAAGATTATAGGCTTTTGGACTATTGCGTTTTTAGTACGTAGGTTCTGGATTCTCTGATTTGATTCTAAGATTCTCTCATAAGGAATGGCACCACTTTTTACTTGTGTGAAGATGGTGTTTACGAGTTCATCGACTGTGATATTTGCTAGTTGATTTCCAAAAAGCAAAATATCCACACCTGCGTTTATAGCGAGTGTCACAGCCTCTTTTGTAGAGTAGTGCTCAGAGATAGCTTTCATCTGCATGTCATCACTCACAATAAGACCTCCATACTTCATCTTTTCTCTGAGTATCTCCGAGTTTACTCTGTAGGAGAGTGTTGCAGGATACTCTTGGTCGATATATTTGTTAAAAACGTGAGCTGTCATTATCATGTCAACTTGCTTTTTATCTATGAGGTTTTGGTAGGGTTCAAGCTCTTTTGTGCTCCATGTTTTGCTGATGTTTACAAAACCCTCGTGTGAATCTCCTAAAGAGGAGCCGTGTCCGGGAAAATGTTTGAGTACACTTGTGACACCTTTTTTTCTCTGCTCCTCTATCATCACCTCTGCAAAAGAGGAAACGCGACTTGAGTCAGTGCCAAAAGAGCGCTCAAGAGCTACGATAACTTCATTTTTAGGATTGATTGCTAAGTCAACTACGGGAGCGAAGTTGAGATTTATGCCAGCATTTTTAAGCATATGTGACTGTCTTGCATAGATATCTCTTGCATTTTTCAAAGGTGTTTTAGAGAGTTCAAAAGCTGATGGAGTCTCAGTAAATCCATACTCAGGCTTAAGACGAGCAACCTTTCCACCCTCTTGATCTACTGCGATGAAGAGTTCTCTCTTTGCAAACATCTTGAGTTTTTTTGTCAATCTTTGGAGTTGATGGGGTGAGCTGATATTTTTAGTTTTACTTCTCTCATCATAAAATCTGTCAAAAAGAATCACTCCTCCTAACTCATACTTCTGTATATCTTTTACTATCTGAGAGTTCTCGTTTATATCTTCATCTGTAAATCCAAGGATGAGCATATGCCCTATCTCTTTTTTGAGTTGTTC
>JAYEMB010000228.1:0-1636 GCA_034717855.1 Campylobacterota bacterium
CTTTTATGCTTAGATGTTTGTTCATATTGTATGTAATACCAAGTGTATAGTCATATGCAGGGTCTATATCATAGCCACCCATACTTGGGATAAATGAAACTCCTGAGCGATATATAAGTTCATTATAAATATCAAATTTATCAAAGCTATTAAAGAGCTGAATTAGAGCACCTGAGTCTGGAGAACCATCTATCTCTTTAAACGCTTTATATGCTTCTACTATAATTTTATTAGGTAGCGTCATAAATCTTCTGTAAATTCAATAATCAGCTATTATTTTTTAAAAAGGATGATAGATGAAAGTTGATTTAAATAAAATAGAGTTTGATATGAATGAGTTTGGAGCATTACTGCTTCAAGATAAGCAAGAAGGCTTTAGACGTATAGGAGAGAAGTTTCTCAACGCAGTACTCGAAAAAGAGTTTACAGAGTATATTGGGGCTCACAAGCATGAGAGAACTGGAGAGCGAGAAGATTATCGCAATGGTCACAAAGAGCGAAGATTAAAAACTACACTTGGAGAGTTAAATCTTTTACGCCCTTATGCTAGAACAGGTAAATTTGATACTAAGCTTTTTGAAAATTATTCAAGAATAGATAAAGCCTTATCGTCAATTATTGTTGAGAGTTATTTAAAAGGCGTGTCCACCAGAAAAGTTGAATCAATTGTTGGAGAGCTTGGGATAGACTTGAGTCATGAGACAGTGAGTCGTCTAAGTCATGAACTTGATGAAGTGGTTACAGAGTTTAAAACTTCATCCTTGCAGGAGTATTACCCCTATCTCTACATTGATGCCACTTATCTTAAAGTATTTGATGGAGTGAGGTTTGTTTCATCAGCTGTGATGGTTGTTATTGGTGTTGATGCAACAGGAAGAAGAGAGATACTTGATATTACTCCAATGGAGAGTGAATCGTTTGGAACCTACACAGATTTCTTTGATGGACTTAAAGACAGAGGTGTTAAAAAAGTAGATTTGATTATTAGTGATGGTCACAAAGGAATTAAAAAAGCTGCCAAAGAAAGTTTTAGCGGATCTTCTTGGCAGTTTTGCAGTGTGCACATGAAGCGCAACATCATGAAAATTGTAGCGAAAAAAGATTTAGAAGAAGTTTTAAAAGAACTCAATGTAGTAATTAGAGCTACTAGCTTTGAAGAAGCTTTGTCTCTTGCTAACTCAATGATAGTAACTTATGAAGACTCTAAACCAAGGTTGGCAAAGCTACTCATGGATAATTTATATGACAGTTGCACATATCTAAGCTTTCCAAAAATACATTGGAGAAAACTACACTCTACGAATGTACTAGAGAGATTCAACAAGGAGATAAAACGCAGAACTAAAGTGATAGGTGCCTTTCCAAATGAAGGGTCAATACTAAGATTATTAGTACCACTTGCTATTGACACAAATGCAAAATGGCTGAGTAGAAATTATGTTTCGTTTGATAATTCGGTACAATGTCAAAAAGCTGAAGATGAATTTACAGAAATATTCTGACGCTATCTACAAAGAAAGAAAAACGAACAAAAATTAAACAACTTAATGGCTGGATTGGAGTAATAGAAGATCGTTTAATTGCTATTAAAAATATTCAGAAACAAGCTTTAAAAGATATAGAAATAGCAAATAAA
>JAYEMB010000229.1:0-24971 GCA_034717855.1 Campylobacterota bacterium
AAAAAAGCGAGTGAAGCGAAGAAAAACGCAGTTGGTTCTCTTTTTGGAGATGATGAGGAGATTACCTCTGTACAACTTGAACTTAAAAACTCAGATGAGTATGAGTTAAAAGAGATTTTAGAGCTTGAAAAAGATACCTTAGGTTTTTATGTATCGGGTCACCCTATGGATGAGTACCGTCAAGAGTTAGATGAGTTAAACTATACACTCTCTTCAGAGTTAGAGAGTGTTAAAGATGGTACGCAGGCTATATTTATTGGTAAAGTTGAGGGTGTGGTTACAAAAATCTCTAAAAAAGGACATCAGTTTGGAATAGTAGATTTGATGGATTTCCACGGAAATATGGAGATAATGCTCTTTTCGGATAAGTTAGAAAAATTAGCAGATATGAATCAAGAGGAGCCGATAGCATTTAAAGGGCGAGTTACACATACAGACTTTGGTCCAAGAATGAATATTAGTAAAATCATGACGCTAAAAGAGGCGAAAAAAGAGACGAAAAAGGTTAAAAAAGAGGTCCAAGAGAAACCACCTGAACCAATCAACTTAGCTGTAAGACTTGATAATGACAGTGATGTCTTAGAGAAGTTATACTCTACAATTCAGCAAAACAGAGGTAATAGACCTCTAAGTATAACAATCATCTCTAAGCTTCATAATGTAGTGATAGACTCTACAATTAGAGTTGATAGTAAAATTATCATGGCTCTTGATGGAAATGAAGCTGTCGATATTATATAAAAGTAAGGGTTTAAATGGCATTTAGTTTAGAAGATTTAAAAGAGAATAATTCTGCTCTGTTAAACCTGTTGACAAGGCACCTGCCGGATATGTTATGGGTTAAAGATATAAATGGTATCTATATGTACGTTAATCAGGCTATATGTGATGGTCTATTGATGGCAAAAGATACGAACGAACCTATAGGAAAAGGGGATCTTTTTTTTGCAATGCGTGAGAGAGAGTTGCATAAAGATAAACCTGATTGGCATACTTTTGGTGAGTTGTGTTTCAATAGCGACATAGATGTTATAGAGCAAAACAGAGCTATGAAGTTTGAAGAGTATGGAAATGTAAAGGGCGAGCTTATGTACTTGGAAGTGTATAAGGCTCCTTTTTATGATAAAGAGGGCAATATCATAGGAACCGTTGGTGCTGGCCGTGATATAACTCAACTTAAAAAGATACAAGCAAATTTAGAAAATAGCCTCAAAATACTTGATGAGCAGAGGGAGCAGTTAGAGTATCAAGCTAGTTATGATCTATTGACCAACCTTCCAAACCGTGCCTTGTTCGTTGATAGACTACAAGAGTCTATTAAAAGAGCAAAAAGAGATCATGGGTCAGTAGTTATCCTATTTATAGATTTGGATAATTTTAAAGAGATTAATGACTCTTTAGGGCATGATGTTGGTGATAAGATATTGATACAATTTGCCAATAGAGTAAAAGGTAAAATACGAAATTCAGATACTTTTTCTAGATTTGGTGGAGATGAGTTTTGTATTATTTTAAATGATATAGAGAACAATGAGTCAATAGTTGACTTTATAACAAAAATCATGAAGATGACTCAAGAAGCTTTTTTAGTTAGCAAAAGAAAGTTTTATATTGGTATGAGTATTGGAGTATCTATCTATCCAAATGATGGGGAGGATGTAAGTACTCTTTTGAAAAATTCTGATGTTGCTATGTATAAAGCAAAAGAGAATGGTAAAAGTAGATACTGTTTTTATGATGAAGAGATGACAAAAATGGCTTTAGAGAGAGTCTCTTTAGAGGCAGAACTGAGAAAAGCTTTAGAAGAAGATGAGTTTGTTGTCTATTTTCAACCTCAAGTGAATGCTGTTGAGAATAGATTGCTTGGAATGGAAGCTCTTGTAAGGTGGCAACATCCAACTCATGGACTAATCTCTCCAGACAAGTTTCTACCTCTTGCAGAGCGTACGGGACTTATTATAGATATTGATAGAGTTGTTATGAGAAAATCAATACTTCAATTTAATGAGTGGTATAAAAATGGTTTAAACCCTGGAAAACTTGCATTAAATTTGGGAGCTAAGCAGATAGAAGCGGATGATTTTGTAGATTTTGTTGAAAAGCTCTTGGATGAAAAGGGGTATGAGTGTAGTAACCTTGAGTTTGAAGTAACAGAGAGTCAAGTTATGAAAGACCCGGAACAATCTGCAGCTATATTGAAAGAACTGAGAAAACTAGGTCTCTCTATTGCAATTGATGATTTTGGTACAGGTTATTCATCTTTTGCATATCTTAAAAGACTGCCTATTCAAAAATTAAAAATAGATAAGTCCTTTATAGATGATTTACCAGATGACTCAGAAGATATTGCGATTACGAAAACAATAATAAGTCTGTGTGAGAACTTAAACTTGAAAGTGATTGCCGAGGGTGTTGAAAATGAACAACAGAGAGATTTTTTAGTAGAGAGTGGATGTAAGTTTATACAAGGGTATCTCTACTCTGCACCAATGTCTATAGAGAGTATGACAAAATATTTAGAAGAAACTATTCAAGGATAAACAGAGAGTAGTTTACTCTCTATCTATTGGTAGCGAAAGATAAAAACAGCTACCATCATCTTTATTCTCCCAGTAGAGTTTACCACCCAAATATTTTTTAGTTATGATTTGAGACATATAGAGTCCTAAGCCTGTTCCATTTTTAGACTTTGTGCTTACATAGGGTTGACCGATCTTATTTAGTACAGATTCATCTATGCCTCCACCGTTATCACAAACTGCGATGACAACCTCACTCTCTTTTTTCTCTATAGTGATATCTACTTTTCCATCTTTTGGATTAAACTCTAAGATTGCATCTTTAGCATTATTTATAAGGTTTAAGAGTATCTGAATGATTTGGTTGGGATAGGTAAAGAGTTTAATTCCTTGATTTTTTGGCAGGTTGAGCTCTATTGAGTTGTTCTCTAAAGATTTTTGTATCAGAGTCATTAGCCTACTTATGACAACAGATATCTCAATCTCTTCTGGATCTTTTTCTGGTTTAAAGAAGTTCTTAAAATCATCTATTGTTGATGATAAATATTGTGTCTGTTCATCAAGTATATGGATTAAATTTTTCAGTACATCAATCGTTATCTCTTCGTCTAATTCAATATCTGCACGGATATTATTTGCCACAAGTGAGATTACACTCAGTGGCTGTCTCCATTGATGAGCAATCATAGCGAGCATATCCCCCATCGCAGCTTGACGGGACTGTGAGAGCATTATTTTATCTTTATTTTCTATCTCTGTAATATCTACCCCTGAACTTATTACACCAGTTATATTTCCATCTATATCTTTTAGAAAACTATTACTCCAGGCTACTGTGTACATATTATTTTGAGAATCTACAATATTGTTGTTATAGTGTGAAACTAAATCAGAATCTTGTTTCATCACAGAGTTAAAAACTGACTGAATCTCATCCTGTATATCGCTTGGAATAAAATTCTCTATAAAATTTTTACCTATTACATCATCTTGATTCACTTTTAAAAGTTTACACCCTTGCATATTTATCATAGTGATATTACCATCTGTGTTGAGTGTTAAAACAATCATCCCCTCAATATTCATCAGCAGGTCTGCTAGTTGATGCTCATGTTTAGCAACTCTTTTAAGTCGGTTAGTTTTACTAATGTCATGAAATGATAAAACAGAGCCAATTAGTTTCTCATTTTCAATAATTGGGTTTTGCAGTACTTCAACTTCAAAGGATGAACCATCTTTCCTCCAGTATAAATCCTCTGTTCTACTCGAGGTTCCATTTATAATATGTCTATGCTGTGTACACTCATCAGCAGGGTAGTGTGTTCCATCAGCCTTAGTATGATGCCACATTGAGTGTCCATTTTTTCCGATTAACTCATCTTCTGTATAGCCAAACATATCTGCGGCTGCGACATTTACAAACATATGGTTGCCATCTAGGTCTAAACCAATAATTCCATCTCTTGTTGAGTTTAAAATAAGTGAGAGTTGGTCTTGTAGTTTTTGAATATTTAAGATAGAGGCGTGTAACTCTTCATTTGAACTCTGCAGCTCTTCATTTGATGTCTCTAACTCTTCATTTGAACTCTGCAGCTCTTCATTGGAGCTCTGTAACTCTTCATTCATCAGTTGCATATTCTCTTTGTTAATACTCAACTCATCCAGAAGAGTGTGGTTTTTTTCTCGTACATCATCAAGTTGTGTCATAAGACTCTTAATCATCAAAGATTCATCTGGTAGAAGTAGAGAGTCAGTATGAAACTGTATCTCTTGGGGCTGTAGCTCTTGAAAATAGAGCAGAAGCATCGAAGAGTTGTTACTGTCGTTAAAGGGGTTAGCAATTACACGTACAAATGTTTTTTCAGATGGGCCTATGTTTAGCTCTATAAATTTTGTACTTTGAACCTCAAAGGAGCTAAAAGCACTGTTTAGTAACTCCTTGAGAGCATACTTAAGTTCACTATTGATGTTCTCAAGAATATTAAGAGTGACAAAACCACTCTGTAGATTTATAAAAGGTAAATCACCTTTTTTGTAAATAATAGAGTAGTCTTTATCTATTAAAACAAAGTTTGGTGCAAAGTAGTTAAATATGGAGTCAGATATCCGCTCTTCGATAGTCCCAGTTATATTGTTTGTATGCTCACTGTTTGCTTTATTACTTTTTTGCTGTGTGTGTTTTGAAAAAAAGTGACTGGAGATTTTTGGAGGATTTGTTAGTTGCTCTTTTTGATATATTTTCTGTTCTGTATCAAGACCTAAGAAGTATTTTGTACTTACTAGTGTTGATTCAGACGAGCCAAGAAAGAGAAGAGCATGCTCTTTAAGCGAGTGATGAAAAAGTGTAAATAGCTCTTGTTGCGCTTCGGGTAGCAGGTAGATTAAAAGGTTTCTACAGCTGATAATATCCTGCTTTATAAATGGTGGATCACTTAAGAGGTTATGTTCTGTAAAGACAATCTGATCTCTAAGGGAGCTTATAACTTTATAGCCCTTCTTAAATGGTACGAAGTACTCATTTAATAACTCTTTGTCTATATCATCAAAAGAGTCTCTCTTATAGTATGCTTTTCTGGCAATCTTGAGTGATGAGTTATCAATATCTGTAGCAAAGATATTGACCTTAAACTCTCTTTTGAGCCTTTTGCTTACTTGGGAGATTAAAATCGCTAAAGAGTAGGCCTCTTCACCAGTTGAACAAGCAATAGACCAGACTCTAAACTTATAATCTTGAGGCTTATCTTTTAGATAGTCGTATAGTTGATTACCTAAGGAC
Source organism: Campylobacterota bacterium (assembly GCA_034717855.1). Taxonomy (GTDB): domain Bacteria; phylum Campylobacterota; class Campylobacteria; order Campylobacterales; family Sulfurimonadaceae; genus Sulfurimonas. The sequence goes on from JAYEMB010000229.1 coordinate 5,296, forward strand.
TCAAAGGCTTTTGCATCTCTAAAAAATGAAGTGACTCCAATAAGAATATCTTCATAGAGAAGACGAGTCTCTTTTTGATTTTTTTGTAAGTATACTAGATACTCTTCTAAAGTATTTATATGCAGCAGTAACATACGTTTATTTATACGACGAATGATAGTCTCATTTTTATATTTATGAGTATTAAAATTCTCTTTTTCATGTAAAATGTTTTTGATTGTCTTTAGTGCATAGGGTGTAGGTGTATCTTGTGTATACCTGCTATCCATAATCATAGATGATAGGGAGCCTGCAATATCCTCTATGTTGAGTATATAGTCTATATTTCCTGCGTTTATAGCAGCCTTGGGCATACTGTCATACTCTGCTTCTTCGGGACTTTGTGCTATAGCTAAACCACCGTTCTCTTTTATTTTCTGCACTCCAAGCGTTCCATCGTGTCCCGCACCTGTTAAGATAATACCGACAGAGCTCTTTTTTTTGTACAGAGCTATAGACTCTAGCATCATATCTATTGAGGGGGTTGTTGTATGCTCTTTAGAAGATAGTTTTTCAAGGAGTAAACGATGTTGTTTAATGGCTAAATTATAAGAGGGTGGAATGATATAAACATGATTACTTGAAAATTTACACTCAGGAGTAGCTTCCTCAACAGGCATACTTGTGCTTCTTGAGAGAATATGGGCTAGTAAACTATCTTTGTCTGGAGTTAAGTGTTGAGCAATTATATATACATAATTCATTTTCGTTGGAAGCTTAGAGAGCAGTCTCTCCAAAGCCTTAAGACCACCAGCACTGGTACCAATACCAATATAAATAGACTCTTGCATGACAGTAAGCCCCCTAATTTGAGTAAGACTAAATTTTACACCATATAGTGAAAAATTTAGCTGAAAATAATTGTTTTGCTATAATAAGACTCAAATTTATAGGAATTATTAATGAATAAAAACGATTTTAATGATGGTCTGTTGGGCTTTTTAGATGCTTCTCCTACGCCTTTTCATGCGACTCAAAATATGAGCATGATGTTTTCAAACGCAGGGTTTACTCAGCTAAACGAGAATGAAAAATGGGAGCTGAAAAAGGGAGGTAAATATTTTGTAACTCGTAATGACTCCTCTTTGATTGCGTTTACCTATCCTGAGTCTAAAAACTACACTATGCTTGGAGCTCACACCGACTCGCCAAATCTAAAACTCAAACCAAACCCAGTTATAAAAGAGCATGGAGTTGTAAAGTTTGGAGTGGAGCCCTATGGTGGACTTCTGCTAAACCCTTGGTTTGACAGAGATCTCTCGCTCGCTGGTCGCGTTTCCTATCTTGACTCTCAAAACGCAGTGAAAGATGCTTTGATAGATGTTAAGAAGTCTATCGCTACAGTACCATCACTAGCAATTCACCTTGATGATAAAGCAAACAAAGAGAGAACTGTAAACAAGCAGACAGATATCTCTCCTCTGCTAACAACTAACGAGGATTTTGAGTTTGAGGAGTTTTTAAAGTGGCAACTCTCTAAGCAGGATATTTTGGACGTTAAAGAGCTTTATGCAAATGAGCTTAGTTTTTACGATACTCAAAACGCAGCTTATGTGGGTCTGCACGATGATTTTATAGCAAGTGCAAGACTCGATAATCTTCTGAGCTGTTATGTTGGGATGTTGAGTATCTGTAGTGTTGAAAGTGAGAAACCTATGCTCTTTATAGCATCTGACCATGAAGAAGTTGGAAGTGAGTCTGTGAGCGGAGCGGGGGGTTCATTTTTAGAAAACACACTTCGTCGAATGTTTAGCGATTATGAAGATTATATGCAGATGATAAGAAGTTCTCTTTTAATCTCTGCTGATAATGCTCATGCAATTCATCCAAACTTTCCATCCAAACATGATAAAGAGCATGCCCCTAAGATAAACGCAGGTGTTGTTATCAAAGTAAACGCAAACCAGAGATACGCCTCAAACTCTAAAACGATTTCGAGATTTATGAGTGTAGCTTCAGCTATGGGAGAGAAAACGCAAAACTTTGTCACTAGAAGTGATATGGGATGTGGCTCTACTATAGGTCCGATAACAGCTACAAGGCTAGGCATAGACACTTTAGATGTCGGACTGCCAACACTTGGTATGCACTCTATACGTGAACTTGCAGGAAGTGATGATGCACACTCTTTATATAAAATACTAGTGGCTTTTGAGTAGATAATGTCAACTGTAACACCCGAAGAGTTAAACCTTTTAATAGAACAAACATACAAAGTTGAAAATGAGTTTAATGAGCTCAAAGCTTCCTATGCCCATCTGCAAGATACAGTTGAGAAAGTTGTAGAGTTTCTGCCAAACGCAATCTGGATAGTCAATAGTGATAACACAATCTTTTTGCAAAACTCACGAGCAAGAGAGTTATGGGAACTTCTAAAACTTCTTGAGTATAAAAGTGATGATTATGAGGTGAAGTTTGAAGACTCCTCTTATCTTGTAAAAAGTTCATCCTATAAAGATAAGGTAATGCTGAGTGTTACAGATATTACAGAACAAAAACGCAAGGAAAATCTTGCAACAATGGGGCAGATGGCAGCACATCTCTCTCATGAGATACGCAACCCAATAGGCTCTATCTCACTACTAAGCTCAACACTTAAAAAAAGAGTAATTCCTGAAAATATACCTATCGTAGAAGAGATACAAAAATCGGTGAGTCGTATAGATAGAATTATAAAAGCCACACTGATGTTCTCTAAGGGTGTTGAGGCTAAAAAAGAGTCTTTTGAGTGGAGTGATTTAAAAGAGTTGATTGATATGTCCATAGAGTATTACGCTTGCTCAAAAGAGATAGAGTTTATTTTTCCTGCGCAAAACTTCACCATAAACGCAGACAAAGACCTGCTTGAAATGCTCTTTTCCAACTTTATCATAAACGCAATAGATGCGATAGAGTTAGATGAGGAAGAGGATGGTGTTATAGAGTTGACATATCAAACAAGTGAAGAGTTTCATCTTTTTAGAGTCTATGACAGCGGTGTAGAGATTGAAAATGAAAACGACCTGTTTGAAGCTTTTAAGAGTACTAAAGAGAAAGGAAATGGACTAGGCTTAGTTCTCTCTAAACAGATTGCTGAAGCTCATGGAGGAAGTGTTAAATTACTAGACTCTAAGAGAAAAGGATTTGAGATAAAACTCGCACTTTAGGAATAATTGTTGCTCTTCTTTATAAAACTGATGGAGTCTATTATGTCCACAAAACATCAAAATATTGTCTCACTTTTAGAATTTGTAAAGATGGATAGTTTCTATGTTGTTTGTCATTTTAAGTGTAAGGTTACAAACAGAAAAGAGGTGGCAGCTGTTGAGTTTGAGCCCTATGATGGTAGGATTGAGATTAGATTTAAAGATATGCTTTTGCATCCCATCGACTCTTGGAACAGATATTACCACACTCCGATAACTATCTATGGAAACGATACCCACGAGACGATAGTTCTCAAGGCTTTTAAAAAAGTTTCCGATAGTTTCAGATGGAATGATAGAGAGAATAGATATGTACATATTTAAAGGTCAAAAATGATAAGAATTAAAATTCAATGCAGCGAGGCACTAAATGCTGAATCGTGAAAAAGAGTTAGTCCAGATTCCATTTGCTACACTTGATTTTTACAAGTATGAAGAGGATGGTATAACCATCTATAAGTTTGATGCGACAGAGTGTCAGCCACCAGAGCCAATGGTGAACACTATAAGTGCACTGAAGATGTTAAAGAGTAAAGATGAGAGAGTTGTAGGTACTTTTTTTCATGAGCCAACACCTCTTTATAATAAAATCTCTCAAGCTTTTTCTTATAATGCTCAAGAGCTTGAAAATGGAGATTTTGAGATAACTTTTATGATTAAGTAGCTTTTTTTATCATCAAATTATAAATTAATGTGATATACTATTTTCACATTTTTATATAAGGTTGTCCTATGAATAATCTCTCCATAAGTCAAAAAATCCACATTCCTCTCATCGTATCAATTCTTATAGGTTTTATAATCATAATTATAAATTACTTCTACTCTATAAATGAGATGAAGGATGAGACTTACATATCACAAGAGAATTCTCTTCGAACAGTATATAAAGAAGCCATTAATGGTAAGTACAGCATAGGTTTAACAAACGCAATCAATATCTCAAAAAATTATGATGTAGTAAGAGCATTAAAAGGTAACAACAGAGAGATAGCGATAAGTGGCTTAAACTCTCTATCTAAAGAGTTTAAAGAGAGTACAAACTATAAAAATATTAAAATTCACATTCATGATGCTAATGTTAACAGTTTTTTAAGAGCTTGGAAACCAAACAAGTATGGAGATGATTTAAAATCTTTTAGAAAAACTATTGTAAATGTAAAGGCAACAAAAAAGCCTTTAGTAGCCATAGAACTTGGTCGTGCTGGTTTAGTTCTGCGTGGTTTAGCACCGGTTATGGATAATGGAGTCTATTTAGGTTCAGTAGAGTTTATGCAGGGTTTAAACTCAGTTGTAAAATCTGCACGAAAAAACCATGGTTATGAGATGGTTATTGTTATGAAAAATGATTATCTTAAAACAGCGAAACTACTAGAGTCTGCTCCTAAAGTTGGTGATTATAGTTTAGCGGTTAAAGAGGCTGTAGTTGATAAAGGTTTTATCAATGATTTAAAAAATGTAGATATCGCAAAAATTGATGCTTATACGATTACAGATAACTATTTTATAGTCTCAGACCCAATTATTGATTTTTCAAATAATGTAGTTGGATATGCTATTTCAGGAAATAAAATTTCAAATGTAGATAGTGTAATATCAAAGTCAGAAGACTCACTTATGAGACAGGTTTATATTATGGCGTTTATAGATCTGTTTATATTGATTTTCTTGGCTATCGTAATAAAAGTGGCGATATCCAAACCGATTGTTAATCTTGACAGAGTAGCAAAGGAGTTAGCAGAGGGTGATGCAGATTTATCAATTCGTTTACCAATTGCTACGCATGATGAGTTGGGTAAAGCGCTTGAGAGTCTGAATATATTTTTAGAAAAAGTTGAACAGTTGGCAATTGCAGAAAAAGAAGAAGCCTTAAGAGCAGAAGAGTCAGCTGTAGAAATTAAAAAGAGAATGGATGAGAGCGCGCTACACTTAGCACTTGCAGATGGTATGATCTCAGGCTCAATTGATAATGCAAGCAACCTTCGTGACAGTATGAAAGCAAATGTTGAAAATGTAGCAGATGTGAACAAGCTCAACGAAGAGACAGGAAGTGTAATAAATAAAGTAACAGTCTCAACAGATGAAGTTATCAGCACTATATCTAACATTACAGAGATGATAAGTGACTCAAGAGCTTCTTCTGAAGAGCTCGGCTCAAATGTTGAAGATATCTTTAACATTATTGCTCTGATTAAAGATATTTCAGACCAGACTAACCTTCTTGCATTAAACGCAGCTATCGAAGCAGCTCGTGCAGGTGAGCATGGACGTGGATTTGCTGTTGTTGCAGATGAAGTGAGAAAACTTGCTGAGAGAACACAAAAAGCGACAAGTGAAGTTGAAGCGAACATCAGTGTGCTCAAACAGAACTCTGTAAGTATGGCTGAAAATAGTGAAAATATTGAGAAGCATGCAGCATCGTCACAAGAGCAGCTAGATGAGTTTAAGAATGTACTTTTTGAATTAGTAAATAATGCTGAGAAAATTAAAAAAGATAACACAAATATAGGACATGAACTGTTTGCAAACATGGCTAAACTCGATCATATTGTATATAAAAACCACACCTATGCTTCAGTCTTTGAAGGTAAGTCTGAACCAAAACTTGGTGACCACACAGCCTGTAACCTTGGACAGTGGTACGCTAAAGAAGGAAAAGAGGAGTTCGGAGCTAATAGTGCATTCTCTGCTATGGCTAAACCTCATAATAGAGTTCATGAAAATATTGCTAAGGTAATGGCGATGATAAAAGCAAAAGATTCAATTGACTCAAAAGAGATTGTAGAGTTATTTAAAGATACAGAAATAGCATCAAACGAACTCTTTGAGCATCTAGATAATATGGTTAAATAGATATGTCAAAAGTCTTAATCCTTTCAGGTGCAGGTATCAGTGCTGAGTCGGGAATCTCCACATTTAGAGATAGTGATGGACTTTGGGAGAAGCATCGAATAGAAGATGTCTGTAGTGCAGGATGCTTAGATACAAATGGTGATGCTACAAGAGCTTTTTATGATGCGAGACGAGAAGATATAGAGGATAAAGAGCCAAACTATGCACACAAAATAATAGTTGAACTCAAGCATAAATATCCATCAGAGATAGCAGTACTAACTCAAAATGTTGATGACCTCTTTGAAAAAGCTGGAATGCAAAGAGATGAGATAGTTCATCTGCATGGATTCTTAAGAGAACTCCGCTGTAGGGCCTGTGAAGAGGTTTTTGAGATTGGGTATAAAAAACAAGATGAGTGTTTTAACGCTCAGTGCCCTGAATGTGGCGGAGAGCTTAGACCAAACATAGTCTTCTTTGGAGAGGCAGCACCTCTATATGCTAACTTGACTCAATCATTAAACGAATGCGAACTCATTGTTATCATCGGAACGAGTGGTAATGTTTTGGATGTTACCTATTTTGCTCAGTTTGCCAAGCACTCAATTCTTAATAACTTAGAGCCAAGCAATGCTATAGATGACAGCTATTTTACGAAGGTGTTTTACGCTAAAGCTACTGAGGCAATAGGTGAGATTTCTGAGTATATTGAAGATTTTTTAAACAAATAAAAAATTTAACTTTGCATTAGGTTATTTCTACTAAAATACCCCTTTTAATCAAGGGATTTATCTATGAAACAACTTTTATCAATCTTCAGCTCTATGAAAACGATGGCAGCCTTAATGTCTATCTTTGCGTTTGCAATTGGATATGCTACATTTATTGAAAATGATTATGGAACTATAACTGCAAAAGCAGATATATATAATGCTAGATGGTTTGAAGTTCTTATGGGACTTTTAACGATTAACCTGCTACTTAACATAAACAAGCACAAGATGTACACTCTTAAAAAAGCACCAATCTTTATTTTTCACACTGCGTTTATAGTTATTATAATAGGTGCAGCTATTACTCGTTATGTTGGATATGAGGGAACTATGCATATTCGTGAGGGTGATAGCTCATCAACTATGATAAGTACAGACACTTACTTTAATGTAGATGCAAAAGTAGGAACAACTGAAGTATCAACGTCAGAGAGTCTCTACCTCTCTAAAAAAACAACTAATTATGTCTCTTCATCTTTAACTATTGAGGGTAAAGAGGTTAATGTTAATTTAGTTGAGTATATTCCTGATGCAATGGAGACTACAGTTGCTGATGAGAGCGGTAGAGCATATGCCAACATGATGATTACTGGAAACGGTAGAGGTGAGCCTGTAACTTTAGGTGAGGGTGAGTTTTTTGAGAGTGACAACTTCGTTTTAGATTTTAACTCTGGTAAAAACTTTGATAAAAAAGTAATCTCTCTCTTTGTTGAAAATGATGAGTTCTTTATGAACTACGATATGAACTTAAGTTTTTTAAAGATGGATACGCAAAAAAGCGGTACTTTAGAAGCAAACGCAAAAGAACCATTTACTACAAGAACTCTTTTTAGTTTTGATGGTGGTGGTTTTGTTCTTCGTGAGTTTTTACCACACGCTTCAAAGAAGATTATTTCAGATCCAAATGCTTCACCACAACAGCCAGGTTATGATGCCTTTAGATTTAACATAGATGTAGCTGGAACTTCTAAAGAGGTACTTATCTATGGAAAAATCGGAAGATTGGCTAAAGAGTATCATAATGTTATTAACGGTGTAGATGTACATCTCTCTTACGGTTCAAAGATGCTTCAGCTTCCATTTGAGATACACCTCAAAGATTTTCAACTTGACCGTTATCCTGGTTCAATGTCTCCTGCCTCGTATGCTAGTGAAGTTGTTTTAATAGATAAAGAAGAGGGTGTTGAGATGCCTTATAGGATTTTTATGAATAATATTTTAGAGCACCGTGGATATAGATTTTTCCAAGCCTCTTATGACCAAGATGAGGGAGGAACTGTTCTCTCTGTAAATAATGATCCGGGAACACTTCCATCTTATATAGGTTACTTCCTTTTAGGATTAGGAATGTTCTGGTCACTTTTCTCAAAACAGCATAGATTTTCAAAGCTTGCAGCAAAAGCTAAAAAGGCGAGTGAAGATAAAGCTCTGGGTATCTTACTTGCGTTTGGATTAGCACTTGGTGTAACACCTTCATACTCTGCAGAGCTAGATCCTGCAATCAAGACTATTTTATCTTTTGATAAAGAGCATGCAAATAAATTTGGTGAACTTATCGTTCAAGATAGTGGCGGTAGAATGAAACCAATGGATACGCTCGCAACAGAGATATTAGCTAAGATTTATGGTGGTTCGTCTTTAAGTGTTGGAGATAAAAAACTGACACCAAATCAGGTTGTACTTGGAATGATGATAAAGCCTGAGGCTTATCAGGATATTAAAATCATCAAAACAAAAAGTGATGAAGTGAATAAGCTTATTGGTGCAAAAGAGGGTGCTAAGTATGCTTCGTTTTCTCAATTTTTTCAAGACCCTGTTTCAATGCAAGGGTATAAACTAGGTGAGCTTGTAGAGGCTGCTACAAGAAAAGAGGCAAAACATAGAAATCAACTCGATAAAGCTGCTCTTACAATCGATGAGAGAGTAAATGTAGCATATATGGTTTACACTGGTGCGATTATAAAAATTTGGCCTAAATCTGGCGACTTAAATAATAAATGGTTTGCTACGATTGAAGCACTACAAACGTTTGAGCCAAGTGATGCTGGTAAACTTAGAGAGGTAGCTGTTAAGTACTTTACAGCTATTGATGTCTCTTTAACAAGTGGAGATTGGAGTCAAAGTAATGCTGCACTTACAGAGTTAGTAAAGTATCAGAAGTTTTACGGTTCAGAGGTATATCCAAGTGAGAATAAAATAAAAGCAGAGATGTTTTATAACCAAGCTTATATTTTTGAGACACTCTATCCACTCTACCTGCTTGTTGGTTTTATACTTTTAATCCTTAGCTTTGTGAAAATTTTAAAACCAAAATTTAAAATAGATATCTATACTAAAACAACACTTGTTCTTCTGATTCTATTTTTCTTAGTACATACATTTGGTTTGGCTCTAAGATGGTATATTTCAGATCATGCACCTTGGTCAAATGGATATGAGTCTATGATTTATATCGGTTGGGCAACGGTTTTAGCTGGTTTTATCTTCTCAAAACGCTCACCAATGACGATGGCATCAACAGGGATACTGACTGGACTTATCCTATTTGTAGCGCATCTTAACTGGATGAATCCACAGGTAACAAATCTAGTACCTGTACTTAACTCTTATTGGTTAAGTATTCACGTTTCTATGATTACAGCAAGTTACGGTTTCTTAGGTCTGGGAGCACTTCTTGGATTTATAAATATAATTCTGTTTGTGATTAGAACTAAAAATAATGAGAGACAGATTACACTCTCTATAAAAGAGCTAAACGCAATCAACGAGATGTCTCTGATGGTTGGTTTAGTACTTCTTACTATAGGGAACTTTTTAGGTGGCGTTTGGGCTAATGAGTCTTGGGGTAGATACTGGGGATGGGATCCAAAAGAGACTTGGGCACTTGTAACGATTTTAATCTACGCAGTTGTAGTTCACTTGAGATTTATCAAGTCTTTATACAGCGAGTTTAACTTTAGTGTTATTTCACTTCTATCATTTACGTCTGTAATTATGACTTACTTTGGTGTGAATTATTATCTAGCAGGTCTTCACTCGTATGCAAAAGGTGACCCTGTACCAATCCCTGATTTTGTCCCTGTGACTTATGCAATTATATTTTTAATCATTGCACTTGCGTTTAGAAACAGAAAGATAGTTTAGGAATAAAACTTGGAGTTTAAAGGATTTTCTAAAAAGACACTTCCTTTTTTAGACTCTATTAGAAAAAACAACAATAAAGAGTGGTTTGAAGCTCATAGAAAAGAGTATGAAGAACTTATTCTAAATCCATCTCGCGCTTTTGTAGTTGAGATGGGTGAACACCTTCAAGCACTTGAACCAACAATAAACGCAGTACCTAAAATAAACAAATCACTCTACCGAATCTACAGAGACACTCGACGTATGGGTGCAAATAAAGAACCCATCAAACATAGAATTGGTGTGATTTTCTGGCAAGGTAATAATAAGAGGATGCAGAGCTCATCTTTTTATATGCATTTCTCTCCAAAAGAGCTCTATGTAGCTACTGGTGTGAGATGGTTTGAAAAACCTATGTTAGATGCTTACCGTGAGTATATAAAAGATGAGTCAAAACGCATTGAGCTAGATAAACTTTTAGCCTCGATACGAGCAAAAGGTTACACTCACTTAGAAAAGGGCTATAAACGCTATCCAAAAGGTTTTAAAGCAGAGATGCCAAGTTCTGACTTGAGTCTCTACAAGGGGATGGCAACTGTTAAAGTTCTTGACCCTCATCTGATAGAAGATGGCGAGAAACTTATAGAGACTCTCTATAAGATATATGAAGATATGCTTCCTCTGCAACAGTATATGTATGAAGTAAGTTTAAGAGTGAAAGAGGAAAAATAGTTTGAAAAAAGAAGCTGTAATACTACTAAACATGGGTGGACCCAACAATCTCGAAGAGGTTGAGATGTTTTTAACAAATATGTTTAATGATAAAAATATTTTAACTATGAAGAGTAACTTGTTGCGAAAGTTTGTAGGGGGAATGATAACCTTCTCTCGTACGGAATCTTCTCAAGAGATTTATAGAGAACTTGGTGGAAAATCACCTATAGTTGGACATACAAAGAGTCTTGTAGAAAAACTCCAAACTAGACTTGGTGAGAGTGTTATAGTTGACTTTGCTATGAGATATACACCTCCTTTTGCATCTGAGGTTATTGAGAGACTAAACGCAGAAGATATAGATAAAATATACCTCATTCCGATGTATCCTCAATACTCAACAACAACAACTAAATCATCACTAGAGGATTTTGAAGAGCACTATCATGACAGTGAGGGTTCAGCTCTTTTAGTTGAGATAAAACACTACTTCGAAAATGAGTCTTATAACAGGTCGATTATTGAGAGTATCAAAGATAAGATGGATGGTGCTGAGTATAGAGACTTTGACATAATCTTCTCTGCTCATGGACTTCCTAAAAAGATTGTAGATGCGGGTGATGTTTACGAGAAACATGTAAATAGACACATCGAACTCTTAAACGCAATGCTACAAAAAGAGGGAATGGATTTTCATGAGACTCACTTGGCGTATCAGTCAAAAGTTGGTCCGATGGAGTGGCTCAAACCATCTCTGGAAGATAAACTTAAAACGGTCAGAAACAGGGGAGTGATAATCTTTCCTATTGCGTTTACGATTGATAACTCTGAGACAGATTTTGAGCTTGAGATAGAGTATAGAGAGATTGCAGAAGAGCTCGGTTTTAAAGAGTACCGCGTTTGTAGATGTCCAAATGATAGTGACTCGTTTGTAGATGCTCTGCAAGAGATATATGAGAAGATGAAGTAGGCTAAGATGAAAGTTGTTATTTTTGATATGGATGGAACGCTATTAGACTCAAAAAAAGATATAACTATCTCTGTGAACCACATAAGAGATTTACATTATAATTTAGAGCCTTTGAGTGAAGAGTTTATTGTGGAAGCTATCAACATGGAAGTGAGAAATCTTCCGAAACTTTTTTATGGTACGCAGGATTATGAAGATAGTGATAGAGTTGTTTTTGAGCAGCACTACTATAAACAGTGTGTGCAAAACCCTTATCTTTATGAAGGGATAAAAGAGTTACTTGACTCTTTAGTCTCCTCTGGCGTGAAACTTTCAGTTGCAACAAATGCACCAACAATCTTCGCTCATAGAATGCTCAACTCTTTAGGCATAGATGAGATGTTTGATGTGATTATAGGTGCAGATAGAGTGAAGATGTCAAAACCTGATCCTCAGATGTTAAATGAGATACTCAATCACTACAGCTTTGATAAAGAGCTACATAAAGCTTGGATGATTGGAGATAACTCAAAAGATATGCTGAGTGCTCAAAACGCAGGGATAGACTCTATTTTTGCTAGATGGGGTTTCTCTCCAGATGGTACACATGATAAGATGGTGGAAAATCCAAAAGAGGTCCTAGAGATAGTTTTATAAAAATTTATGATAGAATATCTCAATATTATAATATTGGATAAATTATGTTTGACATTGACCTACTTATAGCCTTTGCGTTTATGACACTCCTTTTTCTGAGACAGATTTCGATTTTAAAACAACCAAACAAAATAAACTACGCTCCATTGATGATAGGCATAGGTTCTATCAGCTCTGTTATACACTTCATACTTCACCCTGACACTGCTGATGTGATTCTTCTTTTAAGGGAGTCCTTAATCCCTCTTCTTGTAGCCCTACTACTCTATATAGTTATGAATATCATGCATCAAACGCAGGAGTCACAAAACGCAAGAAGTAAAGATGAGTTCTCTAAAGTTTTAGTGAGTGAGATTAGTGGACTTAAAGTGTTTATGTCAGAACTTGAAAGCAGAATGAACAATTCTCAACAAGAAGATTTAAAAGTTCAAGAAGAGGTGCGTAGAAAATTTCAAGATGATATAAAAGCACTTGATGCCATTAGAGAAAATCAGACAAAGTTTTTAAGTAAATTTGATGAGATGGACTCGTGGCACAAAAATGTATCAAAGGAGTTTGAACACTTTACAGAGGTTCAGATGCCTGAGTTAGATAATGTAGTGCATAAACATATAGATATTCTTCGTGTTGCAGAACAGGATCACTACAATCAACTTAAATCGACTTTGAGTAAGGCTGTAGATAGTAGGTTAGATATCACAGATGATTTAGAAGAGTTGAAAAAGAATTTAGAGAGTATGAAAAATGTTTCAGACGATATTGCTAAGGCTATAACGAAGCATACACTCCAACAGCTCTCCGGTGTCACAAAGGCATTTGAAAACCAGATAGTAGCCCTTAAGTCCCATGCGGAGAGTGTAAAGACTTCACTCCATGAGGGTGACTCTACTCTGAACAATATCAGAACTCAGAGTGAGATGATAATGAAGCAGATGTCTCTCTCGGCAAATAAAATGGATGAGCTAGAGAAGCAAAATGATGGACTTCATGATATCTACTCAGCAGCAAAAGAGTTGATGGGTGAGATAGAGATGATTAAGGCTGATTACGTGAAATCACAATCGCAACTAGCACAGATATCACATGAAATATCTGTATCAAAAGATGAACAGATAGACTCTATGAAAAATCAAATAGACCTGCTGGGTAAAGAGTTGACACAGAAGATTGACAGCTCACTGGAAAAACTTCACGAGCACTATCACATTGCCGATGAGGATATAACACAGAGTGTTCAAATGTTGAGTAAAAAAGCACAACTTAAAAGTGGTTACACAGAGCTAGATAGCTAATGCTATTAGGATAGGGTAAAGAACTACCCCTATGTAAGGTAAAAACGCATTTATAGGTGCCAAGAGTACTAAACTTAAATCTTGTGAGAGCTCTTTTTTTATAAATACCTGTTCTATGAGTAGTATTTTTGTAGCTATATCAAATGTTTTGATGAAAACAAGAAAAAGAGAAGCTGCAGAGTAGTCTGTTAAAATAGCAAAACCGATGGTAAAGTAAAAAGTAGGCTGCATAATTAAAAAGAGAATAACACTCTTTTTATAGTGCTGGTACATACGGATGAGCATACCCATTATTGTTGGTGCTTTTTGCCAACTCACTTCAACTAACTCAAGTAAAATAAAAAGTAGTATATAGTTTAAAACTGTCTCATTAATCATCTATAACTTCTTGAGAAGATGTTATGCAGTTTCTACCACTGTTTTTTGATTGGTATAGTGCACTGTCTGCGGTGTCAAGAAGAGTCTGTATAGTGATTCCCTGTTCAAATGTCGCTACACCAAAGCTGGCTGTTTTATGCTTCACAGTAGTAAATATATGATTGCTTATTGTTACTCTGAGTTTTTCAGCCAGCTGCATAGCCTGTTCTAAATTTGTATGAGGTAGAATGATTAAAAACTCTTCACCTCCCCATCTACCAACAATATCTTCAGCTCTGAGAGATGATTTTAGAATTGATGCAAACTCTATTAATACACTATCCCCTATCAGATGTCCATATTGGTCATTGACAAGTTTAAAATAATCTATATCTATAAGAACTATGCTACAGAGCTCATTATTTCTATAAAAACGGTGGTATTGATCTTGTAAAATATCATCAAGGTGCATTCTGTTAGATATTTTTGTAAGCTGATCAGTTTTTGATATGTTTTCGAGTTCAATCTCTTTAATTTTGAGCTCACTAATATCTGTTAAATAGCCTACAAAATTTATGATCTCATTATTTTTATCTCTAACAATTACAGTAGAATCTAAAATCCATTTTGTTGTGCCATCTTTTGTAATAACTCTATACGGGTTATGTTTGAAGAAATAGACCTGTTCTTCTATCGCTTTAGTAACTTCTTCTGTTACATGATTTATATCATCTTTGTGAATAATTGAAGCATAAGTTATTTTATTGTTTTTTAAATCTTCATAGGAGTACCCTAATAGTTTAGAGATACTTTTTGAAACAAAATTGATACTCCACTTCTCGTCATTATTCCATTTAACTAGACTGGCATCACTCAAATCAAAAAGTGAAAGAAGGATATCTTGCTCATATTTCTGTTTATCTACCTGAGCTTTTAATTTACTAGGTATTCTTGAAAATAGATAGGAGAAAGGAAAAGAGAGTAGGACTACTGCTAACATAATCCACACTAACTCATATAAAATATCTATGAGCTCATTTTTAATATAATCTTTTTTTGGCTCTATAATCATATGAATATTTTCGCCATTATCTAAAGAGAGTCTGTTTGAGTAGATATTTTTTCCAAAATACTCATTTTTAGAGAGTATATCTATATACTCATCTTTAAAGTGCGAAGAGATAGTTGCATTGGTTTCTAGATATTTACTCCAACAGTGTTTATGTACAGAGTCAACTAAAATATTTCCTTCATTGTCAAATAGGTATATATTGTATATTGGTATTTTAGTTAAATCTTTTAAGAAGTGTTTCATAAATATATTTATAATTAATA
This sequence comes from Campylobacterota bacterium, assembly GCA_034717855.1. Taxonomy (GTDB): domain Bacteria; phylum Campylobacterota; class Campylobacteria; order Campylobacterales; family Sulfurimonadaceae; genus Sulfurimonas. Next base: position 20,552 of record JAYEMB010000229.1, read on the forward strand.
TACCAGATTTTTTACCTTCAAAATAGATAGGTGTGGCGATTCTTAGTACAGGTTTTATAGGTTTTTCTATTTTGCCATGTTCTACATTTAGGTCAAGTTTAGAGTGCCAAAACAGACCTTCATCGCTATTAATACTCTCTTTAAAATAGTATCTGTTACTTTTATCTTGCAACTCTTGCTCTTTAACAAGAAAAGCTTTTGAAATATATGATTCCCTATCAATACGAATCTTTTCAACTCCACTACTATCTATATAACGAAGTTGCATAATGTTCTTAGAGGTATTGGCTATATCTATGAAGAGGGACTCTATAGAAGTTCTGTTTTTTGTATTTGACAGGTACTGAGTAAATGTTTTAGAATTCTTAATGGAGGTAAGTTTTAGTTGAGTGCTCTCTATGTAGGAGTTAAATATTTTATTTCTTTCATCAAAGGTCTCAGAAGCTTTTTGAAGACTAGATGTTCTAATATTAATCTCTTGAAGTTTGAATACAACCAACTGAGTTAAAAAAACTAGTAAAAGACCGTAAATGATGAAAGTAACATGTAGCTTTAATTTAAATGATAAATTAATAATAAGTCCTCTTTGGCATAGTTATACTAGTATATCATATCTTGAGTAAAAGAATGGTTGTCAAAATTTGTCTATCATAATTGAAATATAAAACTACTCTATACTACTTATAAGCTTAGATAAATCATCAAGATCAATATTTTGACTGCTGAGTTCAACTCCGTATTCTTCTAAGATTTTTTCTTCTCTAATTGACTTAATAATTAAAGTAATATCCTTGGTGTTTGTAAGCAGTAAAACTATATCGTCTTTTTCATGCCTGAAAGCTGATAACTTATGAGAATGTTCTAAGAGTCGTGTAGATATCAATTTTAAAACATTAGCTAACATCTGATGATTAGTATATTTTCTTATTTCTAAAAATATACACCCATTGTAGTGTTCTTTATAATTCTTTTGATTTAAAAGCAGTCTTAGATAGTTTTCATTATAGAGACCGGTGAGTGAGTCTTTATAAAAATAGGCTAACCTCTCGACCTCTATAGCTGTTTTAGGGTCTTGAGTTATAGTAAAGTCACTCTCCACATCCTTCAAAACTACCAGTGCTATATCAACTATTTTTGGATTAAATTGAGCTCCTTTTAGCTCAATAAGCTCTTCAAGTGCATCCTCTACACTTTTACACTTTTTGTATATTCTAGTGCTAGTCATTGCGTCAAAAGCATCTGCTACAGACATAATTGCTGATAGCTCTGGTATATCATCTCCTTGGAGGCCTAGAGGGTATCCAGTTCCATCATAATGTTCATGATGAAAATGCATAATCTCAGCTAGATCTTTATAGATTTCTATGCTTTTTAGCATCTCATAACCAACGCTAACATGCTCTTGGATTAATTCATATTCGAGTGGATTTAAACGTGATGGTTTTAACAATACAGAGTCTGGTGTAGAAATTTTTCCAATATCATGAAGAATAGAAGCTCTATAAAGATTATCTATATCTTCTTGCCCATATCCCATCTCTTTAGCAATCATCTTAGAGTACTTTGCAACTCTTGTAGTGTGTCCTGCAGTGTATGGATCTCGTTGCTCAATCATCTTAACAAAGCCTAAAATTGTCTCTTCGTAGTTTTGCATCATTTTAGTGTGAAGGTCAGAAATCTCTTCATTTTGTCTAAAAGAGTTGATGGCAAACCCTATATCTCCACTCAGTTCTTCGAGCATAGATATCTCTTCAATCTCAAAGCCCTCTTCTCTTGATGAGAAAACAACAAGAACTCCAAATGGTTTGGAAGATGAGTCTTTTTTTAAAGGAAAGGAGACTAGGGATGTAAAGTCACTCTTTTTGGCCCACTCTCGATAAGAGTTGTCAATATCATAAGTAGTAACATCATTGATAATGACTTCATGGTTTTTATCAATACAGCTTTTTACCGGGCACTTGGAAAACTTCTCTTTTCCTAAAACCTTTACCTGTTCCATAAAATCTTCAGCAAATTTGTCTTGGGCTGAAAAATAGTTTTCAGCTAAAATACCATTTTCCATGAGCCCTATATAACAAAACTTATAGTAGTGCTGTTTGGCAAAACGTTCACATGTGGTTTGCAGTAGTTCTTCAAGGGAGTTTAGGGTAATTAAGTATTGGTTTATATCTGATACTGTCGACATAATTGTACGCAGATATCTCTCTTTATTAAGATGTTTAGTGATTTCATCTGAGTGGAGTAGTTCGTTCTGAATATTTTTATCGACTTCATCTTTAATTTTTTGCTCAAGGTTTTGATTAAACAGTTGTAGTTCTTTTGTTTTAGAATTTACTTTTAGATTTAAAATCTCTTTTTGATTAAGGATTCTATACATGAAGTAAGCTAAGAGTAAAAACAGAAAAAAAGCACTCACTCTTATGTAGGTACTACCTTGTAGAGTTTTTGTAATAAATTTGTCTTCTTCATACGTTACTAGCCAAGCTATAGTCTGATTTGTAATATTATGACTAATAGGTAAAAAGGAGGCTACTAGAGCTTTTCCTTCATCCATAAAAAACAGACTGAACTCTTTTTCATTAACTATATTGTCTTTAATAGATTTTGCATGGCTTTGAATTTTTTTCGATAAAGAGGTAATACAGCCCTCAATACTATGATTTTTTGTCATAGTTAAAAAATACTCATTATATTCAGCACTTGGCTGATACTTGAGTTGCATGTCGTCTCTCTGCCATGATTTGAAATCAAATACATGTTTACTAATGATAAAGTGTGTGTGCAGATTACTAATTGAAGTTAGACTGTCTTGTAATACTTCACTTGGAAATGCTACATCTAGAGCACCTATATAGTTTTTTTCCTTATCGTATACAGGATAGATGTTTCTAAAAGCGTGCGCAGTCTTTCCAGGGGAGAGACCTCTTACAATATCTTTTGTCTCATTTGTGTTTTTAAAGTCAAAACGGACTGAACTTAAATCATCACTATGTTTGGAGGGTTTATGCATTCTAAGAAATACGGTGTTATCAGGAAAAACAAAATGGTATTGAAGGACACCTTTGGTTTTCATAATTTCGTACTTAGTTTTTAATAGATTATAAAGCTGTTGTCTTAAATCATCTCTCTCTTTTTTGTTAGAAGTCTTGCTTGCTTTTGAAAATATATCGACCGCATTCTCTTGCATAACAGTTGTTTTATGTATAGCACTTGCAATTAGCTTTTGATGTTCAAGAACTATCTCATAATGTGTCTTAATCTTATCTACATGACTTTCAAGAGTTGTTTTAACTCTCTCTTCTTGATTTATTTGAGTGATAATATAAACAACAGTGTTCATGCTTAGAAATAAGGAAGCAGTTAATAGAAGTACTCTTAATTTATATGACATTGATAACCTTTCTATAGATTTTATATTATACCTTTTTTCGAATACTTTGAAAAAGGTAGAGTACCGGTTAAAAGAAACTTTCAGAATATCTTGTAATAATTACATATTAAATTAAAAGAGAAATAATGCATACATTTCAAATTTCAACAACAGTACTAGATGGTTATAAAAATGAGAAAATTAGTGAAGAGAGAATAGACTTTCTAATAGCACAAGCTAATGAACAACTTGAAGAGATCTCTCAAAAAAAAGAGATATACGATACTTTTTTAAACAAGGTAAAGCCACCCCAAAAGGTAGATAAGATTATACTTTGGATGCTTCTTATGTCAAATGAGCTAATATGTGATGAGTATATAAGTGAGTTTGGTAAAGATTATAGAGAAATAATTCCGGTTAGTGATTTAGCTGATTTGCTGTTTTATCTTATTCATCTCAAAAAAGTTAAAAATATTACACTAGAGGGATTTGATTATCTGTTAGAGTATCAAGAAGAGGGTATAGAAGAAGCAGATCAATACTGCTTTACAAATATTTTACTCTATATTCAAAAATCAAAAGAAGTAGAGATGGAGTTTTAATTTTACTTAATGCTCATGTTCCATATTGAGAACTTCTTGAACCGCTTCATTAGAAAGGTGTTGTAACTCTAGTATCTCTCCAGAGAGCACAAGGGTTATGCCTGCTAGCTCATGGTTAGCATTAAGCGTAGCGTATCCATCTTCTATCTTTTCAATAATCCATACATTCTCTTCATCTTCACCTTCTAAATCCATTCCTACCTCAATCCCTTGTGGAAGATTTTTGAGTGATTCTCTAACAACTAAAGATTCATCGTATTCACCAAAGGCATCTATAGGTTTGAGTGTAAGACTAAAAGTTTCACCAACTTGTTTTGATGCTAGGGACTCTTCAAGTTTTTGAAAAATCTGCCCATAGCCGCCATGAAGATAGGTGAGTTTTTCACTATCGTCTAGAAAGTCTCCATTTTCGGATTCAATTTTTAATGAGAGAGTCACAAGTGTGTTT
>JAYEMB010000230.1:0-1600 GCA_034717855.1 Campylobacterota bacterium
GTGAAATGGGCGAAAGATGACAATGTTCCTCCGCACACAATGGATGAGATTAGACTTGAGATGTCTAAACATCAAGAAGAGATAGAGAAACAAAAAGCTGAACAGGGCAACCAGTAAGCGACTACTAGAGAGCGTAAAATAAACTGTGTAAACCTTAAAAAGTAGATTCATTTGATAAACTAATCAAGTGAATTATTTTAAGGATTTACATATGAGTTTAATCAACCACGAAGAGTTAAAAAAACAATTAGCATCAGGAGAGATTACATCTCTGGATGATATAACGGCAGAGTTTAAAAATATACTCAAAGAAGTAATTCAAACTGCATCACAAGAAGAGCTAACTTCCCATTTAGGCTACGATAAACATCAAGAATCAAACAGTTCAAACTCTCGTAATGGCTACAACGATAAGACAATCAACTCTAAGTATGGTCAGTTTGATGTATCTATCCCAAGAGATAGAGATTCAAGCTTTGAGCCACAACTAGTTAAAAAGAGAGAAGTACTTTTAGATGGGAGTGAAGATCTAATTCTATCACTCTACACCAAAGGTATGAGTGTAAGAGATATACAACTTCATCTTGATGACCTGTATGGTTACGAACTTTCTACTCAAACCATCTCAAATATTACGGAGAAAGTAATTGAAAAAGCGAATGAGTGGCAGAGTCGTCCTCTTGATGCAATCTACCCCATAATCTTTATGGATGCCACAGTGCTAAAAATTAGAGTTGATAGAGTTGTTAAAAATATAGCTGCCTATATAATGCTAGGAATCACTCTTGAAGGTAAAAAAGAAATTATAGGTATTTGGATTGGAGAGAATGAAACTAGCAAATATTGGCTTACAGTTCTCAATGATATTCAAAAGCGAGGAATACAAGATGTTCTTATCTTTGCGATAGATGGTCTTAATGGCTTCAACGAAGCCATAAAAGCTGTTTATCCTAAAGCTGAGATACAAAGATGTATAGTTCATCAAATAAGAAGCTCTTTGAAGTTTGTATCTTGGAAAGATAGAAAGGCGGTTGCTAAGGATCTTAAGTCTGTATACTCAGCTCATAATGAAGAAGATGCTCAATTGGCACTTACTGAGTTTAACGATATTTGGGGTAAAAAATATCCTAATATCACTATTTCTTGGACAAACCACTGGGCTGAACTATCTACTTTTTTCAAATATCCTGATGCTGTCAGAAAACTAATTTATACTACTAACCCTATAGAATCTCTCAATGCAACCATAAAAAGAAAAACAAAATCGAAAGGCTCATTTCCTACAGAAGCATCTGCTTTTAAAGTTATGTATCTTGCTACACAGGAGCAACAAGAAAAATGGAAAGCTAACAGTATTAGAAATTGGTATGAGATTTTCCCTCAGCTTAGTATATTTTTCAGTGAAATTATGTCAAAATATACTAAGTGATTTAGAGATAGAAGGTGGGTTTACACAGTTAGATTTACGCTCTCTAAATCTTAGATTTTACACTAATTTAAAACTCTTGCATACTCCCCGCACAACAAATATTTCCCCATTGTTTTATATCTATTTTTAAGTTCACAAAATATACGCTTGTCTAAGTGTTTAACATATATT
>JAYEMB010000231.1:0-1595 GCA_034717855.1 Campylobacterota bacterium
CTTCTATAGATTTATCTCCTTATGGTGCAGGTATTCAAAGTGTAGCTACTTCACATGACAAAATAGCAGTTGCTGTAGCTTCAGCTGATAAAGTTGCAACTAAAGGTAAGGTAGTTATTTTTGATACAGATGGAACTTTCGATAAAGAAGTAACAGTTGGTTACCTACCAGACATGGTTGGGTTTAGCGAAGATGGTTTAAAAGTTATTGTTGCTAATGAAGGTGAACCAGACGCATCAGATGGCAACTATAATGATGTTGCAGGTACTGTTGGAATTATCACAGTAGCAAGTGGCGTTTACAATGAGGTTGGTTTTGTAGATGGTGACTTAAATGCTGCGGCTGATGGTACAGTTGTACGTAAAGGTGGAACTCCATCAGACTCTACTGCATTAGACATGGAACCAGAGTTTGTTGCAGTTGCTGGGAACAAAGCATATGTAACACTACAAGAGAACAACGCTTTAGCTATTATAGACATCGCAACTGATACACCAATTGTAGATTCTGTTAAGTCTTTAGGTTCAAAAGATTACTCAAGTCAAAACAAGATAGATATCCAAGAGGAAGGAAAAATTCTTCTTAAAAACTATCCTGGACTTAAAGGTCTTTATCAACCAGATACAATTGTAGCTCACAACATCAACAGTACAGACTACCTCTTTACTGCAAATGAAGGTGATGGTAGAGAGTATGAAGATTCAAACGGTGATGTAATATTTGAAGATGAAATAAAAATCAAGAAACATACTTTAGATGATTCAATAGCTGATGCATATATAGATGAAAATGATTTAAAAATCATGACTGACATCTCTACTTCTACTGAACTTTATACTTTTGGTGGTAGAAGTTTCTCTATCTGGGACACAAATGGTGACTTAGTTTGGGATAGTGGTGACTCTATATCTAAACTTGTAGCTAAGTATGAGCCTAAACTATTTAACCAAGATGATGCAGAGATGGATGGTAGAAGTGGTAACAAAGGTGCTGAGCCTGAAGCTATCGCTGTAGGTACACTCTCAAACGGTAAAGTTTACGCTTTTGTTGGTCTTGAGAGACAGAGTTCAATCGTTATCTATGATGTTAGCAACCCACAAGCTCCTGAGTTTGTTGATTATGTTGTGACACACACAGACAATGATATCTCTCCAGAGGGTATGAAGTTTATTCCAGCTTCTGAAGCTCCAAACGCAAAAGATCTACTTTTAGTATCTTATGAAGTTAGTGGTTCAACGGTTATTTATGAAGTTAAATAGCTCTAAAATCTTCCCTTCTTTGGGGAAGATACTATTTTTTAGTGTTGGGATTTTTACAATTCTTGGTTGCAACAATTCGAGCAGTAATGTAGAGAATAACCCTCAAGTAATAGAAGAGACTCAAGAGAGTGAAGAAATACAAGAGAGTGAAAAAATAGTAGTAACGCCTATCAAGATAGATTTTAAAACTACTCTCTCTAGAAACAATTCAGCAGCCTATGTCACATCCCAGTGTTATACAAAAACTGAGGAAGATGACTCATCGATAGTTCATAACCCCTGCTTTTCATGTCACATCAACTCTACAGAGCCGAACTACATAGATGATGCAGAGCT
>JAYEMB010000232.1:0-6052 GCA_034717855.1 Campylobacterota bacterium
TAATCATCAGAGTTGATGTTATTAGAAACTGACTTAGTTGAATCATTTGCGTTTTCTGAAATACTTCTAGTGCTATCGTCTAAGTTGTTAGAGACAGTTTTAGTTGAGTCATTTGCATTGTTAGAGATAGTCTTAGTAGAGTCATTAGCGTTGTTACTAGCAGTGTTAGAAGAGTCTCTTAAGTCATTTGATACAGTCTTAGTAGAATCGTTAGCATTATTAGAAGCAGTGTTAGATGAATCTCTTAAATCATTAGAGATAGTTCTAGTAGAATCATTCAAGTTGTTTGACGTCGTTTTTGTTGAGTCATTTACATTGTTTGAAATCGTCTTTGTAGAATCATTGAAGTTGTTTGATGTAGTCTTAGTTGAGTCGTTAAGATTGTTTGACGTAGTCTTAGTAGAATCATTTAAGTTGTTAGATACATTTTTAGTAGCATCATTTACATCATGAGAAACTGCAACAGTTGAATCTTTGAAATCTTTAGTAGCCATAGTCGAGCTATCTTTAAAATCTCTAGTAGTATTACTGATTGAGTCTTTAGAATCTTCAGCAACTTCTATAGTAGAGTCTCTTAAATCTTTAGAGATACCAGTTGTAGTGTCAGAACCACTCTTTACAGTAGCAATTTCAGCAGTTTTAAGATCATCTGACGCTTTAACAGCTGTGTCTTTTGCATCATGGCTTACACTTGTTACAGTACGCTCACCACTCTTAGAAACTTCAACACCACCATCAACAGCTGATTGACTCGCTTCTTTAGCATCCTTACTCATAGAAGTAACTCCATCTTTCATGTCTTTAAACATGTCTCCAAAACTAAAATCTGCCGATAGGCTTGTTGTAAGTGCAAGAGCTGCAACTGTACTTATTACTAATCTTTTTGTCATTTATTTCCCCTTTATTTGAACATGAACTAGAAAAACTATAACCCTTTCGAGCTAAAACGCAACTGAAAGCAAGATAATTTTTTGTAATAAGTGATTATAATGTTTTAAAATATCACACTTAACGAAATTTGTTTTGTAGTATTAGAATTTTTAATTTTGTGTGACTTATTTATATTATTTTTAGCTATAATACTTTCAAATGCAAATCAAAGGATCTTCATGAAAAAACTCTTATTAATGTTAGCAGTTAGCTCAAGCATACTTTTGGCTAAACCTTATACAATGGCAGATAGAATCAATGATATGAACGAAATGGCGAGCGCTATGAATATTATTCAGAGTGGTTTTTTCTATAACAACTACTCAACAGTTGAAGCTGGTGTAGCAAAACTATCATCTGCTGTATCACGGGTGCAGCCACCTTTAGAGGAGATTCAAGAAAAGGATGTTTTGACAAGATATATGAACCGAAAGATTCAGATGTCTAACAAAATAGTTAAAAATATTAACAGAAGATCGATAGATATTTTAGAGAGAATGAAAGATGGAGATTCAACACAAGCAGTGCAGGCTTACACAAAAATTATGGGTCAGTGCATGAAGTGTCACAGAGAAACTCGTAACTGGTAGGCTTGAGAACATGAGATATATTTTATTACTTTTTGTAACGCTTACTTCGCTTTTCTCAGGAGAGCTTATTTTAACCGGAACGGTTATATCTAACAACCAAAAGATGATACCTGCAAGATATATGGGTTATGTAAAAAAGGTTAACTTCGAGGTTGGTGACAGTGTTCAGCGAGAGGATGTTCTCTTTGAACTAGAATCAGCTGAGTTTGACATCATGGAATCACAAGCTGACTTGGCACTTGAACAAGCAAAATTGATGCTCGATGTTTATAAGACAAGGTTGAGCCGTAACAAACATGAAAAACGCAAACTAAAACGCGATAGAAAAAAGATGATGAAGATTGACTTTAGAGAGAGCATGAATGATTTAGATGAAGCTGCTGATGATTTGAGTTCTATGATTGAGTCTGTACAGGTTTTAGTGGAACAGGCAAGTGAAAAGTCAAAACAGTTTGCAACTATAGCAGGCTACTTAAAAGTAAAAGCCCCAAATAACGGAATACTTGTAGATAAAAGAATCAGAGTTGGTGATATGGTAGCACCAGGTATGATGACAATGATTTTAGTTGATATGGATCACCTTGAGATAGAGGCTGAAGTTGCTGAGTCTGATTTGAAATATGTGAGACGCAACAAAGTAGTAGAGATTAAAATTCCTTCACTTAACTATAGAGCATCAGGATTCATCAAAGCGATAGTTCCAAGTGCAAATCCGATGGCACACACTTTTAAGATTAGAGTCCATTTTGAGAAGAAGAGTGACATGGTTTTTCCGGGTATGTATGCAAAAGTATATATAGACTTAACAGATGAGATTGCCAACAAAATCCAGTAGAAAAAGTTCTTTAAATAGAATAAAATGGATTAACACAATATGATAAGTAATAGCGCAGAATAATTAGCTATAATTGCACCAATGAATAAGCTTGAAGAGTACTTGAATGCTCACGATGTTAGTGAGATGCACCCATCAGAAATAGCAAAAATTTTAAAGCAGCTAGATGATAGTGAATTTTCTGATGCTCTAAAGCTAGTACCTAAAGATCTCTTGGGTGATGTTGCTCTTGCTCTTCCAGATAGACTCTTTGATGATGTAGTTGAAAACTTAAGTGTTGATGAGCTCTCACATGCAGTAACAGAGCTTGAGTCTGATGATCAGGCTGAGTTTATGCAGGAGCTTCAAGAGCTTGATAAGACAAAAGCCTCTAAAGTTTTTGAGACACTTGGCGAAGATGACAAAGAGGAGATTACCAAGCTTCATAATTATGAAGAGAATGAAGCTGGTTCTTATATGCAGTTTGAGTTATTTACTGCATATAAAGATGAGATTGTTCAAGATGTTATCAAAAGGTTTGCCCGCCTTAGAAAAGAGAATGAGATTGAGAATGTTCAAAATCTCTTTATTAAGAGCGAAGACAATAGACTTAGATATGCAGTTGGTTTAGATGACCTGCTGATTTTTGACTTTTCTAAAAGCGTTATCGAAAACATCGAAGCGAGTGAAGAGAGTTTTGAACCTATTAAGGCTCAGGATATTGATGATATTAAAGATGTTGTACATATTTTTGAAGAGTATGACCTCTCTGTTTTAGCCATAACAAATGAGTATGGTGTTCTTTTAGGTCGTATCACCTCAGATGACATCTATGATATTATCAATGAACATGCAACTGAGCAGATGTATAATCTAGCCGGTGTTGATGATGAGGCAGAAGAGGATGATGAGATATTAAACGCAGGACGCAAGCGTGCCACGTGGCTTGGTCTGAATCTCTTTACAGCTATCGCTGCATCTTTGGTGATTGGTCTCTTTGCAGATACGCTAGAGAGTATGGTTGCGCTCGCTGTTCTTATGCCTATAGTTGCTTCTATGGGTGGAAATGCAGGTACTCAAACTCTTACAGTTGTTGTAAGACAGTTGGCTCTGGGTGATATCTCTCAGGGTGATGCTATGCGGATTATTAAAAAAGAGGTCTTGATATCTCTTGGTAATGGAGTAGTTTTTGCTGTGATTATGGGAGTTATAGCAGCCCTTTGGTTTGATATGAGTATGCTTGGAGTGGTTATTGCTCTTAGTATGCTAATAAACCTCTTTATAGCTGGATTTTTTGGTGCTACGGTACCTCTATTTTTAAAAAAAATGGCTGTTGATCCAGCCATTGGAAGTACAGTTATTTTAACAACTGTAACAGATGTCGTAGGTTTCTTTAGCTTTTTAGGGCTTGCTACAGCAATTTTATTATAATTATTTAAAAGGATTTTGGAAAACTTGGATTTATTGATACTATATTTCGCTCTTGCAGTGGGAATATCATTTTTGTGTTCAGTACTTGAAGCGGTGCTTCTCTCTGTTAATATGTCATATATAGCGGTTCTTGAAAAAGAGAAGCCGACTGTTGGAAAACTTTTGCGTCTTCATAAGGAGAACATTAGTAAGTCAATCGCGTCGATATTGATTTTAAACACTATCGCTCACACCCTTGGTGCAGCAGCAGTTGGAGCTCAGGCAGCTAAACTTTTTGGAAATGATGCAGTTGTTATTATCTCTATGATTATGACTTTTGCTATACTTTTTTTATCTGAGATAATTCCTAAAACAATTGGTGCTGTATACTGGAAAGAGTTAGCTCCTCTTTCAGCTCACTTCATCAGAATATTTATCTGGATTACATACCCTATTATCTTAACAACACTTTTTGTTACGGACAAAATATCTAAAGGTAAGGGTGATGCCCATACATTGACAAAAGAGGAACTTTTAGAGAGTATGCTTCTAAGTGAAGATGAGGGTGTTATCGATGAGAAAGAGTCTGATGTAATTGAAAATATTTTAAACCTTGACAACATCAAAGTCTCGGAAGTTTTAACTCCAAGAAGTGTTGTTTTTGCAATTGATGAAAACATGACTATCAAAGAGGTTATACAAACGCAGCAGGCTATATTTAAATTTTCTCGTATTCCGGTCTATGAGAGTAGTATAGAAGATGTGACAGGTTTGGTTCTTACAAAAAAAATCTTTAAGCAGGCGCTTGAGGATGATAGTGTAACCATAGGTTCGATAAAAAAAGAGATATTCTCAATAAATGAAAATATTCCTGTTTCTAAAGCGCTAGACCTTTTAATAGCTAAAAAAGACCATATGTTTTTAGTAATGGATAACTACGATCAGACAGAGGGTATCTTAACCTTAGAAGATTGTGTTGAGACCATTCTTGGTGTTGAGATTATGGATGAGAGTGATACGACAGAAGATATGCGTGAACTTGCAAAACGCAAGATGAAGGCAAAACGCAAAGAGAAAGAGAGTGTAGAGAGCTAGGGAACTACATCCCTGGTATTCTTGGAATTTTGCCCAGTTTCGAGTAGCGACAATATAATCCCCAACCTTTTTTTAGCCAGTGTCCTACGATTGGCATTGGAAACATGAAAGCACGTTTATCATCCCGATAGACAAAGGCAGCACCATTTCCAGTATCCATAACACAGAGGATATTGAGATGTTCATGATAGCCTAAAAACGACTCTCCGCCGCTATCTCTCTCTTTTATATTGTGTGCGACATTTTTAGCCATAACTTCAGCGATATGACCCTGCTTTGCTCTCCAGTCATAACCCTCAAGAGCTGCCACATCACCAATCGCATATATATTGTGAGGTCTACTCATATCTTCACCATCACAAAAAGTGTCCACGTCTGAAAATCTAACTTCACAGTGGTCATCTATTTTGACAAAACCAGCTGCGTTTAGTGGTAAGTCTGAATTTTTAATAACCTCATGTCCATCACCTGCAGGAATAAACATTGTAAAATCAGAGTCGAGTTTTGAGTCATCCTCAAAAATGATGCCATCTTTTTCAAACATCTTTATCTTTTTACCAAAGTGCTGGTTGATATCTAGCATACCAAACATCTTATTCATCATCTTAAATGATTTTGGTCCCATGCGTTTACCGGGTTCTGCCATCGGTGCGAAGAAGGTGAGGTTATAGTTCTCTCTGATACCCTTTTTTTTCAGGAGATTGTGAACATTAAAGAGTAGCTCAAATCCAGGACCTCCACGAACTGCAGAGGAGTCATTTGGGTTACCACCAAAACCGAAACAGATATTTCCTTTACCCATGGCAACGATTTTATCTACCTTGTGTTTTAGAGCGATTGATTGCTCTGGAGCACCACAAATAGAGAGAGTGTTCTCTAAACCAGTATGTTTCATTTTATGCGCACCCATAGCGATAACTAGATGGTCATAGTCGTTGTGAATAGTTCCTCTGCCAAGCTTAACCTCTGCGTTTTTTACAGATATACTCTCCACAGAGTCGATGACAAGTTCAAAACCGTGAGCATCTCTGAGCTCTTTCATGTCGACACAGACATCTTCAAATGAGCTCTCGCTAGTCGGTATCCAAATTGAGGTTGGATAGATATAAAAGTAGTCTCTATCTGTTACTAAGCAAACGTCATAGTTCTCTTTACGTAAATATATCGCAGCTTCAACACCAGCAAATCCACCACCTAAGATAAGTACCCTCTT
>JAYEMB010000232.1:6152-7303 GCA_034717855.1 Campylobacterota bacterium
ACAAGCCTTTTAATCATAATTAGTTATGCAATATATTACTACTTTTGATGTTATAAATATATTAAAGTAGGGAGTTTTATCGTCAGTTTGTCTTTTTGTTTACAAATAAAATAGCGATGATACTAATAGCACCACCGATGATTATATGCATCTGCAGAGGTTCATCTAAAATAAGCCATGCAGAGAGTAGAGCGAAGAGTGGTACTAAGAACATAAAGGAGCTAGTTTTCTCACTTCCTAAGATACCAGATGCCATGAAAAATATAGTTGTCGCAACCGTCTGCCCTAAGACTGCCAAATAAATCATAGCAGTCCAGAACTTCCAGCCTTGAGAAAATACAGCACTTAAGTCAGAGTTAAAAGCATATATAAAAGAGACAAAAGTTGCTATCACAGATATGAAGAAACTATAATGTATAGGATGGATATGAGCTTGGGAGTGTTGTGAAAGAATAGTCACACCAGCCCAGATAATTGCGCAGAGCAAAAAGTATATGTTTGAGCCGTTGAAAAAGAGGTTTATATCGTTGAGCTGGAGCAAGACTACACCACCGAGAATACCAAGAGAGAGACCAAAGTATTGACTCTTATCTATTCTTTTTCTAAATATAATAGCGACTAAGATAAAGGTCACGACAGGGCTAAGAGTGGTGATGATGACACTTCCCGCACCAGCAAGACCATACTTGATACCTAAAAATGAGGAGACCATAAACGCAATGTTTAAAACAGAACTACCTGCTATATATTTTAAACTGTTTGAGTTTAGAGTGAGAGCTGTTTTAAAAAAGTAGAGAATCGGTATAAAAGAGATACTCATAATGAAAAAACGCCAGAATATTATCACATCCATTGGTAACTCATAGGTGAGTATTTTGAGAGCTGTCCATCCACCACCCCAAAGTAGCATTGCTAAAACAAGAAGATAGGAGTAGTGTTTGGTTTTCATAAAGAAAGAGTATCCAAATATAGTTGAGGTGCAGGTTACTTGGTCTAATTATGAGTGTCAGAATTTAGAAGTAGTATTATTTTTTATAATATTTATAAGTCAAGATATTAGAAGTATAATAATTAAATAGATTATAAAAAAACTATTTATGTTGTTTTTATAGGTATTTTGATAACTTTTTGTAACAGTATGAACTTTTTTT
>JAYEMB010000233.1:0-1574 GCA_034717855.1 Campylobacterota bacterium
TTTTTTGAGAAATAGTTATTTTACTTAGTTCTAGCAATATTAGTACCATTAAAAGAAGTTTTTAAATGATAAAGAGATATAATCCAAAACTTTTATACAATTCAGAAATTATTTCGAGGTACAGATGAACTACAAAGATACACTACTTTTACCGACTACAAATTTTGCTATGCGTGGCAATCTAATAAATAACGAACCTAAACGCTATGCTGCTTGGGATAAAGCAAAAGTTTATGAGAAAATGAAAGCTAACCGTAAAGATGCCGAGAGCTTCACACTTCACGATGGACCTCCATACGCAAATGGACATATTCATATCGGTCACGCACTTAACAAAGTTTTAAAAGATATCATTGTTAAACATAACTACTTTGATGGTAAATCTGTACGCTTCACTCCGGGTTGGGATTGTCACGGTCTTCCAATCGAGCAGCAAGTTGAGAAAAAACTTGGTGGAAAAAAGAAAAAAGAGCTTTTAGAAGTCTCAAAAGTAAGAGAGCTTTGTCGTGCTCACGCAGCCAAGTTTGTAGATATCCAAAAAGAGGAGTTCAAGACTCTTGGTATTTTGGCTGATTGGGAAAAACCTTATGTGACTATGGATTATAAGTTTGAAGCAAATATCTACCGTACCCTATGTTCTGTTGCTAAAAAAGGTCTTTTGATTGAGAGAAGTAAACCTGTTTACTGGTCATGGGCTGAGAGAACTGCACTTGCCGAAGCTGAAGTTGAATATGAAGATAAAGAGTCTCACTCAATCTATGTTGCGTTTGAACTAAGTGATGAAGCAAAGGTTAAAGCTGATTTAGCTGGTAAAAAAGCTGCCTTAGTTATCTGGACAACTACACCTTGGACACTTCCAGCAAATACTGGTATCTCTCTTCACCCCCAAGAGAAATATGTTCTTACAACTGATGGATATATCGTAGCAAAGGCTCTTTTTGAGTCTCTATTAGAGTCAGGTGTAGTAAAAGG
This sequence comes from Campylobacterota bacterium, assembly GCA_034717855.1. GTDB lineage: Bacteria > Campylobacterota > Campylobacteria > Campylobacterales > Sulfurimonadaceae > Sulfurimonas. Next base: position 973 of record JAYEMB010000233.1, read on the forward strand.
TGAGATAGCACAAGAGATAAACGCAGCAGCACTTGAAAACCAAGTAGCTATCAACCCACTAAACCAAAGAACTTCCAAAGTAGTTTTAGGCGACCACGTTCTTATGGATAGTGGTACTGGTGGCGTCCATACAGCTCCAGGTCATGGTGAAGATGACTACCGTGTTGGACTAAAGTATGATTTAGAAGTTGTGATGCCGGTTGATGAGACTGGATGTTATGATGAGACAGTTGTAAAAGAGAAACTACTTCCAAACCCTGAAGAGTTTGTTGGCAAACTTATCTTTAAATGTAATGACAGAATCTTAGAACTCTTAGGAGACGCACTCCTTCAAGACTCTAAGTTCACTCACTCATACCCACACTGTTGGAGAAGCCATACACCTCTAATCTTTAGAGCGACAAAACAGTGGTTTATCTCTGTAGATGAAAAACCTGAGGGCGAGGACAAAACACTAAGAAATATCGCACTTAGTGAAGTTGAAAAGACTCTTTTCATACCTGAGACTGGTAGAAACAGACTTAATTCTATGGTTGAAAACCGTCCAGACTGGTGTATCTCTCGTCAGCGTGACTGGGGTGTTCCTATCGCGTTTTTCAGAG
>JAYEMB010000234.1:0-1561 GCA_034717855.1 Campylobacterota bacterium
CAGAGTCTAAGGTGAGTGTGTCCGCTGTATAGGTTTGCAACTTTATTGCGTTTGCACCTATCTCTTTAGCTGCTTTGATTGTATCCTTAGCTATAGATATCTTACCACCATGATTTGCGCTAAGTTCAGCAATAATATATGTTCCATCTTTTTCTAAATCAAAGTTACCTATCTTCATTTTTTAACTCCATACTCTGTAGTTTTCCATTTTTATCTTCTACTATATCGACAGTTTTAAAGTTAAACCTCTCATAAAGAGTTATAGCTTTTAGATTGTCATTATAGACATTAGCTCTTAATGTCTTGAGATTTAATTCACCAAAAGCATACTCTATAATTTTACTCATTAGAAGTGCTCCATAGCCTTTTAGTTCAGGATTTGTATAAATACCAAGTTCAGTACTTTTCTCTTTTTCAATATCAGTTAAATCAACTACTCCTAAATAGTCTCTACTGCCTTTGAGTAAAAAATAGACTCTGTCCTCTTTAGTATTTAATGATTCTAAATAGTCAAGATGTTCTTTCAATGTAATATCACTACGATTATACATCCATTTTTTAATCGCCTCACTGTTGCGCCACTCTAAAACCATCTTTTTTTCATCTAAAGTCAGCTGCGTAAAGTTGATGAGTTTACTATGCACTCTGTTTACCATATGTTCTATCTCTTTGTCCAATAGCTTAGCATTAAAGTGATCTAAAACAGAAAAATTATTGTTTTTTAGGTAATTGTATATATCAATTTGATTATCTTCAGTTTTAATAGCAATAAAAGGTAGTTTCATAAAGTAGGCTTCGTTAACCGTTACACTTGGGGTTAAGATTGCAAAGTCATTTTTGTGCATAAGTTTAGCTACTTCAGAACTATTTATATGTAAAGTGATATTGTCAAAGTCAGCAGCGTAGCTTTTTAAATCGCTAAGACTTTTGTTGGCAGTAGTTGTAAGAACATCTAAGTTTATATTTTCAAAACTCTTTAAAGCATCTAATATTTTTATATTTAACTCTCTACTGTCAACTCCACCCATAGCTATTAAAATATTTATATCTTTTGTATCTCTTTGTTTTGGGTACTCCTGATAAAACTCATCTCTCAGTAGAGTATACTTACTGCCACATTGAAGTTCACAAGTCGATGGAACTAGGCCTTTATATTTCGTTTTATCCGCACTTATATTATGATTTAAAACTATATCACAGTGGTGTCTCTCATAAGTATCATCAAATGCTAAGATTTTTACGCCTGTTTTCTCTTTTAGCCTCTGCTCATACTTAAAATCTATAGTGTAGTTATCTATCACTATTAAGTCTGCTTCATACTTTTTAACAACAGTTATAAACTCTGCTACATCATTAGATAGTAACAACTCTATCTTATAGCCAGCCTCTTTAATTTTGCTATTTATATTTCCATCTAAATTTTGCGTAGCAAATATTATATTAGCATTTTTATATTTAGACGCTAATACCAAGTCTCTCATAATATGACCAGTACCAATAGTTGATGATGAATCAGCTCGAAAGAGAATGTTTTGCACTAACAATCTACCTTTTGAAGAAC
>JAYEMB010000235.1:0-1559 GCA_034717855.1 Campylobacterota bacterium
GCCGCCCCACTCTTCTCTAGGGCAACTATAGACTCAAATGTAGCCGTCAGTGGAGAAGCTCCAATAATGATAGGGTTTTTGAGTTCCAAACCCATATAGTTAGTAGTTAAATCCATCTCTTACTCCTCCTCTTGTGCTGACATATGCACTAGGTTTTCATAGCGTTTATAGGTCTCTTTTGCATGATTTCTTGCGGTATCGAGATACTCTTTTGCGTTTTGCTCATTAAGTTTCTCAACCATTTTAAATCGTGTCTCTTGATACATAAAGTTTTTAACATCTATTTTAGGGCCTTTATAGTCTAAGTGCATAGGATTTTCTCCTTGGGCTATAAGACTTGGGTTGTATCTAAAGATTGGCCAGAGACCAGAATCGACTGCAAGTTTTTGATGATCCATCCCATATTTCAAATCATACCCATGTGCCACACAGTGTGAGTAGGCGATTATAATCGAAGGACCATCATATCTCTCAGCCTCTATAAAAGCCTTAATAGTCTGCTCATTATTTGCACCCATCGCAATCTTTGCTACATAGACATCACCGTAGTTTATAGCCATCATTGCCAAGTCTTTTGGAGTCTGAGCCTTTCCACCAGCTGCAAACTTCGCTATAGCTCCAGTCATTGTCGCTTTTGATTGTTGTCCACCTGTGTTTGAGTAAACCTGTGTATCGAGCACTAAAATATTTACATTTTTACCACTTGCTAAAACATGATCAACTCCACCATAGCCGATATCATAAGCCCAGCCGTCACCACCCATCATCCAAACTGATTTTTTCACCAAATAGTCAGCTAAATTCATAAGTCGCTCTGCATCGTCACCCTCTGCGTTTTCAAGTACTTTTTTTAACTTCTCTACTCGTTCTCTTTGTGCAAAGATTTCTGATTCATCTTCTTGAGTTGCGTTTACTATACTCTCACAAAGCTCTGCGCCTACGCTGTTTTTCATACTCAAAAGTCTCTCTCTTGCGTTTTGAGTATGCTTGTCAATCGCTAGCCTAAAGCCTAAACCAAACTCCGCATTATCCTCAAAGAGTGAGTTTGCCCAAGCAGGTCCTCTTCCCTCTGCGTTTTTCTTCCATGGTGTTGTTGGAAGATTTCCTCCGTAGATTGATGAACATCCAGTTGCGTTTGCTATTATCATTCTATCTCCAAAGAGTTGCGATGCAAGTTTCACATATGGTGTCTCCCCACATCCTGGACAAGCACCTGAGAACTCAAAGAGAGGTTCAAGAAACTGCGTCTCTTTCGCCTTTGAATGGTTGAGTTTTTCTCTATCGTAGTTTGGAAGCTGCATAAAGTAGTCCCAGTTCTCTACACCCTCATCATAAACATCTACTTGTGGTGTCATATTTATCGCTTTGAGATTTGTTTGGGATTTATTTTTCGCTGGACACACTTCCACACAGAGTGAACAACCTGTACAGTCCTCAACAGCTACTTGGATAGTAAAAAATTCATTTTCCTCAAAGCTTTTACCCTTCGCTTTAACATAAGAGAAGATACTAGGAGCACTCTCTAAAACATCTTCTGAAACAACCTTAGAGCGAATCAC
>JAYEMB010000236.1:0-1544 GCA_034717855.1 Campylobacterota bacterium
AAAAGATAATAGATCAAGAGAAAGCTATATCAAGCAAGCCATTAAAGAGAAGATAGAAAATGACAAAAATCAAAGAGTGCTAGCATGAGATTCTTTATATCTTACGAAGAGGCTTTGAAGTCTGTATCTTTTTTGGGTGATGATATTCTTGATGGGTATTATAGCTATAAAGGTGTGGACTACTATGTGGTTTCTACCAATGCTAAGATAAAAGTTGAGACTGGTTTTGATGTGACATGGGATGATGCAGTAGTATATACAAATGATAGCAATATTCTATTCACTAGAAGTGCTGAAGAGTTTTATGGTAAGTTTAAGAAGATTAGAGATAAAAGGGATGCGAATGAAAAGATGTAAAGTGTGCAACAGAGGTGATGTAGGGTTTCCACCTAATGCTCATACTTGTACTACTTGTATCAGTCAGATTAATAGTCTTATTACTGATGGGTATACTAGAGAGGAAGCTAAGTATAAGTTGTCGTTTGGGCTTGACAGAGAGAGTAAAATCAGATATTGGAATGAAAGATTAAAAAGGATATGAAATGGTAAGAAAAGATAATGCTAATTATATTATAGTTCGTGATAGACTAAAGAAGCATTTAGATGAGTAACGATTGTAAAAAGTGTGATGCAGTTTATCATACTAAAGTAAAAGGTTGGGATAGCAAAAAGGTTTCTTGTGTATGTCCTTTTTGTGGTAGTGTTGAGAAGGTTATGTTTAGAGGAGATAGTGATGCTTAAGGTCCTAGAATTGTTTGCAGGAAGCAGAAGTATTGGAAAAGAAGCAGAAAAGTTGGGATACAAGGTTTTCAGTGTTGACTGGGGTGATTTTAAAGGAATTGATTTGCAGATAGATATAGGTAAGTTAAAACTTGAGGATATACCTTTTATTCCTGATATTATTTGGGCTAGTCCTGACTGTACCACGTATAGTATTGCTGCTATCTCTACTCATAGAAATAAAGAAGATCGTTCTGGTAAGACTGAGTATGCTAAGCAGTGTGATATTGTAAATCAACACTGGATGAATCTAATAAAAGAATGGCAAAAGTTAAATCCAAATCTGGTTTACTACATTGAAAACCCTCGTGGTGGTCTTAGAAAAATGCCTTGGATGCAATATCATCCTATACGGAATACTGTTTGGTATTGCCAATATGGGGATGACAGGGCAAAACCTACTGATATATGGACTAATAATCAAGGGTGGATTCCTAGACCTATGTGTCACAATAAAAGAAAAGATGAAAATGGAGATGTTATTCATCATTGTCATCATGAAACCGCACCAAGAGGGTCAAAAACTGGAACTCAGGGTAAAAAAGGTAGTTATGAGAGAAGTAAAATACCAAGAGAACTTTGCAAAGAGATTTTAATTGCGGGCATTATTATATCTAAAGATACACAGGAGCAGCCTAGAGGTTGCCGTTAGGTATCAGATACTTTACGGCATCTAAACTTAGATTACTTGTGATATAATATGTCAGATAGTTCCAGTAAAATGGGCTACCCAACTGTCACCTGTAAAAGGGTGACTTTATTCT
>JAYEMB010000237.1:0-1512 GCA_034717855.1 Campylobacterota bacterium
GTGAGAAGTGGTCAAAGATGGATATAAACGCAGCGATAGGGTGAGCATCCACTTTATCTTTGTAGTAGTCCAAAATCTCATCAACATTTTTTAAACCTGTCTCATTTTTAGATATTTCAAGAGTGTACACTGGATATTTATCCATGAAGATTGTTTTTTTCATTTTATTCCTAATTATTGTATATTTTGTTTAATTACCTACGATAAATTGGTCACGACCATTTTCTTTGGCTTGATAGAGGGCATCATCTGCAAGTTTTACCAGTTCATCAAAGTTCATATTCTCTGAGTAGACAGCAATACCGGCACTTATTGTGTTTTGTGTATCTTTTCTTATATTCCTAATTATTCTTTTCGTAATCTCCTGAGCCATTTTTATATCTGTCTCCGGTAGCACTACTAAAAATTCTTCACCACCAAACCTGACAGCTAAATCATTTTCACGTAACTCATTTTGAAGTGCATTAGCTACACTCACTAATGCTTCATCTCCTTTTAAATGTCCAAAATCATCATTATATTTTTTAAAAAAGTCTATATCTAAGATTATGATTGAAAAAGTTTTCTTATCACGAATTGATTTTGGTATTAATTTTCCTATAAAGAGCTCTAAATTACGTCTATTCCATAGTCCGGTTAGTTGATCTTTTAGTGACTCCTCTCGAGCTTTTTGTCTGAGGGAAAGGTTTTCTATAACTACTTTGTTTCCAGAGAGTGTTATTCGTAGTAATACTAAAGAAAAAAATGCATAGGTAAATGCAATTAAGTAGTAGTAATACTCACCTTGATAGAGGGTGTAAAATAGAATAGGAAAAGTAGTTACAGCGAGAAATGTTATAACTACTTTTATGGATGCGTTTGATGATATAGCGCTTCCAGCAGATAGCCCCATCATAATCATAACTGCAAACATAGTAATAACTAAGTTGTCAGAATAAAATGGCATGAAGAGTGTTGCGGAAAAGACAAGTCCGCTAAAGAAGGCTAGGATTGCATATAATGTTTCATATTTTTGTAAATCTTTCAGACTTATAGGCTCAATGGAATTCTTACGTTTAATATATATAATCGTGAATACTCGTGTAAGTAAAATCACAAAAAATATAACCGACCACAAAATTATGTGCCTTGCTTCTAAGATATCTTTAAATGCAAACAGCAATGATAGATAAGCGACTATCAATCCAGCAGTAGCCGCCTGTGCAGTATGAAAAAGTAAATTTATTCTTTCAGATTCAATCTCTGGACTTAAAATCTCTTTCATCAATTTTTCCTATTTAGTAAATAACATTACTTGTTGAATAAGTGTAACTCTAAAGTAGTCACTTTAGAGTGGACATGCAAGGTCTCAATCGTCGTCAAACTAGCTACTTATTGAACATGAGAGAGCCAAGTCTGACCATGTTTGAGCCACACTCGATTGCTAGTTCAAAATCACCACTCATTCCCATAGAACAGATAGTTGCGTTTGGCAGGTCTTTGTAGATATTATATGTAGTCTCAAAACTCTCT
>JAYEMB010000238.1:0-4935 GCA_034717855.1 Campylobacterota bacterium
TTTTTTATTTTATGAGTGTTTAGGATAGTTGTGGAGGTGCGTTTGAGTAGTTTGAGATGATAGCTTGATATCTGTATGTGCCACTAACTGCGAAAACTGTTTTATCAGATAAAAATAGTTCTAGCTCGCTAAAATCACTATTTACATCATCTGAGAGCATGTTTTGAGAAACAAGACAGACCTCACACTCCATAGAACCATGGTCGTGCATGATATGCTCTGTTTCATGAACAACTGCAAATGTAGTTGCAATAACAAATAGTAAAGATATTAAGACTCTGAGTTTCATGAGTGGAATTATATCAAGTTTACTTATAGAGTTTCTTAGATATCTTTTTTAGTTGTCTTCTTCTAGGTTACTTAACTCGCTCTATGCTATTTGAACATAGGTAGAGGCTGGAACTCCACACACAGGACATTTTTCAGTCGGAGAACCGAGTTCGATATATCCGCAAGTAGGGCAGAGGTAGATACTTACTTCATCTAAATCTTTTCCTGCTTTTACAGCCTCTAAAGCTTTTTGATAGAGCTCAGCATGCACTCTTTCTGCGTCACGAGCGTAACCAAACATTTTTTTTGCTTTATGTTTCTCTGCTACTGCCTGATCATACATCGGTGGGTACATCTCTTCAGCTTCGTAAGTCTCACCACTAACTGCAGCTTCTAGATTCTCTAAAGTTGAACCAACTTTATCCATAGCTTTTAAGTGACCTTCTGCGTGGATACGCTCAGCTTCAGCAGTTGTGCGAAACAGTTTGGCAATATTTGCTAGACCCTCTTTCTCAGCTTTTTTAGCAAAAGCACTATATTTTTGATAGGCTTGACTCTCACCACTAAACGCAGTCTCTAAATTTTCTTTTGTTGTTGGCATTATAAATCCTTTGTTCCTAATGCTACTCCTCTTTGACTTAAAGTCAAATGTGTTAAAATGTATAATATATAAAAAGTCAGAGGAAGTTACAATGCTAGAGTTACTTATTGTAGTTTTGCTTGTTTATGTTTCATATAAACTCTCAAAACAAGAGGGCTTAATGAAAGAGCAAAATGAACTCATAGATGATTTGCGTGATATGCAGGATGAGTGCAGAAATCATGTAGAGAGACTTGAAAATATGCACGATATCGCTAGTGATAAATAGAACTTAGGTTAAAATTCCAAATGGGCAAAAAAAGTAAAAAAAATACAAAAATAAATCAGAGAATAAAAAAATATTTTGATGATGATCCTTTTGATGTTGGTGTTGAGCGAGTCAGTTCTGAGACTCTGAGTGAACTCTTTCACACACTTGGTATCTACGACATCGAACACTCAAAAAAAGTGCTTTTAAAAGCGGTGCGAATGTTGTGGAGTGAAGCAGATAGTGGTTTTCGTCAAGATATATTAAACTTTTTTGCAGCAAATGGTGAGGTCTATCTCTCAGGGAAACCAAAAGAGCCAAATCTTGATAGACTTCAGAAGATAGATCTCTATTTAGAAGAGTTGGATGTAAATCAAGAAGAAGCAACGCTTTTATATGATGCCTTTAGTGATGTGCGAAGTAAAAAGATAACTATCCAGAAGATGGAGTCCAAACTTCGACATATCAGGTTTGAGATGAAACGCGAGAAGATTGAAAAGGCTCTTGATGGGAGCTTTGATATTGATGACACCTTAGAGTTTAATGCTTCGCTGAGGTATAAAATATTTGACCAGCACTTTCATAAAATCTTAACACTCAACACAAAACCCTACTCTTATGAGTACTTAGATGAGAACTCCATCGAGGAGATAGTCTATAGAATCTCCCTTGATAAAGAGAAGGTAGTAGAGTTAAAACAGCGAGAGATAGAGAAGTTTATAAGCGAGCTCAAAACGCCACACGATTACCTCTCCAACAAAGAGATAGAGAGCGCATTTCGTGCCTCTCCTCCAAAAACAAAGGTGAGCTTTCCTCTTCTAAAGGCTTCTCTTTTAAAGAGTCTTCTTGAGACGCAACTTGACGTAGTTGAGCTGAGCATGCACGAAGAGGAAGTCTTGGTAAAAGTTCATCAAAGTATGATACTTCCACACTCAGAGATAAAACAAGAGTATATTTTAGAGCTGCATATTGAGTTGAACTCTCTGCTTGAGACTATCTGGAACTCTGAGGTTTTAGATTTTGATGAGGTCTTAAACGCAGCAAAAGAGGAGTTTGAGAAACACTTTTTAGAGGAGTTGAAACTCCTTGTTGATGATTGTGGTAAACATGCGCAACTGCTCCATTTTTCAGATAAAGAGCTACACAACAAAGTTTATGAGTTTCTTTTAGAACTTCTTCACAAATCATTAACAATAACACCAAAAATATTTAGAAAAACCACTCGAATTTTTATATATAACATACACGAACAGCTCATTAAAAAACAGCGTCAAGAGTTACTTGCACGCACAATCAGGGACTTTAAAAACCTCTTTCCACTAGCGAGAGGGATGAGACGAAAACTGACTCTTCACATAGGGCCGACTAACAGCGGTAAAACATACCAAGCGATGCAAAAACTTAAAAACGCAGATACAGGTTACTATCTAGCCCCTCTGCGTTTACTGGCACTTGAGGGATACGAGACCCTCAAAGAGCAGGGGATTGAGAGTTCACTCATAACAGGTGAAGAGCAGATTATAGATGAAGATGCGACACATATCAGCTCGACTATAGAGATGATGAACTATGAAGTGGATGTTGATGTCTGCGTGATAGATGAAGTGCAGATGATTGATGATAGAGATCGTGGTTGGGCGTGGGCAAATGCTATCATAGGTGTACCTGCAAAAGAGATAATCATGACGGGCTCTACAAACTCCAAAGAGGCGATTATCGCTTTAGCGGAGTATCTTGGTGAAGAGCTTGAGATTGTAGAGTTTGAGAGAAAAAATCCTCTGAACCTTTTAGATACTCCTACAGATGTGGCTGATGTATCTGAGGGAACGGCAATCATTGCGTTTAGTAGAAAAGATGTACTCAAACTCAAACAGAACTTCTCTCGCCACTTTAGTGTAAGTGTTGTTTATGGAAATCTCTCTCCTGAGGTGAGACGTGAAGAGGCGAGACGCTTTCGTGCCAAAGAGACACAGATACTTATCGCAACTGATGCAATCGCGATGGGGATGAATCTGCCGATAAAAACTATACTCTTCTCAAAGGCTGAGAAGTTTGATGGGATAAGTCAAAGAAATCTACACCCCTCAGAGGTACATCAAATCTCAGGGCGAGCAGGAAGATATGGGCTAAACGAAGAGGGTTATGTAGGAGCACTGAGTCGTGATGTTCTAAAAGTAGTGAAGAAGAAGTTTTTTAAAGAGGCGATGACTATCTCCATACCTTTTAAAGTGATGGCGAATTTAGAGCATATAAAACTTGTAGGGAAGATACTTGAAGAGAAATCACTCTATGAAATTTTGAAATTTTTTGTAAAAAATATGGAGTTTAACGGTCCTTTTCACGCTTCAAATCTTGATGATATGTTAGAGGCTTCGATGATTGTGGATAACTTTGATTTAGATATCGCGATGAAGTATCATTTAGCCTGTGCGCCACTCACTCTAAAATCACCCTACATAGTTGCAGCATATGAGAGTTACATAGTTGCGCTTGAGAGAAAAGAGGCTGTGCACTACCATCCTCCTGCTTTAGTTGGAACTTTCGCACAGACTACTGATGAACTGCTTCGTGCAGAGGATATGGTAAAAGAGATATCTCTCTATCTTTGGCTCAGTTACAGGTTTGGTGAGTACTTTATAGATGAGAGAAAGGCGCGAGAGTACAGAGGTGTTCTCAACCGATTTATAGAGGAGACTCTGCAACAGAGCCAACTCGCACAGAGATGTAGAATGTGTGGCGCAACTCTTCCTGTGAACTCAAAGTACAGTATCTGTCAAGCGTGTTTTAAAAAGAACTACACTCGAGGTAGAAGTTCCTACGGTAGAAGAAGAGGTGACCGTTAAAGGTTTATCTGCTCTTCTAAAATTGCCATCATCTGTGAGAATACCTCTCCTATCTGAGCTTGAATAGCTGGTTTATCTGCTTCATCAGCCTGTCGTAACTTACCCTCAAGCTCTTTGATTTTACTCTGTAGCTCTTTCATCCTTTTATCAGAATCACCACTCTTGTCCGAATCAACTTGGCTCTCTTTATAGGCATCTTGTGAGATATGTATAGAGATATCTTTTTGTAAATCATCTACTTGTATCAGGCTATCTTTTGTTGCAGGACTTACAGCTAAATCGATTTGTGAGATAACACCCGCTTTAGCACTTTCAAAAAGAAAAAAACCACTCTCTCTTATCTCTGCGAGTAGTTCGTTTGAGTCTGACTTTAGAGTAAATGGTGTGGAGGTGCTTCCTAAAAACAGAGCACCTATTCCAACTTCACCCAGAGCTATTAGCTCATCTTTACCTTCACTTTTTTGCCAAACTCTAAGTTTGTTAAAGATTGCATCATTCTCATCAATCCAACCATTTTTATCATCATCATACTTGCTTAAATCCCTAAAGCCATCCCCGCTTGCAGTACCAAAAAGCTCACTCCCGTTGTCTATGATTCCATTACTATTTTTATCAAGTGCTAAAAAGCCACTCGCTGCGTTTAGTTGAGATATTTGATCGCTCTTTCCATCACTATCGATATCAAAGGAAAAAGTTTTTGAGCTAAGTGTTGGCATCATGCCGTCTAAAGAGATTACTAAGGGGTCTTTGAGGTACTTGGACATCTCGATAGAGATACTTGTTTTTTCTACAAAGCTTCGCGAGAGTGATACATCTAGTGAAAGCTCTATCTCTCTATTGTCGGCTTGAACATGAGCTTTCACTGAATAGTTCAGGGCTTGAGATTCCATATATATAGAGCTTATTTCAACTCTGTCATCAACAATCTCTTGCGTTTCGTTAGCGATATTTTTTAGAAGAGCCATTGACAACTC
>JAYEMB010000238.1:5035-6944 GCA_034717855.1 Campylobacterota bacterium
ACTTCGAGTTTAAAGCCATGCTCCTCATACTCTTTATAGTTAAAGTTTTCCCGTTTTATTAGGTGCTCTGCTTTATCGCTTAGTAGTTTTTCTGCTACAGGAGTCTGCTTAGCTTCTATGCCTTGGTACCTTAAAAGTTCTACATCAGCTAAGCCAAGTCTCTCATCAAAGTTTCTTACCCACTCTCTATTAGCGATAGCTTTAACTCTCTCTTGCTTCTCTTGACTCATATACTCTCCGCCCATATTAGCTGATGCTATAAATTCAAACTCCTCTATAAGCTGCGTTTGAGTGCTATGAAGTTTTTCTAAACTCTGCTCTTTATCTGCGTTTTGAAGCTGTTCATTGAGATAAGTTATCTGCGCATCTCGATAGAGCACTTCAAAACGAGTTCTTATCTCATGAATACGGTTATTGATAGTCTCTAGTTTAGTAGATTTGTCAACTACATATTCAGGAGTGGTAACCTTTCCGCAGTCATGAAGCCAAGCACCTATATGAAACTCTCTCCACTCATCTTCACTCTTAAATGAAAAATCTTTAAAGAGTCCATCTTCTGTATCACTTGCAACTTTTGTCAGCATCTGAGCAATTTGGGGAACTCGTCTACAGTGACCGCCGGTATAAGCGGATTTTGAGTCAATCGCTCCTGCGATTACCTTTATGATAGAGTCGAGTAGTTCCTCTTGCGCTTTTTGATACTCTTGAATATTTTTAGACATAGAGAGTAAAGATTTTGAGAGATTATCTAACTCGATTATATTGGTCTCTATCTTTATCACTTTTTCAAAATCTCTGTTTGTTATTTTCTCATTTTCAAGCATAAGACTGCGGATAGGTTTTACAATTACTGAAGAGAGCAAAAAAGCTAAAGGGATTGAGAGAAAGATTAGGGCAAGGGCAAGATAAAAAGCCTTAGTAATTCCTTCTATGTAGGGTTGCATTAGTATATCTGTAGGCATTAAGATACCTATATTAAGTCGACCATTTTTCTTTTTTGAGTAGGAGTGGTATATGAAATACTCTCTGCCATTATGTAGGTGAGTGTGAGTAACAGTATGCTCTTTAGTTTGAAAAAAGTTAAACAGTCTATCCCAATTATGTAGCTTTTTCTTGTTTGAAGAAGCTATGAGCTCTCCAGAGTCATTATATAAAACAATGTAGCTCTCTTCATCAAAACTCTGCTCTTTGATAAAAGAGTTTAAATCACTAAGTGAAAAGTCAATCGCTAACACTGCTTGTTTGTTTGGGGTGCGTTTTGCAAAGGTTATACCATTTGTGTTAGTCGAAGCAAATTTGTAAATATCTGTTCTGATAACCTCATCTGACGCTATAGCTTCTCTATACCAAGTACGACTTGTAGGACTAAAGTTGTTTTCTACGGGTTTAGTGAGTAGGAGATCTAGTTTAGCATTTAGAAACTTCAGTGTGGACTCTTTTGAGTTGTGAACTTTTAGCACAGCCCACTCACTTGTTTTTGGTGGCTTGTGAAGTGTGAGCATTTGAGGATATTTACTTAGTTTAAAAACCTCATAGAAGTCACCGTTTTCATAACCGAGGTATATGCTCTTGGCAACTCTGTGATTATTGAGTAGCTCTGTGAAGTCATCTAAAAGAGGGTTTGTCTCACTGCTGTTTACTCTGTTTGATATCTCATTGCTAAGTCTTAAGATGCCTAGAGTTTTTGTTATAAAACTTTCTGATCTCTCTATGAAGCGTGTAGTGTTGTTAGAGACCTGCTTGAATGTTTTGTCGATAGCGTGGAGTGCTATCTTGTGGCTTGAGTAGTACTGTAAGCCCAAAAGAAGAGTTGTTACAAGAAGGATGAGAAGTATGAAGTTTGTAACTATATTAAAACGCAGAGTTGTTTTCATACTACTACTTCATTAACTTTTAAACTCATTGATTG
>JAYEMB010000239.1:0-2020 GCA_034717855.1 Campylobacterota bacterium
TTACTTACTCTTCAACTTTTAAAAGAGGGTCAAGTTTAGGTCTTTTTAGCCTTTTTCCCTCTTTAGTGAATTTTATTAAATCCTCAACATTATTAAGGCTTTCAGTACAGTTTTGTAGAGAGAGTAAAAAGAGTGCATATGTTGTTAACACATCACTCATCGCTCTGTGGTGTGTTGCGTTTGGATTTAGTTTAAATGAGTCGTTTAGATAAGAGAGAGCATATCTGTATGAGACGATAGTTCTCTCAGCAAGTGCAAGCGAGCAGAGACTTCTATTTAAAAGAGGTTCTAGCCCTATTTTTTGCATAGTGAGTGATATAAACCTATAATCAAATTTTACATCATGTGCAATAAAAATAGAGTCTCCTAAAAAGAGTTTAAACTCCATCATTACTGTTTTTAAATCAGGCGCATCCTGCGTGTCCTCAGCTGATATTCCAGTTATCTCAGTTATGTGAGGATTTATCTCTTTTGTGTAAACGAGAGATTCAAACTGGTCTATAATTTTTCCATTTTTTACTTTGACCGCCGCAATCTCAATAATCTGATGCTTATCAATTTTTGAGCCATTTGTCTCAATATCTACTATACAAAACTCAGCATCCTCTATAGAGATGTATTTCGTGTCAAAGTAGAAATAACCCTGTTTTTTGACTATGTTTAAGCCTTGGGCTCGTGATAGTTCGATGAAAAGGTCAATACTTTCATTGATTTGTGCTTTTAAGACTTCAAGAGGAAGACCACGTGTTGCTAATCTAGAGATACTTTTGGCATCGAGTGCAAAATCTTTACTGAGCATTGAGTATAAAATCTTTTACTTTTTTTGAGTCTTTCACACCATGACTCAACTCTACGCCACTGCTCACATCAACACCATAAAATCCATACTCTTTAAGAGAGGAGACATTTTGGGGATTGAGACCACCTGCAAGAATTATTTTTGAGCAGTCGATATCTTTAAACCACTCGATGTTAATACGTTTACCAGTACCGCCATAGGCTTCGCAGTAAGCATCAACAAGTCTATACTCATCTGCATATTGTAAAATATCTTTAGCGTTTTTGGCACGAATAACTTTTATATGTGGAGTTTTTACGGAGTTGTAGAGCTCCTCCTTAGCTTCAAAATGAATCTGAGCTAGAGTTGCTCCAACTTCTTGCGAGATTTTGTCAATCGTAGCTGCGTCTTCATTTACAAAAAGGGCTACTTTTTCTATAAAAGGGGGAAGTTGCTTGATGATATTTTTGGCTTGAGTTACTGTCACACATCGTGGAGATTTCTCATAAAAAACAAAGCCAAGAGCATCTGCTCCAGCTTCTATTGCGTTTAGCGCATCTTCAAGAGATGTTATTCCGCAGATTTTTGTTCTCATTAAACCTGTAGACTCTCAATAGCAGTTTTTCTATTTTCATGTTTAAAGACATAAGAGCCAGCTACAACAACATCTACACCAACATCTTTAAGTGCTTGAATGTTTTTATCACTAACGCCACCATCTACTTCTATAAGACAGTTAGGATTGAGAGAGTTTCTCATCTCATTGAGTCTTTCAGCCTTTGGTAAAACAGAGTCAATAAAGCTCTGCCCCCCAAAACCTGGATTTACGCTCATAAGCAGAACCATATCAAGATCTTTAAGAAGAAACTCTACTGATTCAGGAGGAGTGTGTGGATTTAAAACAATAGCTGGTTTAATTCCCAGTGAGCGAATCTTTTGAATGAGACGGTGAGGGTGTTTTTCCTCTTCTATATGAAAAGATATATATTCAGGCTTTAGAGGTGCAAAAAGTTCAACAAAAAAAGTATTATTTTCAACCATCAAGTGAATATCTAAAGGTTTTGTAGCCGCTTTAGCGATTGCAGAGACTACTACAGGCCCTATAGTGAGGTTTGGAACAAAGTGCCCATCCATAACATCAACATGAACGAAGTCACATCCAGCATCACATATCTCTTCTACATCTCTTTGTAGGTTTCCAAAATCAGCGGATAAAACGCTAGGAGCTACTTTTATCATTAT
>JAYEMB010000239.1:2120-6940 GCA_034717855.1 Campylobacterota bacterium
TTTATCTTGTTAAGAAAAAGAGAAACTTGTCATCATCAAAGGCTAAGTCTACTTGTACACCTTTTTTAAACTCAGTAATCTCGAGCAGACTCTTTATATCTGGATATGTCCTTGGCAGTGTGATATCTACATTTATATTTTGGTCAAGTAGAAGAGTTTTAAGCTTGCCGCCAACGATATTTACTAGTTCAGCTAAGGTATCAAGAATAAGTTCAATATCATCCGTACTCTCACCAATAAGAAGCTCACAAGCTTTTTTTGCGATACCAACAGGAAAGACTAAAATCACCATACCATCTATATCACCATAAAAACCGATTGAACTTGCTATTTTATCTTCTCGCTGCTCGATTTTAATTTCATTTATATTAGCAGTCTCTTTGACAGCCTTTGAGTTAGTCATCATCTCTATCGTTGCAACGGCTGCGTTTATAAAGTTTGGTAGCTCTGTAACTATTCCTTTGTTTAAAGGTCTTAGGTTTTGCACTGCTGCAGCACTACTCGCCCCAAGTTCATTGAGTAGATCTTTGTTTTGCAGTATATCATCCATCTGTTCAAAAAACATTATTCCTGAATCTTCAAGTGTCTCTTTAAACGCAGCAGGAGTTTTTTCAAATGTTAAGCCAACAAAGCAGAGAGTTGCGTTGTACTCTGCTGCTGAAGATGCAAGTTTGGAGAAAAAGTTTAGGGCGTGAACATTCATACTGACCACTTTAAAAGCGTCAAATATAAAGAGTCTAAAACCAACATTTAGAGAGTTCTGATGATAGGCAATATTAAAAGTGTTTCCAATCTCGGCATCTAAAAATGAGGAGACAGTGTAAATGATGGCATTGCCAGTTACACGTGCTGTGATATTTTGTCCCATCTGTCCTAAATGAGTGTGGTTGATAGTCACATCATAAGCATTTTCTGATTGTGACTTGTCATCAAACTCCTCTTGCGTTTGTGCGATGATAGGATTGTGTCCATTATCGTGAAGTTCGATCGCCATTGCTGCTCTTTGAGACTTATCATCGCTATAGAGTAGTATATTTTTATTTTGATTGTTAAAGCTGTTTGCAAAGAGTGATGCTACCTCTTGCGATTTAAATAGAGAGAAGTTAAGGTCATTTTTGTAAAACTTTACAATGGCATCAAATTTTTTAGAATCATAATCACAAAAGCCGACTGTAGCTTGTGTTGAACTTCGTACTTTTGAAAACATTTTTACAAAGGAGTCAAGACCGTTACGATTAAAAAATATAACTTTTTTAAGTGAAACAAGTATCATGTCTGCGTTTAGTTTAGCAGTTGCTTCTATATCGTCTATACTTAAAAATGCGTTGGAGTTGTTCCCGTCTAAAAAGCCTTGCGGTGAAAATACACCAATACCATTTTTTACAACTGCTCTCATGAAATCTCCATCACTTGCGAAAACTCAGCGTAGATTTCATCTACATACTCAACTTGAAAGTTTATAAAGTCATTTAACTCCGCGTCTATATAGTTTGCTTTAGAAAGGGTGAAAAACAGTAGAAGGTGCATCCATTTTCCGAGTCTGTTAATCTCTTTATCATCTGATGGTTTTACACCTGAGGCAGCTTGAACAATCTTTGATATCTTCTCATCCATTTCCCACTTCTGTGCAATCTGTTCACATATATCAAAGAGATCAACTTTACAGAGTCTAAGAAGTAGTGTATTTAAGTCAATAGGATTGGCACTTCTTAAAAGGTTTACATCGTCAATCTTCTCTTTAAAAAGAGCCTCAGAGACAATGATACTTGCCGGAAGAAGAGAGATTGAACTCTCTATCTCTTTGTTGTCAATCTTAAGATGTTTTAATATCTTCTGCCAGTTAGCAGAGAGATCGGCTTGCAGGTGTGAAAAGAGATTCTTATTTAATTTAAAGAGTTTCCATTGAGTAGGAGATAAAAGAGTAATCATATAGTTGTAAACAGCTTGTTGAGACTTGGCTACACCAAGAATACCAAAGATTTGAGAGATATCACTCACTTCATTTCTAAAACCATATATAGGCTTATTTACTAAATCTTTTAGATAAGCATTGAGTGCTAAGTCCTCTTGAGCAACATGAGAAGCTTTGACTAACTCTCCTGCGTTTAAAAGAGTAAGTGTCTGTTGCAAAACCTTAGGCGATGGCGGTATCTTATCTATGTAGCTATCAATTATCTGTTTTGTTATCAAAATTAAGTTCTTTTATTGATTTATGTGTTGAATAGTTTATATTTTAGCTACAATAATATAAAAGATATATAAATTTGTTAAAGATATATAAATCTGCGTGGCTTAAGTTGAAGTTTTGCTTTACTTTGGTACAATTCGCAACTTTAAAAACCTAATAAAAGGAGTCTCATTATGGCAAGAAGATGTGCTATCAGTGGCAAGGGCCCAATGAGCGGGAACAATGTTTCTCATGCTAAAAACAGAACAAAGCGTCGTTTTTTATTAAACCTAAGAACTGTGCGTATCACATTAGAAGATGGTACTACAAAGAAAATCAAAATCTCTGCTAGAGAATTACGCACACTTAAGAAAAATTCGTAGAGAGTTAGGAAATACTTTTGAATCTTTCTAAAAGGATTCGTAAATTTCTACACTGGGAGACTGCTCCCAAACCCGACACTAAACTTCTTCCTGAAGTTTATCCTCACCTAAAAGCATTTCGTTTACCACTTATTTTAACTGTTGTTACTATGATGGTTGGTTCAGTTGGTTATGTAATAATCGATGATTTTACATTGATGGATGCGATTTATCAAACAGGTATCACTTTTACTACAGTAGGATTTGGTGAGATTGCTCCTGTTTCAGATGCGGGAAGAATTTTTACCATTACTCTTATCATTGCAGGTTTTGCAACTTTTTCAAGTGCTATTGGTATTTTAGTTTCAGAGTTAAACAGAGGAAATATAGTTGCTATATTAAAGGAGCGAAGAATGTTATATAGGATTACAAGACTTAAACAACATTTTGTTGTCTGCTATCATAATGACTATACGATAGAAGTAACAAAGCAGTTGAGAGCCAACCACATACCATTTGTTGTGATTGACCCAAGACCTGAGATTCATGAGTGGGCTATTGAAAATAAGTATCCAAACTATCTGCAGGCTGAACCACATGCGGAACTTGCAATGTTAAAGGCTCACCTTTCCTCAGCAAAGGGACTTATTACACTCTCTGACTCTATAGCTGATAATATTGCGCTTATCGCCTCTGTAAGACTTTTTGAAAAAGAGCACTATTTGCCTCGTCCATATTATGTGATTTCAGCAGCTGAAAATATGAGTGATGTTGAAAAACTTAAAAAACTAGGTTCAGATACTGTTGTCTCACCTACAAAACTTACAGCTCAAAGAGTAAGTGCAATGGCAGCAAGACCGGATATGGAAAACCTTTTAGAGGAGTTTCTTTATAAGAGTGATAATCCTTTAGATATGGAAGAGATTTTTGTACCAAAGTATAGCTGGGCGGTACTTAAAAAACTCAAAGAGACACATATTCGAGAGATAACAAATAGTTCTGTTATCGGTATAACAAAAAAAGATGGTAAGTTTATGACTATGCCTAAGGGTGATGTTCTTGTTACAAGTGAGTGTAAACTTTTAGTTATAGGAACTCATGATGGGATTAACATGACAAGAGACTTACTTGGAAAAAGAGAAAAGCCTAAGGAGTTGAAATTTGTATAAGATAGTACAGACTATTGGCGGTGTATGTGCGAGTGAAGGTTTTTTTGCTGATGGTGTAAGTGCTGGACTCAAACCTCAAAACGCAAAAGATATGGCGTTTATCTATAGTGAAGATATGTGTGAGATTGCTTCAGTCTTTACTACAAACAAGATGACAGCCGCACCTATAAGACACTTTAGAGCAAAGGGTGAATTTAAGACAAACTTTGTTCTTATAAACTCTAAAAACGCAAACGCAATGACAGGGAATGCAGGAGTTGAAGATATAGATGAGATTTTATCAACTCTGCCAACAACTGTAGTTAATCCACTTATGAGCTCTACGGGCGTTATTGGTGTTAGATTGCCAAAAGATAAGATTATAGAGGGTACAAAGCTTTTTGATTTAACACAAAAAGAGTCATCAAACGCAGCTAAAGCTATCATGACAACTGACACATTTTCTAAAGAGATAGCTCTTGATGTAAAGCTTGAAAATGGTAGCAGTTTTTCCATCGGAGCAATTGCCAAAGGTGCGGGAATGATTAACCCTGCAATGGCGACAATGTTGTGTTTTATCACAACTGATGCCGATGTTTCTAAAACTGAGATGCAGAGTATCTTGGATGAAGTTACTATTACAACATTTAATGCAGCGAGTGTAGATGGAGACACCTCTACAAATGACACTGTTATGCTTATGTCAAACGCAAGAAGTGGAGCGTATAATGCCACTGCGTTTAAAGAAGCCCTGCATACTATAATGCACTTTTTGGCTTTAGAGATGGTGAGAGATGGAGAGGGTGCAACTAAACTTGTAACATATAAAGTAAGTGGTGCCAAAGATGAGAGAGAAGCTGAGATGGTTGCTAAAGCACTCTCAGACTCTCTACTTGTAAAAACAGCACTCTTTGGAGAGGATCCAAACTGGGGAAGAATCGCTTCAACAGTTGGAGCAAGTGGAGCTGAGTGTTCTGAAGAGACTCTTAAAATATCATTTGATAATCTCTGCGTTTATGATAGAGGCGAACTCTACTTTGATGCAGAGATGGAGAGAAAGGCTGCCATCGTTATGGGACATAAAAAGTTTACTATCTCTTGTGACCTTGGTGTTGGGGATGGAGCTTTTAAAGCGTACGGCTG
>JAYEMB010000240.1:0-6782 GCA_034717855.1 Campylobacterota bacterium
CTGTATAAACAGTGATAACTGTAGGTACTTTGAAACCCATCATATCTTTTGTTTTTTCATTAAAAGCTTTAGTGAATTCCATGATATTAACACCACGTTGTCCTAGTGCTGGTCCAACTGGTGGAGCTGGGTTAGCTTTACCAGCATCGATTTGTAGCTTGATGTAACCATCTATTTTCTTTGCCATTATATTTCCTTATATTCATTTATTAGTACGTAATCCGAACAAGTCCGGTTTACTACGCTAACGCTAAGTTTTCTTCAGCAGAAAGCTCACGCGACTTGTCGCTTTAGCTACGCTGACATTAAGTTTCACTATAAAACCTAATATCAACGTAGTTTAAACTACGTTAAATTATTTTTTCAACTTGCGTGTAAGAGATATCTACAGGAGTAGCTCTACCGAAAATTGATACGTTTAGTTTTAGAGTACCATGCTCTAAATCATACTCATCTACAGTTGCAGTAAAGTTTGCAAATGGACCATCTATAATACGAACAGTCTCACCATTATCAAAAAATACTTTTGGTTTAGGCGCAGCACGGTTATTTACACGATCTAAAATAACATTAATGTCATGTTCACTTAATGGTGTAGGAGTATTTCCTTCGCCAATAAATCCTGAGACTTTTGGAATTGACTGAATAAGGTGTTGAACCTCAGTGTTTAAGTCAATTTTTGCAAAAACATAACCTGAGTAGAGTGATCTCTCAGTTACTTTCTTTTTACCATCTTTAACTTCAATAACATCTTCAGTAGGAACTATAACTTCTACTATAGACTCTTGAAGCCCCATCTCTTCTATCATGTTAAAGATTGCATCTCTAACTAATCTGTCGCTACCATAAGTCTGAATAGAGTACCATTGATGTGCCATAATTAACTCCTTAACCTAAGATTGCTGTCATGATTGATGACATTAGTAAATCAACAAGTGCTAAAAACGCAGCTATAACTGCAACAACTATAATTACAGCGATATAAGCTTGTTTAACCTGCCCTTTTGTAGGAAATATTACTTTTGTGAGCTCAGCTTTTGCATTTCTTATATGTAGACCTAAATTCATTATCATTTCCTAAAATATTGCATTGATTATAAATAAAGCTCTAAAGCCTTACTAATAATAAATGTTAGTGGCAGGCACAGGGGGACTCGAACCCGCAACACCCGGATTTGGAATCCGGTGCTCTACCATTGGAGCTATGCGCCTAAAAATTAACAATATTTTTCAATATTGAAACAGCTAAAAAACGATGCTAGCATCGTGAGCCTACTGTTGAAGTAAACCCAGTGTTAACGCAGGTAGCGGAATTACTTCCGAAACCGTCAAAAGAAATGTAGTTATTCTATAACTTCATTTCTTTATGATTAGTATGCTCTTTACACCATTTACAGTATTTCTTTACAGAAAACTTTTCAGTGTGAGTCTTTTTATTTTTTGTTGTGTGATAATTACGTCTAGTACATTTCTCACAACCTAAGTGAATTGCTTCTCTCATTCTATAAACCTTTAATGGTTATCAATAATTCGCGAAAGCGAATTATTTGATAATTGATGCAACAACACCAGCGCCAACAGTTCTACCACCCTCACGGATAGCGAAGTTAGTACCTTCTTCCATTGCAATTGGGTGAATTAACTCAGCAGTAATACTTACGTTATCACCTGGCATAACCATCTCAGTACCTTCTGGTAATGTAATAGCACCAGTAACATCAGTAGTACGTACGTAGAACTGAGGACGGTAGTTTGAGAAGAATGGAGTATGACGACCACCCTCATCTTTACTTAGAACATAAATTTCTGCAGTAAATGTTGTGTGTGGAGTAATTGTACCTGGCTTACAAAGTACTTGACCACGTTGAACTTCTTCTTTCGCTATACCACGAATAAGAATACCACAGTTGTCACCAGCGATACCTTGCTCCATCTCTTTACGGAACATCTCAACACCAGTAACAGTAGTTTTCTGAGTATCTTTGATACCTACGATTTCTACTTCTTCACCAACGTTAATAGTACCACGATCGATTTTACCAGTTACAACTGTACCACGACCAGAGATTGAGAAAACATCCTCAACAGGCATTAAGAAATCTTTTTCAGTTTCACGAACAGGTTCTGGGATATAAGCATCAACTTGTGCCATCAACTCAACAATTTTAGCTGACCAGTCACCTAAGTTACCAGATTTAGCTTCTTCAAGAGCTTTAAGAGCTGAACCAGCTACGATTGGAGTGTCGTCACCTGGGAAATCGTACATGTCAAGTAGTTCACGGATTTCCATCTCTACTAGTTCCATTAACTCTTCATCATCAACCATATCTTCTTTGTTCATGAAAACACAGATATATGGAACACCAACTTGCTTAGAAAGAAGGATGTGCTCACGAGTTTGTGGCATTGGGCCATCCGCTGCAGAAACAACTAAAATAGCACCATCCATTTGAGCAGCACCAGTAATCATGTTCTTAACATAATCGGCGTGACCTGGACAATCAACGTGTGCATAGTGACGTTTGTCAGTTTCGTACTCAACGTGTGAAGTAGCGATCGTGATACCACGCTCTCTCTCTTCTGGAGCATTATCGATTTGATCATAATCCATAAGCTCTGCGCCGTTAGTTACTGCTAATACTGCTGTAATTGCAGCTGTTAATGTTGTTTTACCGTGGTCAACGTGTCCGATTGTACCGATGTTTACGTGGGGTTTCGTACCACGTTCAAATTTTTCTTTTGCCATAGTGTCTCCTACTTAATTTTTGAATTGAAACGGGATTATACCCAAAAATCATTCAATTATTGCTTAAATAAATATAATTTATATATATTATGGTGCTGACGGTGGGATTTGAACCCACGGCCTCTTACTTACCAAGCAAGTGCTCTACCCCTGAGCCACGACAGCATAGAGAGTAATAACAAGCAATAATTGAATAATTCTTTTATATCATAATATTAGTTTTTTTGTGATTAGAGTACTATATAGATATTTATATAATATTTTATATAGTTGTATGAAGTAAGTAAAAAATTGTACTTCAGCTTCCAGATGTTTTGCGTTTATGGAGCGGGTGAAGGGATTCGAACCCTCGACAGCCTGCTTGGAAGGCAGGAACTCTAGCCACTGAGTTACACCCGCATTAAACTAGTGGTGGTGAGAAGAGGAGTCGAACCTCTGAACCCGTAGGGAGCGGATTTACAGTCCGCCGTCGTTGGCCACTTGACTATCTCACCACAAAATCATATAAATTAATTTATATCTTTTCTGGTCTAACACTGTTTCTAATATTCAAATTTCAATGGTGCCGTCACGAGGATTTGAACCCCGGGCCTGCTGATTACAAATCAGCTGCTCTAGCCAACTGAGCTATGACGGCATCGAAATTGAGTCAGAATTATAGTGCAAAACATTTTTAATGTCAAGAGTTTTTACTAGAAGTTTACAAAATCTCCATCATTTAGGATTACAGGCTCCCATTTACCACTTAATTTTGCTATTTCATTCATTATTTCATCATAAAAAGATGGCTTAATATGATTGATATAAAGTTTTATTCTCTCTGGATCAACTCTATTTAGTTGTTCAAACAATAACACAGGAGTTAAATGTTTACTCTCTATCGCTAACTCTTTCATACGAGACGGAAAAGAGCACTCTACTATTATGGTTTTTATCTTGGAATCTTTTTCAAGCTCGTCAATCATACTTTCTAAAGAGAGAGTGTCTGCAGTTATGAGTATAGCTTTGTCGGCTTTTTTATAAATGTACCCGCAACTATCTACTGTATGATCTGTTTGAAATGCTTTAAGTGACTCGCCGTCTCCAATCTCATACTCTTTAGAGAGTTCTATCTCTGTATACTTTAGTGCCACCTCTTGTGAGTTGTTCATATTTATAAGTGAAAAGTCTGGCCAGATGCTATCATTTAGAAAATTCTCTTTTATCGTCTTTATTGTTTGGGGTAGTCCTATTACATTTAATGTTTTTGTTCTCTGGGAAAAGTAGTTATCTAATATATACGCTATATCAACTATGTGGTCTAAGTGAGAGTGGGTTAACCATATATTTTCTATCTCAAGACTTCTCTCTTCTAAACCCTCTAATAAATTACCAGCATCTATTACATTTTTAGAGTTAAGAAAAAAAGATGTTGTTGCAAAACCTTTAGACTTTGTTCCATAGGCTCCAAGTATTTTTATCCCATCTTCATAGTTCCCCTGAGCAGAGTCAATCTCAACAGACTCATCTTGAAGGCTTTCACGTACAGAGAGTATCTCATCTAAATTCTCAAAAAACAGATCAACTAGTTTTGGATCAAAATGCTTTGCTTTTTGAAGCCTGAAAAAATCAAATATCTTCTCATCGTCCCAAGCAGTTTTATAGACTCTATCCGAACCCAAAGCATCAAACACATCTGCAATAGCAGTGATGCGTCCAAATATATCTATATCTTCTCCACTAAGACCTCTTGGATATCCTGTTCCATCCCATTTTTCATGATGTTCATGTGCGACAATTGAAGCTGCTTTAAAAAGAGGTTTATCAGAGTTCTTTGTCATTTTATACCCAAGCATAGCATGAGTATCCATAACCTCTCTCTCTTTAGCTGTAAAAGAGTCTGGCTTATTTAAAATAGCATCAGGAATAGCAACCTTTCCGATATCGTGCATAGGACTCGCTTGTTTGAGCAACTCTGCTTCCTCTTCACTCATCCCATAGGCGAGAGCCAATATCTTCGAGTACTCGGCTACTCTCTTAACATGGTTTCCAGTCTCTTCACTTCTACTCTCACCAATGGAACCCATCGTTAAGATAATCTCTTTTTCGGTCTCTGAAATCTCTTTTGAGAGTTGTGCGGAGATTAATGTTTCTGCGGCGTATGTGCTTGCTAAAGAGAGACGTTCAAGGTCACGTTTATCAAATTTGCCATCTTCACTTTTTTTATTTATAACCTGCAGGGCACCAATAGTTTCACCAGATTTATTAAACATTGGAATAACCATCATACTTTTCGTACGATATCCAGTGCTCTCATCAACCTCTTTGTTAAATCGCTCATCTTCATAAACATCATCTATAATAATTCTATCACCACTCACGATAGCACTACCAACTATACCAGACTCTATATCAAGTTCAACTGCTTCCATTCCATGAGAAACTTGTGTCCATATAGTTTTTTCATCATCACTTACTAACCATATACTACATCTATCAGCGGAGGTTAAAGAGCGCCCCATATTAGCGAGGACAAATATCACATCACCACTCTCACTCAGTGATGAGACTTCACTTAGGTATGTAAATATCAACTCTACTATTTCATTTGCACCTAAAGCTTCACTATTTTTCATATTACCCCTCCAAAGAAGGCTCCTATTCAGCAAGTATATGTATAATTTTACTTTATTATATCATTATTTATTTTACAAATATTAAAGGCTAGAGATGTTAAAAATTCTATTTTCTCCTTCTGAGGGAAAAAATCCTGGTGGGGATGAAGCTCCAAAAGAGCTCTTAGGTTCAAATAGTGCAAGAGAAGAGATTTTAAACGAATACAACAATATAGTACAAAAAGCTGATGAAGAGGAGATACGCAATCTCTTTGGAATTAAAAAGTTTAGTGACTGCCAACCCTATATGCAAGATATCTTCTCTTCTCCTCTTATGTGTGCTATAGAGAGGTATCAGGGTGTTGCTTATGATTATCTCAAGTACTCTAGCCTTGATGAAAACGCAAAAGAGTATCTCAAAAAGAACACCATCATATTTTCAAATCTCTACGGCCCTCTACTTGGTGGAGACACTATTGCTAACTACAAGGTAAAACAGGGGAACAGTATAGGAAATATCGTTCCTGATAAATTTTATAAAGAGAGATTTTCATACCAACTTGATCTCTTTCTTGCCAACGATGAGATTTTAGACCTGCGTGCAGGCTACTATGATAAATTTTACAAAGCCAACAAAGAGTACACGACGCTAAAGTTTTTAAAAGGTGGAAAAACTGTGAGTCACTGGGCGAAGGCTTACAGAGGGATAGTTTTAAGAGAAGTTGCAAAACACAAGATCTCTTCTATGAAAGAGTTCATGGCACTGGAGATAGATGGACTGAGAGTTCACGAAATCAAAACAGTTAAAAATAAAACTGAAATCATCTACAATATTGTAGAGTAGGAGATAAAATGAAACAGGACTCACAAGAGTACAAAGATAAAAAAGCATTTTTTGAGAAGATTA
This sequence comes from Campylobacterota bacterium, assembly GCA_034717855.1. Taxonomy (GTDB): domain Bacteria; phylum Campylobacterota; class Campylobacteria; order Campylobacterales; family Sulfurimonadaceae; genus Sulfurimonas. Next base: position 6,248 of record JAYEMB010000240.1, read on the forward strand.
TTACACTTTATGGTAGAAATGTTGTTATAGAGGTTTTACAGGACAGCAGTGTTGATGTACATAAACTTCATATGGCGGAATCAAACAAAACAGATGGAGCTATCAAGACCATTTTATCACTGGCAAAGAGTAGAAATATAGAGGTCTCTTTTCACGATAAAAATGCACTGAGCCGTATCAGTAAAAACGCAAAACAAGACCAAGGTGTTGCTATAGATATCATGGCAAAGTCCTATCAAAACGCAAGAGAGATAAAAAACTTAACTGCGTTTAGACTAATCGCACTTGATGGAATTCAAAACCCTCAAAACTTAGGAATGATTATACGAAGCTGTGCAGCTGGTAATGTGGATGGAATTATTCTACCAAAAAAGAGCTCTGCAAAAATTTCTCCACTTGTGATTAAAGCGAGTGCAGGTACTCTTTTTAAACTACCTATATATTTTTGTAACTCTTTAGAAGATATTTTACCTGAACTCAACGAGACTAAGATCTATGCCCTCTCCTCTCATGCTTCAAGTGATATTTATGGTGT
>JAYEMB010000241.1:0-19282 GCA_034717855.1 Campylobacterota bacterium
ATGGTGTCAGAGGGGGGACTTGAACCCCCGACCCCCGGCTTATGAGACCAGTGCTCTAACCAGCTGAGCTACCCTGACACTTATTTTGTGTGAGCGGAATTATATCTGTCGAAAGCTTTTATTTTCCTTTTGCAGAAGAGAACTTTTGGAATTTTAGTAAGTAGAGATTTTAAATAGAAAGAAGAGGATATTCATTATTGCTTTTTTAGAGTTATAAAGATAGAATAGTAGTAGAATTTAGTAAAGGGTTTAATATGGACTACAAAGAAGTATTTAAGTGTACTAAAAATTTGTCAGTGTTATATGTAGAAGATGAGATAAGTTTGCTTGAAGAGACAGCCTCTTTTTTAGAAGATTTTTTTTATAAAGTAGATACTGCTAAAAATGGTTTAGTCGCGTTTAATAAATACAATGAGTACCATGATAGAGAATCAAAATATTATGATCTAGTTATAACAGATATCAATATGCCTGTTATGGATGGAATGGATTTGATTAGAGATATATACTCGATAAACAAAATTCAGCCCATCATTGTTGTTTCGGCATATAGTGAGTCATCGAAGTTAATACAGATGATTCAGGCGGGTGTTAACAACTTTTTGATGAAGCCTATTAACCCTGAAGAGTTCATGAAGATGCTTTATAAGATATCTAAGGATATTGTAAATGAACTTGATATAACTAAGTATCGTGCAAGTTTGGAAGATTTAAATAAGAATCTAGAAGCTAAAGTGACAGAGCTTTCAGAAGAGGTACTTTATACTCAGCAACTCTCTATAGAGATGATAGGAAACTTGATAGAGACTCATGATGGGGAAGTTGGTACTCACGTCAAAAGAATAGAGAAATATACTGTTTTAATACTTGATGAACTAAAAGCGACTGTCGGTATAAATGAAGGTTTAGCTGAAGTTATTCCTATGTCGGCATTATTACATGATATTGGAGAGTTACTGCTTCCAGGTGGAATCTTAACTAAACCATCATCTTTAGATAGCGATGAAGTCGAAATAATGAGAAAGCATGCTAGGTTGGGTGCAGATATTTTAAAAGAAGCAAATGAGACTTTTAAGAAGCACTTCAATAAAGACAGTTATATGAAAGTAGCGAGTGATATTGCTATGTATCATCATGAAAAGTGGAATGGCACAGGTTATCCTGAAGGTCTTAGTGGAGAGGATATTCCTATTGCAGCACGTATAGTTGCTATAGCTGATGTTTATGATGCGTTAAGAAGTGCAAGAGTTTATAAAGAAGCATTTACTCATGAAGAGTCAACAAGACAGATAGTTGAAGAGAGTGGAAAAAGCTTTGACCCAAACCTTGTAAATATATTTTTACATAAAAATCAAGAGTTTAAAAAAGTTTTTGACACTTTATCTTAAATAGCTCCAAGGAACAGAGTTGATTAAAACGCTAGGAACATTAGACTACAACAGGGAACTGATAGAACTATTACTGTTGGACAAAATAGGTGCGATAGCATTATACTTAGCGATGCCTGTTGCCTACTTCATACTTTTTAGAGATATCGTTCCTTTAGAAATCCTCTTTGTCTGGCTGTTTATGCAAGTTCTCATGTATATTATTCGTACAAATATAACTCAAGATTTTTTAGCAGTTCTTTTTACAGAAGAGGATGCTAGAATTAAACAACTATTAAAGTTTCAGTTGACTACGGTCTTTATGAATGCTCTCTTATGGGGTGTTGCAGCCTCTTTAACGGTTGTCTTTGCTGAAGAGAATCTTGTACTTATGATGATTGCTGCACTTTTTCTTATGTTTACTTTCTCTATAGCTACCTTGACACCTATCTTTCATGCGATATTTATATTTATTGTCACAATCATTTTTACCTTTGCAACATCATTGATATTTTTGACAGATAGTTATATCTATAATCTCTCAACAATTTTTTTATTAGCTTATCTGGTTCTATTTATCCCTGTAACATTTAAAGTGTACAAGGTTATGTTGACCTCTATTAAACAAAAAGAGGAGATACTCTTTTTTAATTACAATCTTGAGAAAAAGATTTCTGATGCAACAAATGAACTAGAAGAGAAAAATATAAAACTTACCAACTCTGTAGAAAATTTTCAAACACTTCTCGATGCAACAATGGAGATGATAATTATTATAGATATAAATAAAATTATTATCGACGTGAACCGTGCCGGAGTAGAGATGCTTGGGGCTAATAGTAAAGAGAATTTAATAGGTCGTAGGTTGCCAGATTTTGTACAAGAGAAAGACCGACATAAGTTAACTAATATTCTAAAAGCTAATGAGACAGAGAGGGTTGAGTTTTCGATGAGAAAAATAGGAGGAGAGGACCTTCCGACACTAGCAAACTCACGGGATGTAATTCAAAAGGGTAAAACTCTTCGTATTCTTACGATACAGGATTTAACACAAGTGCAACAGAGAGAGAGACAGCTTCTGCAGCAGAGTCGTATGGCACAAATGGGCGAGATGCTTAGTATGATTGCTCACCAGTGGAGACAGCCTTTAGGTGCAATTAGCAGTGCAATTTTTGGTATACAAACAAAGCTTGCAACTGGTAAATACGATGGACAAGAGTCTAATGAAGAGTTATATAAATATTTAGATACAAAACATGTAAGGATTAATGAGTATGTTCAGTTCCTTTCAACTACAATAGATGATTTTAGAAACTTCTTTAAACCGGATAAGAAAAAAGAGTTAGTTCTCTTTGAAAGCCCTATTAAAAGAGCGCTACAGATAGTTGAGAGCTCGTTGGTATCAAAGAAGATTGAGGTGATTTCCACTTTTAATGTAAATGAGAAAGTAGAAATATTTCAAAATGAAATAATGCAGGTTATTTTAAATATTATAAAAAATGCTGAAGATAACTTTTTAGAAAGAGGCACAGAGGAACCTAAAATCAATATAGAAACGCAGTTGAAGCCTGTTCATTATGAGATAGTGATTTCTGATAATGGTGGAGGGATCTCTGAACACATTATCGCAAATGTATTTGACCCTTATTTCTCTACAAAAGATGAGAAAAATGGTAGTGGATTAGGCTTGTATATGTCTAAAATGATGATAGAAGAACATAGTGGCGGTCTCTTGCAAGTAGAAAATACACAAGAGGGTGCTGCGTTTAAGATACTCCTACCTAACCTCAATTCAAAACTTAGTAATTTTTAAAAATTAAACCTATTATGGTAGAATTCCAATTATAAAATATAGACTAATTATTAGTAAGGATATTGGATGAATTTTCAACCATTAGGAAAAAGAGTTTTAGTTAAAAGAGTAGAAGAGACAAATACAACAGTATCGGGTATTATTATCCCGGATAACGCTAAAGAGAAACCATCTCGTGGTGAAGTTGTAGCCGTGAGTAAAGAAGTTACAGAACTCCAAAAGGGGAATCAGGTTTTATTTGGAAAGTATGCTGGAAATGAAGTCTCATTTGAAGGCGAAAAGTTTATAGTTTTAGAAGTAGAAGATATTTTTGGGATAATAGGATAATTTAATATGGCAAAAGAGATAATTTTTTCAGATACAGCTCGTAATAGTTTAGCTCGTGGTGTTGCACAACTCACAGATGCAGTAAAAGTAACTATGGGACCTCGTGGTCGTAATGTTTTGATTCAAAAAAGTTACGGTGCTCCTGTCATCACTAAAGATGGTGTTTCAGTTGCTCGTGAGATAGAGTTAAAAGATAAGCTAGAAGATATGGGTGCACAGCTTGTAAAAGAGGTTGCATCAAACACTGCTGATGAAGCTGGTGATGGTACAACTACTGCAACAGTTTTAGCAAACGCTATCTTCTCTGAAGGTCTTAGAAATATTACTGCTGGAGCAAATCCAGTTGAGGTAAAACGCGGTATGGATAAGGCTTGTGAGTCTATTTTAGAGAACCTAAAGTCAGCATCTAAAGTGGTTGATGGTAAGAAAGATATAGCACAAGTAGCTACAATATCTGCAAATTCTGACAGCGCTATTGGTGATATGATAGCTGAAGCTATGGAAAAAGTAGGACAAGACGGTGTTATCACTGTTGAGGAAGCCAAAGGTATATCTGATGAGCTTGATGTAGTTGAAGGTATGCAGTTTGATAGAGGTTACTTAAGTCCTTATTTCATAACAAATACAGAGAAGATGATAGCTGAGATTGAAAATCCTTGGATTCTTTTGGCTGATAGTAAAATATCTTCACTAAAAGACTTACTTCCGGTTTTAGAACAGGTTCAAAAGACTAATCGTCCACTTCTGATTATTGCTGAAGATGTAGAGGGTGAAGCGCTCTCTACTTTAGTTGTAAATAAACTTCGTGGCGTTTTAAATATCTCCGCTGTTAAAGCTCCTGGTTTTGGTGACAGAAGAAAAGCGATGCTTCAAGATATTGCAACTCTTACTGCTGGTACTGTTATCGCTGAAGAGACTGGTCATACTATCGAGGGTGCAAGTATTGAGATGTTAGGTCAAGCTTCGCGTGTAGTAATAGATAAAGATAACACTGTAATCGTAAATGGTGCAGGCGATGAAGCTTTAGTGGCTGCTAGAATAGCTGAGATTAAAGTTCAAATCGATGCAACTACGAGTGAGTATGATAAAGAGAAACTTCAAGAGCGTCTTGCAAAACTCTCAGGCGGTGTGGCAGTAATCAAAGTTGGTGCTGCAACTGAGACTGAGATGAAAGAGAAAAAAGATAGAGTTGATGATGCACTGAGTGCAACAAAAGCTGCTGTTGAAGAGGGAATTATCATCGGTGGTGGTGCGGCATTAGTTCGTGCTGCTGCTAAAGTTTCTATAGAGTTACAAGGCGATCAAAAAATTGGTTGTGAGATAATTTTACGCGCGGTAAAAGCTCCAATGAAACAGATCGCTCAAAACGCAGGTTATGACACAGGTGTAGTAGTAAACGCAGTAGAAAACGCAGAGAGTAAAAATATTGGTTTTAATGCTGCAACTGGTGAGTATGTTGATATGTTTGAAGCGGGGATTATAGATCCACTTAAAGTTGCTCGTGTGGCACTTACAAACGCAACATCAGTTTCAAGCCTTCTTCTTACTACTGAAGCTGCAATTTATGAAATCCCTGAAGAAGTTCCAGCTGCTGCTGATATGGGTGGCGGAATGCCTCCACAAATGGGCATGCCTGGAATGGGAATGTGAGACACGTAAAGAAAACGAGAACTGCTTCTCGTTTTTAGTGTCGGAACCACAGGTGATGTCACAAGGTGACCACCGAGGACTCGGCAGGGATAAATAAACTTCAGATAAAATATAGAAGTCAATTATGAGAACTTCTCCAACTTAACCCACAGCTTTATAATTTCAACCACTATTAATTTCCCATTTGCTTTTCTAAACTAGACTAATAGTTATATATCAATAGAAGAGGGCGCATGAAAAACAGAATCTTAGTTTCTACACTCTTTATCAGTAGTATACTTTTTGCATCAGTTGCACCATATAGCAATAGTCAATTTAGTTCAAAAAAAAATATAAAGAGCTTTTCGAGTACAGTTAGTTTACACCTTTACAAAAGAGGTTTAGATAAAGATGTAGCGGTAAAAAAAGTTTCTCAATTCTTCATAGGTGAAGATTTTGAAAATGACTTAATGGTGCAAAATATTTTAAACAATTTTGAGATGCTTAGTCGTGATAAACTAATAAGCTATTTGGCGGACTCTGTATTGTACTCAAAAAGAGTTGACTTGAGTTCATATGAGAGTGTTGTAGCGATTTTTCAAAGCTTAGATGGCGTAAATTTAAATCTGAAAACATTAAGAATGATAGAAAAAGTTACTTTAGAGAATGAAAAAATAAGATTAATGTGTGCTGCTTAAATTTAACTCTTGCCACTTCTTTTTGAAAAGCTTTTCTATAAGCACTATTTGTATATAATTTCCTTAAAAATAGAGAGCTCTTATGGAAAACCCCTTTGAATCAGGACATATAAAAAACTATCTACTTCTGTACGCTAGTATAGTTGTAATTATGATACTCTTTTTTATAGCGAGTACGCTTTTTAATGATATAGAAGATATTGAGAAAAAAGTATTTAATAGTGAGATAAAAGAGGAAGTTGTAAGTGAGGATTTAGAGCCAGAGGTCAATGCCAGCTCTAAGTTTAAGTTGTTAGATAAAGCTTACTAATTACTCTTTAGTAACGATATAAAGCTGCTCATGTTTTAATCTTTTTAATATATCCATAACTGTTACAAAGTCTTGAAAACGCGACTCTTTATCACTTCTAAGAACGACAGTTTGATCTTTTGAAATTCCTGAGAGTTTCTCTTCAAGAGTTTTTATGTCGACTTTTTCTTTCTCGAAAAACATCTCACCTTTAGCATTTACATAGACTGTAATCTCTTTTTTTACATCCTCTTTTTTAGATGCTTTTGCCTCAGGAAGTTCAACGGGAATAACGCCTTGTTTGATAAAAGTTGCCGTAGTTAAAACCATAACTAAGAGAACCAGCATGATATCAATAAATGGTATAACATTTATCTCATCAAATCTTTTTTTTGCTTTTTTACATTTTGCCATAAGGCTTACTTCTCTTTCATATCTTGTGCTACATCGTACTTAGTAAGTATTCTCTCAACTTTACGAAGTACGATTGTATAGGCAATAATAGCCGGCATCGCTACAATAAGACCCATAGCTGTTGCCTTAAGTGCAAGAGCAAGACCAACCATGATTTTCTTTGCATCAACTGCTCCAACATCACCCATCGTGTAAAATGTGATCATAATACCTACAACAGTTCCTAGAAGCCCTACATATGGAGCATTTGAGCCAATAGCACTAATTACTCCTATGTTGTCAGTTAAATCTAACTCAAGATTGTCTCTATGGTTATACTCTTCAATTTTTACAGTTTTATAAAACATAAGTCTCTCTATAAATAACCAGAGAGTTACGATACTCATGAGTATCAAAATTCCCATAACTCCATAGTCTAAAGCTTGTTCTGCATATAATAAAATGCTATCAGATTGCATAAATATTTCCTTATATTATTTAAATTTTAGTATTACTGTTGTTCCGTTGTTTGGTGATGATTTAAAACTTAGGTCTATACTGTTTTTATCACAAAAACGTTTCACCATATTGAGCCCAATACCAAAGCCTTGCATATCGCTGTTTGCTTGATAGTAGTTGTCAAATATCTGTAAAAGCTCCACTTCATCCATGCCCAAACCGTAGTCTTGGATTTCGAGAGTTGACTCATTTAACCTTATATCTATTTTTGTCGAATTTTGTGAGTATTTTACCCCATTATCTATGATATTGTCAATCACTTTTGAAAGTCCAGTTTTATCATTAAATATCTCTAACTCATCGAGTTTGAGTTGAAAGTTAATATGGGGATAGATATTTTGTAAAAAAGAGACTCTCTCTTGGATGAGTTGATTAAGTGAAAAGTTCTCTTTCACACTCTGTTTACTCTGCATTTTTATGAGATACTCTAGCTCATTATATCTCTGTTTTAGCATATCACACGCACTGTCTATGCGTTTGATTCTCTTTTGTGACTTCTCGTCGTCGAGTATCTTGCTCAACATCTGAGAGTTAGACTTGATGGTACTAATAGGCAGGTTTAACTCATGAAGCGTCTCTTTAGATAGATTTTGCAGATTTCTTACATACTCATGAAGAGGGTCAATTGCAAGTTTTGATATGAAAACACCTGAGAGTGCAACAAAACAGAGCATAACAACAGCTAAAAGATATATATTTTGAATCTCTAAGATTGTTAATAAAAAGTGCAAGACACCTAAAAATGTTGCAACTGTTAAAAAGTAGTAGATAAAGATATTAATTCGTAGATTACGAAACAAGTTTGTACCCTACTCCACGAACATTTTTAATCTCTAAATTTGGAAGAATCTGTTTAATGCGATTGATATATACTCTAATAGCACCATCGCTACCACCCTCTGAGCTACTCCATAACTCATCTAAAATAAGCTCTTTGGGAACAGGTGAGTTTGCATGTTGCATGAGAAGTAGAAGAAGTTCGTACTCTTTTTTTGATAGTTCAATCTCTTCATTATCGTATGAAATCGTTTTGTGTATGGCATCATGACATAGAAGATCTACACATCTAGTTTGAGGTTTGTTACTGCGTTTAAGAAGTGCAGTTAAACGCAGTAGAAGTTCATCATTATCAAAAGGTTTTGTAAGATAATCATCTGCACCACTCAAAAAACCACGCTCTAGCATCTCTTTATCTTTGTGTGAAGTTAAAAATATGGTAGGAGTATTGTCATTAGCACAGCGTAAATCTTTTAAAAGGGATATCCCATCAATTAGAGGAACATTTATATCTAGTAGGTAAACATCAAATTTATTTTCATAAGTAGTGTCAAGTGCATGTTGACCATTTGGAGAGTGGGTGACTTCATAGCCTTCATCTTCAAGTAAATCAACGAGAGTCTCCCCAAAGAGGAGGTCATCTTCAAGCAGTAGTAGTTTAGTCAACGCTCTCAATTGCCCATGAAATTGTCTCACCTGCATACATTGGTACGACACCAGAGTAATTCTCAGGTACTACAAAAGGTCTTTTTTCTAATGTTACTTCTTTGAACTCTGGACATATTCCATAGATGCTTTGAGCATTATCGCTCACAAAGGCTTGGAGGTTGTCAAGTTTATCATACTGTTCAAAAATTTCACAAAGAAGTTGTAGAGAGATAGGTGCTGTAAAAACACCAGCAGCACATCCACATGACTCTTTAGCATGTTGTGGGTGAGGAGCAGAGTCTGAACCGAACATAACTTTTGGATGTGCTTCAAGTGCTACATTTAAAAGAGCATCTAAATCTTCAGGACGTTTTGCAATTGGTTTACAAAACAGGTGAGGCATCATCATTCCACCAACAACATCATCAAGTGTCAAAAGAAGGTGGTGAACTGTGATAGTCGCATAAAGGTTTTCATATTTATCGAGCATATCAACAGCTGCTTTTGTTGTAATATGCTCCATGATTATTTTTAAGTTTGGAAAGTTTTTAGCAAGAAGTTCATAAATACTCATAAACTCAGCCTCTCTATCCATCACAAAACCATCTGTTTCACCATGTACACAAAGAGGTATTTGCATATCACTCATAGCTTGAAGAGTTGGGCGCATCTCCTCTATATCAAAAGATGAAACGCCACCCTCTGAGTTTGTAGTAATTCCAGCAGGGTAGAGTTTGATAGCAGTTATTTCATCAGCTACACTCTCTAAAAATGCTTTGTCGTAGTTTTTGTAAAAGAGTGTCATGTATGGTTCAAAAAAATCATTTGGTACTGCTGCCATGATACGCTCTCTATAAGATGTAACAGCTTCAAGCGTATCAACTGGAGGAACAAGGTTTGGCATTACTATTGCACCGCTGTAAGAGTAGGCAGTAAGTGGAGCAACATTTTCCAGCATCACTGCATCACGAAGATGCAGGTGCATGTCAAGAGGCATTAAAAGTGTATGAGTTTGCATGATAATCCTTAAAATAGATGATAATTAATTGAGCGCAATTATATCAAAATAAGAGTTAAACTTCTGTATGGCTTAGATATTTTAGAAGTACTGCGTAGAGCTCTTGGACTTGAATAGGTTTGAGTAAGTAGTCTTGCATACCAGACTCTTTTGCTTTTTGTATCTCTTCAGCTTGTGAGTTTCCACTTAAACCAATGATGACAAGAGAAGCATAAGCTACATCTTTTCTTATGCTTTGAGTTGTCATGTAGCCATCAAGATTTGGCATATTAATATCCATAAAAATCAATCTTGGCAACTCTTGTTTGAGTTGTAAGTATTCTAGAACTTCTAATCCATCATAAGCAAACTCAATCTCGAGTTCTGTATCGATGAGAAGTCCACGTATGACTTTCTGATTTATAAGATTGTCTTCAGCTATTAATATTTTATGTTTTCCAAGTGCTTTCACTCTCTCTTTAAGTGAAACATCTATCTCTTTATGGGTTTCTAATGTTGCGTTTACATTATATAAATGCGAGAGGATATCAAATATCATCTGTTGGTTAAATGGTTTTTTTAGTAGTTTATCTATTGTTTCGTTGTGGATATTATTGCTCTTGATGCTGTTTATCCAGTTCTCAAGAACAACTATTTTAGAACTGTTGTATTTCTTAAAAGCCTTAAAGTTAAATATATTAAATATATCTTCATCAACAAATACGAGGTCAAATCTCTTTTTATTTAGAGTCTCTTGGACATCATCAACTTTTAGAACTATATCAGCTTTTATATGAAAATAATCGAGAAGATTATGAAGAGAGTGTGCCGACTCTTTGTCTGAATCAATAATAAGAGTGCGCCACTGCATTATTTTCTTTGATGGAAGTCTATAGTTTCGTTTAGAGTCTGAGCCATTATATAAAGGGATATTTACAAAAAAAGAACTCCCTTTTCCGTAGCTACTCTGTGCCCATATTTCTCCATCCATTAGCTTTACTAACTGTTTGGCTATACTAAGTCCAAGGCCTGTTCCACCATATTTTCTGCTTGTATCTGATGATGCTTGAGTGTAGCTTTGAAAAAGTTTTTGAAGCTGTTCCTCTTTCATTCCTATGCCTGAGTCTTTTACTTCAAACTCAAGAGTAGATATCTTATTAGTAGACTTGAGAGCTCTAATATATAGAGAAACATGGCCATGGTCTGTAAATTTGACAGCGTTATTTATTAAGTTTAGAAGAACTTGAGATATACGCAGTGGGTCGCCAAGATAGTTTTTAGCGATAGAGTGCTCTACCTCAAATGTTATTTTTATACCCTTCTCATGACTCTTTAGACTGATCATATCTGCAAGATAACTTAAAATCATGTTTAAGTCAAAAGAGGTTTTTTCTATGCTTATCTTTCCCGCCTCAATTTTTGAAAAATCTAAAATATCATTTATGATTGCAAGGAGCATGTTAGATGATCTACTAATTATCTTTATGTTTTCTAGTTGTTGTTTATTTAAGGTGTGATCATCAGTCATAATTTGACTAATGCCGATTATTGCATTCATAGGTGTTCTAATCTCATGGCTCATACTGGCAAAAAACTTATTTTTTTCATCTAACTTTTGTTGGGAAGTCTCAAGTTTTTTTTCATACTCTTGACGCATTCTCGCGATGTTATCATCTTGTACTTTAAGAAGTCTGTTATAGTCAGCAATTTCAGTTATTTTGTGTATGCTTTTATCGACTGAGAGTTTACTTAGCGGTTCATAGAGGAAGTGCTCAAAGCCATTGACATAAAAGTCACAAAGGTTTTCATTATTGTAAAGCTTTACTCTGATTATAATCTTCTGTGTAGGATTAATATATAAAATATGATAACAGAGGTCAAGGCCAAACCTATGGTCTATAACAACAAAATCATAATAGAATCCAAAGAGCTTTTTAAAATTTTTATATTTTTTGAGAGTCTCTTGAAATCCTAAGGAGCTCTGGAAGTTATTAGAAACACTTCTTAATATTTCTTGATTATGAAGGTTTTCATCATTGTACTGAGCATATAGTAAGGAGAGGTGTTTATAGGCTTTTAGTGGACTATTCATCTTTTTTCCATCGATTATTAGTTCTTTGTTAATTTTATATTGCAATTTTCTTTAGCTTGGATGATTAAGTTGTTTATACTATCTTCATAAAACTTTGCTGTATCTTTTGAAGTTGATTCAAATCTTGTGACAAGTACCGGAGTAGTATTACTTGCACGAACAAGTCCCCAACCATCTTCAAAGTTTATGCGTACCCCATCAACATCTATAATATTTTTGATAGTTGGAAACGCAGCGGGAGGGTTTTTGAGCAGCTCTTTTACGCTATCAATGATTTTGAACTTTTCATCTTCTGTAGTCTCCACTTTTATCTCTTCAGTAGAGAATACTTTTGGAAGCTTTTCAAGCTCTGCATCTAAGTCAATACCGTCGTTAATGAGCTCTAACATTCTAAGAGTTGCATAGATAGCATCATCGTAACCGAAGTAACGGTTTTTGAAAAACACATGTCCACTCACTTCACAAGCTAAGTCTGCGTTTGTCTCTTTCATCTTTACTTTTAGGTTTGAGTGACCAGTTTTGTACATTATAGCTTTAGAGCCTCGGCGCTCCAACTCATCATACATAACTTGAGAACATTTTACTTCACCGATTACAGTGGGCTTATCCATCTTCATACTGTATAGAAGAGCCATCATGTCGCCTTTAATGTTGTTCTTGTGAGTTAAGACAGCAATTCTATCAGCATCGCCATCATAAGCAAAGGCGATGTCACCTTTCTCTTCTAGTAGTTTTTTTACATCAACTAGATTATGCTCATCAGATGGATCTGGATGGTGATTTGGAAATGTTCCATCAGGCTCAACATAGAGTCCCGTTGTATCTAAGTCCAAATTTCTAAATATATCTTCTGTAACTACACCAGCTACACCATTTCCGCAGTCATAAACTATCTTAGTATCCATTCCTTTTAGATGTTGGAACTCTTCAACCAAAAAGTCTACATATCTATCAACTGCGTTTATCTCAGTAACATCTCTAGGAACAGTTGGTGGAAACTCCATAGCTTCACATTCACGACCAAGTGTGTATATATCTTCACTGAAAAAAGGTGCTTTGTTGAGAGTAATCTTAAAGCCGTTATACTCGCTAGGGTTGTGTGAACCTGTAATCATCACAGATGCAGCAGGTGTAATACCATCCCACTTCTGATAGTTTGTAAAGTAATTTACAGGAGTCGGAACAAGTCCCATGCCTAAAACTTTTTTACCAGCTGCGTTTAGTCCACGAACGAGATATTCAAAGAGAATAGGGGAGTGACTTCTAGCATCATAACCTACAGCTACATAATCACCTTTTATCTTTGATGCTAAAGCATAGCCTATACGGACAACACTCTGCTCATTTAACTCTTTTTCAAATATACCACGTATGTCGTACTCTCTATATATGCTCACTGAAATTCTCCTAGAACTTTATTTTAATGCTTGATGAATTGCTTCATTTATTAGTGTATCACTATCTGTGCCATTATCTGGGTATTTACTATATCCAAAGCCGATTTCGTATTCTATAAATTTTTTCTCATCAACTTGGTACTTCTCTTTAAAAGCGTCTTTAATTCTGTTAAATACTATTTCATAGTTATCCTCTTGAAGATATTCGTTAAAAAGAAGAACAAAGTTATGGTCGGAGATATGAGCTACCATATCTTCATTACGTACAGAGTCAACTAACCTACTACCAGCCTCTGTGATAAACTCATCGCCAATTTTTTTTGAGCGTAAATTAACCTCGTGATAGTTTTTTACTCTTACAACTGCTACTAGAAAGGAGGTTGCGTGCCTATGTACCCTATGTACCTGTTCATTGATAATGATATCAATGTTTCTTCTATTTGGAAGTTCAGAAATAGGGTTGAAGTAAGCCTCTTTAACGAGAGCCATCTCGCTCTCTTCTCTCTTTTTGATTACAAATCTCTGTTTTAGATTAAAAAACACACTCAGGAGCAATATCGCTATTAAAAAAAACAGATAGTATTGAAGTCCGTCTATCTCTGTCATTTGAGTCACCACCATAAAATATTTTATATTTAATTGTAGCATAAAGTTTATTCAGAAGAAAAAAATAGACTATACTTTTACTATGAATAAAATAAACTATATAGAACTTGGAGCGACACTTTTTGTTCCTGCAACTCATAAAGGACTTACTGCTATAGTTCTAAAGAACAAGTACCCAGAGCTAAAAAGTCTGCTTATAGATACAGAAGATGGAATTAATGAAGATAGCTTAGAGAGTGGGTATGACGCTATCAAAGAGCTTTTGCGCAGTTATGAAAGAAAGAAGTTTTTTGTTTTTATAAGACCTAGAAATTTAGAAGTCTTGGCAAAAATATTAACTTTTGAGAATATTAAGAGCATTGATGGTTTTATACTTCCAAAGTTTTCTTTGGAAAATGGAGAAGAGTACTTTAAACTGCTGCAAAAGAGTAACTTTTTGGTGATGCCTAGCATAGAGGGAGAAGAGCTTTTTAATCACGAGAGTCTTCATAAACTCAAAGATATACTCCTGAAACATAAAGAGAAGATAATACTACTGCGTTTTGGGTTAGAAGATATGTTGCGACAGTTAAAGATGAAACGCAGTTGTGACGAGACTCTATTTGACCTTAGTGCAACTTCGTATGTGTTAGGGAGTTTTATCTCTATATTTAAGAGTGCAGGGTTTGCTGTTAGTGGTGGCGTTTATCCATGTTTTAAAGATGAAGCAGGCTTTGTTAAAGATGTAAAACGCGACATAAAAGAGGGACTCTTCTCTAAAACTATCATCCATCCAAATCAGATAAAGATAACAAATGATCTTTATAGAGTGAGCAAAAAAGAGTTTGAAGAAGCTTCAGAGATATGCAAACAAACTCTCGCAGTATTTAGGCAAAACGATAAAATGGCAGAGGTTGTGACAATGCAACCTCATGCACAAGAGATTATTTTAAGGGCTGAGGTTTATGGCCTCTTAAGCTAAAAGCGTCTTTAATATACTAGGTTATGCTTATGCTTCAATAACTCTACAGATGTACGTTAAATATAAAAAGAGCTTTGTTTTTAGGAAATATATAGTGGGCACACCTTGGGTACAGTAGCTAAATAAATCAGTTGAATAGTATGTATTTTAGGGGTTATAATTAATATGGCTCCGGATACTGGATTCGAACCAGTGACCAAGTGATTAACAGTCACCTACTCTACCGCTGAGCTAATCCGGAATATTGATAGGGCGAAATTATACTTTATGACTTGTAAAAAGTCAAGGGTTTTTCGCTTACTTTTTGCGTTTTCTATTGAGATTATTTTGAGGGACTAAAAATTCTAGATTTGAGACACTTTTTTTGTTTATTTGTCCATTTTCTACAAGTAGTTCAAGTCGTTTTTTACTATCTTCATCCAAAAGTAGATTTATATCATCCATAGTCAGAGGACGTTTATCTAAAGTATTGATGATGTCTTCATCGCTGTAATAAGCATTATTGGGCTCTGCATGCACTCTTGAAGCTATGTGTACAGGGAGAGAGGAGTCAAAGAGCAGAGAGGCTTCATGTAGCTCTTTATAGCTTATGCCCATCACTGGATAAGCCGGTGGTCTGTCTATGGTTCCTAAGTCTATTCTCTCTGCGTTTATGCCTAGTAGAGTTGCGTTTAGCTTTGCTATCTCTTCTTTAGTGTCATTTATACCGTGAACAAAGAGAATTTCTATAAAGAGTTTTCCTGTGTAAACCTTACTAAACGCAGCTACTCGTTCTACTATTTGTGATACATCTATCTTTGTGTGTGGTCTATCTATCTTTTTAAAGACATCACTGCTAACAGCATCAAGTGAGAGCTTTACCTGGTCTAGTTTTAGGAGTGTGTCAAAAATAGTATTGTCCACTAAGGTTGCACTATTTGTTAGGATAAGTGTCTCTGTAGAGCCTTTTATCTTGTCTATTTCATCTATAAGTTCACTAAGGTACGGATAGAGTGTAGGCTCACCGTTTGCAGTGAGTGTTATAACATCTACTATGTCATGCAGGTGAGGGCGTAAAGCATCAATGATAGTATCAACTTCTATACTCTGCGTTTGTTCAGCAACTGTTAGCATAGGAGCTAGTTCGCAGTAGAGACAGTCAAAGTTACACTGTTTTGAATTTGGAGAGAGGTCGATACCCAAACTCATACCAAAACGGCGTGAGTTGATAGGTCCGAAGATTATGTTATTTTTTTCCGCTAACACGTTGACACTCTGCTACGAAGTGCTTCGCGTTTTCAACTGGAACATCAGGTAAAATTCCGTGACCAAGATTAAAGATGTGGCGTTTTCCACCCATGACACTCTGAATATTTTCAACTGACTCTGTAGTCATCTCTTTTGAGTAGAGACGACATGGCTCCATATTTCCTTGAAGAACATATTTGTCACCAAGTTTCTCTTTAGCAAGTGCCATTGGAGTAGCCCAGTCAACACCAAATACATCAAAGTTTCCATAGACTTTATCGTAAAACGCAGGGATACCTTTAGGGAACATAATAACTGGAATATGAGGGTACTTCTCTTTAAGATACTCAGCAATCTCAACCATATAAGACCATGAGAATTCATCATATCTATCTGTCTCAATAGCGGCTGCCCAAGAGTCAAAGATTTGTACTACATCTATACCAGACTCTATCTGTTTTTCCATGTAGAGCTTTACAACTTCAGTCACTTTTTTAAGGATTTTGTGAAGTAAATCAGGGTTAGAATACATCATTTTTTTACAGATGTTATATGTCTTTGTTCCTTGACCTTCAATCATATAAGTTGCAAGAGTCCACGGTGCACCAGTAAAGCCGATAAGTGCAATCTCATCACCTCTCTCATCTAACTGCTCTCTTAAAAGTTTGATAGTATCAAAAACATAAGTAAGTTTTGAAGCAGCTTCATCTCCACCGATAAGTCTATCGATATCAGCATCACAAGTGATTGGATCACTAAACTTAGGACCTTCACCTTTTACAAATGAGAGATCCATTCCCATTTCATCGGGGATTACAAGAATGTCCGAAAATAAAATCGCTGCATCAACACCAACAATATCTAAAGGCTGAATAGTAACTTCCGCTGCTTTTTTAGGGTCGTGACATAGGTTCAAAAAGTTTCCAGCCTCTGAACGAACTGCCATATATTCAGGAAGATAACGTCCTGCTTGTCTCATCATCCAAACAGGAGTGTATGGAGTCTCTTTTCCTAAACATGCATCTACAAATATTTTACTCATTATTTTTTACCTACTTTTCCTAAGAAATATAAACCAACCGCTACTGCTGTGATTGATAGTGCGAAATAGAGCATGTCTAATGCTCCAGAGTACTCTGTGTATCCCACTTTTTGAAAGAATCCAACTACTAAAACCATAACAATTACTTTAGATATTTTATCTTTAAGCTGGTCAAGTGAGTGGATAGCTAAGATTTGATTGTCGTTTCCTTCATCATCTTTTGCTGCATCAATATCAGAGATAAAGAGCTCATACAAACCAAAAGAGAAAAGTAGCATTACTACACCTATAAGATAGAGGTCAACCGCACCGATAACTCCACCAACTATATCTTGATGAAACTTCTCAGGGTGAGCTCCTGTAAAGTATGTAGTAAGAACATATTTTGCTGTTACAAATATATCAACACTTGCTACAACAAAAAGTATTATAGCCCCAATAAGACCAAAAACAACTGCAAGGATAATCATAAACCTTGAAGACCATAGCGTACTCTCAAATATTTTTTCTATCATCTATTTTTCTCCTTCCATCTCTATCCATTTTTGAGCGATTCTCACTGCGTTTGTAGCAGCACCAACTCTTAAGTTATCAGCGACAACAAACATATGAAGCATATTTTTAGAGTAGTTGTCATTTCTGATACGACCCACAAAAGTCTCATTCATATCTACACAAGTTGCAGGCATAGGGTAGAGTGCTTCTTCTGGTTTATCAAGTATAACGATGTTTGGAGCTTTACTAAGAACTTCTCTCGCTTCATCTGCTTCAACCTCACTATCAAAAGTAAGAGTTAAAGACTCCGCATGACCGCGAAGAGTTGGAACACGAACACAAGTAGCACTAAGAGCGATCTCTTTATGCATAATCTTGGTAGTTTCGTTTACCATTTTCATCTCCTCTTTTGTGTATCCATTTTCAGTGAATACATCTATTTGGGGAATAACATTAAGAGCTATCTGCTGATTAAAAGCATTGTGCTCTGAATCACTAAGTTTAAACGCAAAGAAATCTTGCATCTGAGTTACAAGCTCTTCCATAGCAGTTTTACCAGCACCACTTGTTGCTTGGTAAGTACTAACATCAACTCTTACTAAATCATAAGCATCATCAAGAGGCTTAAGTGCTTGAACCATCTGAATAGTTGAACAGTTAGGGTTTGCTATAACTCCTGTCTGTTTCCATTTGGCAATATCTTCAGGGTTCACTTCTGGAACTACTAAAGGAACCTCTTCATTCATTCTAAAGTGAGAAGTGTTGTCGATTACAACTGCCCCAGCTTTAACTGCGTCAGGTGCGAATTCTGCGCTTACGCTTCCACCAGCAGAAAAAAGAGCTATCTCTATCTCCTCTTTTTCAAACACATTATTTGTAAGTTCGATTATACTTATCTCTTTGTCGTTAAAACTAACTTTTTTACCAACACTTCTTGCACTCGCAAGTGGAACTAATTTGTTTATTGGAAAATCTATCTCTGAAAGAATAGTTAATATCTCCTCTCCAACAGCACCATTAGCGCCAACGACTGCAACATTATATTTTTTTGCCATATTTTCTCCTATTTTCTATTTTCTAAATAAAGTTCACTCTCTTGTATCTCTTGCGTTTCACTGAGTATTACAGCTCTCTCGACTACTGAGATAAGTTCGCGAATATTTCCTGGCCAAGAGTAGTTTAAAAGCTCTTCTTTTGCTCTGTCTGAAAAGGTTTTAAGTTCAAAACCATATTTACTGCAGTTAGTCTCAAGTGTACTCTCTGCTATCTCAATAATTTCATCTTTTCTTTCACAGAGTGGAGGAATAATGAGAGGTATTGTATTTAAACGATAGTATAAATCCTCTCTAAACTCTCCCTCTTTTATCTTAGTATCTAAGTTCGCGTTTGTTGCAGAGACAACTCTGATATCTATTTTGATAGTTTTAGATGAGCCTAAGCGTCTTACCTCTTTCTCTTGAAGCGCACGAAGAAGTTTTGCCTGAACACCATAAGGCATCTCACCAATTTCATCAAGAAAAAGTGTACCACCGTTTGCAAGCTCAAATTGACCAGCTTTGGCTTCACTAGCATCTGTAAAGGCACCTTTTTCAAAACCGAAAAGTTCACTCTCTATGAGGTTTTCAGGAATTGCTGCCATATTTATCGCAATAAATGGCTTTTTAGCTCTTGGTGAGTTTTTATGTATGTAGTTTGCGAAAACCTCTTTACCAACACCACTCTGACCTAAAAGCAGAACACTTGCATCTGTTTTTGCTGCCTTGTCTGCCATATTTAAAACTGATTCCAGAGACTTAGAAGTTCCTAGAAAACCAGTTGAACTCTTTTTAGTTTTTGGTGCTGATTTTTGAGCTTTTTGTATTTTGTCTTCGCGTTTGATAGCTGCTACTAAAGTGTCAACATCAAAAGGCTTGAGTAGAAAATCTTTAACACCGAGATGGATAGACTCGATAGCACGTTGAAGCGTTGCGTTTCCTGTCATAATAATAACTTCAAAACGACCGTT
>JAYEMB010000241.1:19382-23504 GCA_034717855.1 Campylobacterota bacterium
ATTACTGAGCAAAGTTTGAGTGAGAAAGTACGATTTCCATCTCTACTTCGCATAGCCCCTCTTTAAAAGTTGTCTCAACGATATTTGCGTTTCTAACCATTGCTTTTACAGATGTACGAACAGTAGAACGTTTAACCATCATATTTTTAATCAGGTCTTGACCATCAATACGAACACCTTTTACTTTTTCAGCAATAAGTCTGTAAGCATCAGCAACAGCAGCACGTTTTGCAAGTGCATATGCTTGGGCAGGAGATGATGTGTTCATGGGAGCCACACCTTGACCAACTACACCGATGATTAAGTCATTTTCTTTCTCTAAAACATCTTCTTTTGACTTTTCTGCTAACTCGATTGGCGCTATAACTTCAACTTTTTGAACTTCAGGTACGATAGGTTTAACAACTTCAACTTTTTGAACTTCAGGGGCTTTCTCACAGCTGCCAGTTGGACATACCACTGTGACATTTGATGGTGCTGGAGCTACCTGCTGCTTAGCTTCAGTAGCTGGTTCGGCTGCAACACAAGCGCTCAAACCAAGAAGTGCTACTAGTATCAGAGAGTATTTCATTTCTTATCCTTGCAAAGACACTTTTTTTATGTCTAAGATTTTAGTTGTCTTTTATAAAGCAACTACTATTCCAAGTCTAAAGAGCCACTCTCTTCACTTGTTTCATCTTCATTCTTTTCCTCTTTTGGACAACGAGAAATAGATGCAACTTCATCACCTTTAACGATATAAACACCTGAAGTATTTCTGCTTGATTTTGAGATAGTCTGCATATCAACACGTATCATTTTACCGGCTTTTGTAAGCGCCATCATGTCCATAGTTTCATCAACCATGAGAACACCAACGATATTTTTACCAGTTTTAGCAGTCATTTTCATAGCGATAACACCAGAACCACCACGGTTAGTAAGTCTGTATTCACCAGCATCAGTACGTTTACCGATACCTTTTTCTGCAACTACTAAAATCTCTTGCTCGTCATTTGCTATAATGTTAGCATCAACTACTTCATCACCCTCATGTTTAAACTTGATACCTCTAACACCACGTGTACTACGACCCTGCTCACGAGTTTTTTCTATCTCAAATTTAATACATTGAGCAAGTTTTGTAACGATAAATAGATATTTAATATCTTGGTTGGCAATTTTAGCAGTGATAAGCTCATCGCTTTCATCAAGAACAATTGCTCTTACACCATTACTTCTGATATTTGAGAATTCGCTTAGGTTAGTACGTTTAACAACACCATTTTTAGTGAAGAAAACAAGACCTTTATCTTCACTAAAGTCTGTTGTTGGAATGATTGAACGGATTTTCTCATCTGCTTGTAGATTGATAAGGTTAACTACTGCCTTGCCTTTAGCGATACGGCTTCCCTCAGGGATACGATAAACTTTTAACCAGTGGAGTTGTCCGCGATCAGTTACAAAAAGTAGAGTGTCGTGAGTATTACATGTAAAGAAGCTCTCTATAAAGTCATCTTCGTAAGTAGTAACAGCAGTCTTGCCTTTACCACCGCGTTTTTGTTTTTCATAGTTTGCTAGAGGAACACGTTTGATGTAGCCTCTATGAGTAATAGTAACTACCATTGGCTCATTTGGAATCAGATCTTCGATATCTATATCGTCATAATCATCTTCAATCTCTGTACGTCTTTCATCAGTATATACTGAAGCTACTTCATCAAACTCTTCACCGATAATTCCATGAAGAACATCTTCACTTTTTAGGATTGACTCTAAATACTCGATGAGTTTCATCAGCTCAGCTAACTCATTTTCAATCTTCTCAATTTCAAGACCAGTCAGACGACCAAGTCTCATTGCAACTATACTTGCTGCTTGAATCTCACTAAAGTCAAATTCACTCACAAGATTCTCTTTTGCTTCTTCTTCATTTTTTGAAGCTTTGATGACACGGATAACTTCATCAATGATATCAATGGCTTTCTTGAGACCCTCTAAAATATGAGCACGAGCTTTGGCTTTTTCAAGGTCGAAAATTGTACGACGAATAATTACAGTTTTACGGTGATTAATAAACTGTTTTAAGATATCTATAATTCCAAAAATTCTAGGCTCTTGGTTTAAGATAGAGAGCATGATGATACCAAAGGTAGTCTGCATACTTGTCTGTTTGTAGAGGTTGTTCAGAACGATTTCGCTCATAGCGTCGCGTTTAAGCTCAATTACAACACGCATACCATCACGATCTGACTCATCACGAATAAGTGAAACGCCATCTATCATCTTGTCTTTTACTAGGTTTGCGATATTTTCAATAAGACGGGATTTGTTAACTTGATATGGTAGTTCATCGATAACGATAATCTCTTTTTTAGCACTCTGCTCTATATGCGTTTTTGCACGAACTTTAATACGACCACGACCACTTTCATAAGCTTCAGTGATGCCTTTTTTACCAAAGATGATACCGCCGGTTGGAAAGTCAGGTGCTTTGATGTGCACCATTAACTCTTCAAGAGAGATGTTGGGATTTGCTAAAAGTGCTTTAAGACCACTCATAACCTCTGTAGGATTGTGTGGAGGGATATTTGTTGCCATACCAACAGCGATACCTGATGAACCATTTATAAGAAGGTTTGGAACACGAGTAGGCATAACATCCGGCTCTTTTGTAGTACCATCGTAGTTTTCTATCATGTTTACGGTGTTCTTATCTAAATCTTTTAGAAGTTCACCTGCATATTTTGTCATACGAGCTTCTGTATATCTCATAGCCGCCGCAGAGTCACCATCAACAGAACCGAAGTTACCCTGACCGTCAACAAGCTCCATACGCATTGAGAAGTCTTGTGCCATACGTACGAGTGCATCATAAACAGCTGTATCACCATGAGGGTGGTACTGACCGATTACATCACCAACTATACGAGCTGATTTTTTGAACTTTGAACCGTGAGAAAGGTTTAGTTTGTCCATTGCGTAAAGAATTCTTCTGTGAACAGGCTTTAGACCATCTCTAACGTCTGGCAGAGCACGACCTACGATTACACTCATTGAGTAATCAAGGTAGCTGTTTTGAAGAGTCTCTTCAATATTTATAGATTGTATATCGTCGTTGTTTAGCAAATCGCTCATATAAACACCCTAGTAACTTAAAATAAAATTCAGATATTCTACCCGAAAAATGATTAATAAAATTGTAAAATTGTAAAAGTTATTTTAATTCGCTTCATATATGTAAAAGCGTAACCAGTTGCATTAAATAAGAATTGCAAATAACTATTATTTAGTCTAGTAATTGATTAAATATTATACAATTAAGTGCATCTAGTGTAATTACTAACTGTTATACTTCTCCCATGAAAATAACTCGAAAGAGAACACAAAAGGAATTAAGATGAAGAAATACTTAACATTAGCACTGATGCTTTTGCCATCTTTAGCGTTTGCTGAAGATGTTTTAGATACGGGTGATACAGCGTGGATGATGATGTCTGCTGCTTTAGTATTACTAATGACACCAGCGGGACTTGCACTATTTTATGCAGGTATGACACGTTCAAAGAATGTGCTTAATACTTATGCAATGGTTTTAAGTGCATTTGCTGTTGCGTTTATCGCATGGATTGCAGCTGGTTACTCAATTGCGTTTGGAGCTGCTGAATCTGAAACTGCACAAATGTTTGTTGGTGGTCTATCACATATGTTCTTAAGTGGTATTAACTGGAATGATTTAAGTGGAACATATCCTACTTACGTATTCGTAGTATTCCAAGGTACTTTCGCTGCTATTACTGTTGCAATCGCTTCAGGTTCAGTTATTGAGAGAATTAAATTTTCAACTTGGTTAGTCTTTGTAGCTATCTGGACAATCGTTGTTTATGCTCCTATTACACACATGGTATGGGGTGGAGACGGTGCACTACTGTTTGATGCTGGTGCTTTAGATTTTGCCGGTGGTACTGTTGTACATATGAATGGTGGTCTTGCTGGTTTAGTCTTAGCTTACTTAGTTGGTAAACGTACTGGTTATCCAAAAATTGCAATGAAGCCTATGTCTGTAATGTTAACTGCTCTTGGTGCTGCTTTACTATGGTTCGGTTGGTACGGATTTAATGGTGGATCTGCGTTTGGTGCAAA
>JAYEMB010000242.1:0-23281 GCA_034717855.1 Campylobacterota bacterium
GCCGGCGAATAATCTAAGACTAGCAGTGCATCAAAATGTAGGTTCGCTTTGGGTTTTAGATAACTCTACTTTTTCTCTAGATGTGAAATATGCTGCATCACAGAGTGTCGCGGGAAGTCATGAACCTTTTTCTCAGTACAACAATACACCTTTTGGTACAGCAGACACAGAAGCTTACAATCTCTGGGGAGCTGCATATCAAGCAGATGTGAAAATTGGAGAGCAAAACGCGAAACTTGGAGTAAAGGTTACAAACCTCTTTGACACAGAGTATAGAGATTTCCTTGACACATACAAAGGCTACGCACTTGGTATGGGACGAGATATCTCATTTACCCTGATTGTGCCTTTTGGTATCTAACACTATCTAGGTAAGTATACAAAAGGCTCTGCCTTTATGGTGGAGTCTTCAGCCGAGATTAATACCCCTAGTAATAATTTACGAGAAAACTCTCCTACCCCATAGGGTATAAAATCTCTTGATGTACCTTATCACAAGCTTTTAAAACTTCATCACTCAGTTCTAAGTCCATTGCAGCTAAAGTTGCATCAAGTTGCTCTGGCGTTGTCGCTCCTATGATAGTCGAAGCTACAAAACTAAACTGTTTTGACCATGCTGTCGCCATAGTTACAGGGTGAAGTCCTGCATCTGCTGCTATTTTAAGGTACTTCTGTACTGAAGCAAGTGACCTATCATTTGCAAATCTATCAGCCATAAGACGTTGGCGTTTGTCTGTTGAGTTCATATAACTTGCAAAACGCCCCTGAGTATTGTTTGGTTGATTATATTTTCCACTCAAAACGCCACCACCCAATGGTGAATAAGGTAGAAGTGAAACCTGCTCTTTTTCAGCTAGAGTTGCAAGTTCATCTAAAAAACGACGATTTAAAAGTGAGAAGTTGTTTTGGATAGATTCAAATCGTGCATAGTTTTTATACTCAGATGTCATCAATGCCTTAGAAGTTCCATATGCCGTGTCATTTGAAGTTCCAATATAGCGAACTTTTCCACTCTGAACCAGTCTGTCAAAAGCCTTTAGACTCTCTTCGATAGGAACAATTGTATCTGGCCAATGCATCTGATATAAATCAATATAATCAGTCCCTAAACGCTTCAGACTTCCCTCTATAGCTCTCTCAATATGAAAACTGTCAATAGCAGTCATACCGTGACGAATAGGCGGAACAAACCAACCATTTGCGGCACCTGCTACCTTTGTAGCTAGTATGACACTATCACGAGGTTTTGTTTTTAACCAACGCCCTACTATCTCTTCAGTAAGTCCTGCCAGTTTACCAGATGGTGGAACTGGATAAAGTTCAGCAGTATCATAAAAATTTACACCTGCATCGTAGGCTTTATCCATAATCGCAAAGGCGACTTTTTCATCCGGTGTTTGCGTACCAAAAGTCATCGTACCCATACAAATCGGGCTTACTCTTAAACCTGTTTTTCCTATGTATCTATGTTTCATAATATACTTACCTCTTATAATAATCCGTTATAATCTCTGCACTATTTTACATAAAAGAGATAAATGCATACTGACTTAACAACAGGCTCTATAAAAAGCCATCTTATAAAGCTCTCTATCCCCGCTATTGTTGGTTACTTTTTTCATACTCTTTTTAATGTAACTGACACCTACTTTGCTGGTATGATATCCACTGAAGCCCTAGCAGCCCTCTCCCTCTCAGCCTCAATCTTTTTCATGCTCTTAGCTATTGCAATAGGGATGAGTGAAGCACTGACCTCTTTAGTTGGGAATGCTCTTGGGAAAAAAGAGATTCCTCAAGCACAACATATAGCTCTAAATGGCATAGTGTTTGGTCTTATTCTCTCTGTGTTTTTAACTATCGTTGGGATACTGAGTGTGCCTTATCTGATAGATTATCTTGGAGACCCTAGTTACACATCCACTACCTTAGAGTATATCAATATCATTCTCTTTGCGACTCTCTTTTTTATAGGTTCTTTCTTTTTCAACGCCCTGCTAAACGCAACGGGAGATACAGTCTCTTTTAGAAATATACTCATCTTTACTGCCTTTTTAAATGTAGCACTAAACTATATTTTTGTTGTCTATTTCAATATGGGAGTTCAGGGAATAGCAATCTCAACTATTTTTTCAGAGTTTATTGCCATGGCGTATCTCTTCTATAAGTTACAAAAGACAAAACTATACTGTGGGTTTAGAGAGTACAGGTTTGACTATGAACTTATAAAAGAGTTACTCAAACAAGGTTTTCCACCAAGTATGAATATGTTTCTAATGGCCTTTGGAATGTACATCATCACCTACTTTGTTGCACCATACGGGAAAGAGGCTGTCGCTGCGTTTGGTATAGGAATGAGGGTCGAGCAACTCTTTTTAATGCCTGTCGTTGGACTAGGCATAGCAACTCTCGCTATCATCTCTCAAAATAACGGTGCCAAGGAGTATAAACGCATAGACCCTACTACATCTTTAGCTATAAAATACGGCTTTTTCATCAGTGCCTTAGGGGTGGCCTCATTTTTTATCTTTGGTGATTACTACTCATCTCTACTGACAAGTGACCCCATAGTTATAGAGCAGACTACTCTCTATCTTCGCATCTGTGGTTTTGGATTTTTCGGATTTGTGATGATCTTTGTATATATCTCTATGCTTCAAGGCATAGGTAAACCATCTGTCATCTTTCCAGTAAGCGTTTATAGACAGGTTTTAGCTCCAGTAGCTTTATTTGCACTTTTTAGTTATTTTGAGCTGGGTATAGAGTCGATTTGGTTTGGTTTAGTGGCTATAGTTTTCTCTTCGGCTATCTACCTCTGGTGGTATTCAAAGAGAAGTTTGAAAGAGTTGCTTTAGTATTTAAGGGAGAAACCAACTCCATAGTTATATCCATCGAGACCATCTGCCTTTATAGTGCTCACTTCTAAAAAGACCCTCTCCATCCACAATGGACCATCTTCAAGATACCAGTAGGCCACCCCACCAAGTTTTGCATACTTATTAAAGTGTACTGATTTTTCTACTGCACCATCTAAATAGTATGCATTGAGATATGCTTCTAGTGTTAAGTAGCTACTCTTGTATCTCCAGAGTTCATTTGACTCAAAACCTGAAGAGAGCGAGAGTACACTTGACTGCGTTTTAAAGGAACTAAAGGCATCAAAAGTAAAATCAGATTTTGTATCATAAAATTTATATGCCAGTTTAATATAAGGGTTAAAAGTCTCAAGCTTAGGTTTATATACTGACTCAAGAAGAAGTTTGTAACTTATGTTGTCGTTATAGTTTTTGTTAAAAAAGTCCTCTATTGCATCGCCAAAATCATCACCAGGCTCTTTAACACTTGCGCCAGAACGAGAGTAGATAAACTCCACTCCACCCAAAACTCTCAACTCATCTGTAAACTTGTACCTGACACCTAAACCAAGACCTGCTGTATAAGTTCTGAGATGGTTATCATAATTTAAACGGCTATCTGTAGGTAAGAGAATATCTTTAGTTGCAAAGGTTCTGCTGTAACCAAGATTACCAACTAAAAAATAGTTTAGTTTTGTATCTGATTTAAAATGGTATTTCAGGGGGAGATTGTAGATTTCCATATCTACCCCTATATCTGTAAAATGAAAAAGTCCGGTATTTAAACCATCTTGTGATGTAAATATTAAGAGTGCGTTTATGTTTGCCAAGTGAGTGTTTGTAGCAACATCTCCTGGGGAGTTCACTCTCAGAACCTCTGCGTTTAGTTCAGATAAGAGTGTAAACGCAGAGAGTAAGAGAGTAAAAAAAAGCTTTTTCAAACTACTTTAGTTGACCCCAGTTATCACCAATATTCATACTCGCTTTGAGTGGAATATTGAGCTCCATAACAGACTCCATAATCTCTTTAAAACGCTCACCTAAAGCATCTGCCTCATCTGCATTTACTTCAAAGATAAGCTCATCATGAATCTGTAGAAGCATTTTTGCATTGAGATTTTCATCTTTTATAACTTTATGGATTTTATTCATAGAGAGTTTGATTAAGTCTGATGCACTTCCCTGAAATACAGAGTTTACTGACTCTCTCTCATAGGCTGCTCTAAACATAGGCGTTGCGTTTTCATAATCAAAATAGCGACGGCGCTTAAGAAGTGTCTGCACATAACCGTACTCTTTTGAAGAGTCAACTATAGAGCGAAAGTATGTTTTAACTGTTGGGAAAGACTCAAAATACTTCTCTATAATCCCTTTTGCCTCTTTTGTAGTAATCCCTAAAGTGTCAGAGAGTTTTTTCTGTCCCATTCCATAAAGAAGTCCGAAGTTTACAGTTTTAGCAACACCGCGTTTAGCGTCTGCATCCTCTTCACCAAAAAGGGCAACAGCCGTTTGACGGTGGATATCTTTGTCATGTTTAAAGGCATCAACTAAAACGCCATCCTCTGAAAAGTGAGCTAGTAAACGCAGCTCTATCTGAGAGTAATCTATACCTATAAGTTTTTTACCCTCAGGAGCTACAAAAGCCTCACGTATTTTAAGACCCAATTTACTTCTAGCAGGGATATTTTGCAGGTTTGGATTTTTTGAACTCAGACGCCCAGTTGCTGTTCCAGTCTGTACAAAAGAGGTATGAATACGACTAAGCTCATCTTCTCTGCTCAGTTTTAAAAGTGGCTCTATATAAGTCGAGTAGAGTTTATAGACTTCACGATACTCTAAAAGTTTAGGAATAATATCATGCTTCTCTTTAAGTCCACTAAGAACTTTTTCATCAGTAGAGTAACCTGTTTTTGTCTTTTTACCTACAGGAAGTTCCAGTGTCTCAAAGAGTACAACTCCAAGCTGTTTTGTCGAGTTGATATTAAACTCACTGCCAGCTAACTCATAGATGCTTTTAGTCAGTCCAGTAAGTGTCTCTTTTACTTCAACTAGAAACTCCTCTAAAAATGAACCATCAAGTTGAATTCCCTCTTTTTCCATCGCTAAGAGAGTATCTATAAAAGGTATCTCAACATCCATAGACTCTTTTATAAGATGCGTCGCATCCTGAAGCTCTAACTTCTGTAAAAATAGATTATAGAGCTTCAGAGTTATCAGCGCATCTTCAGCTGCATAACCACAAGCATCTTCAAGTTCAACACTTGCAAAAGTCTCACCTTTTTTCACTGTATCTTTAAACGCAACCATTGTATGACCAAGAAGCTTATCTGAGAGCTTATCAAGAGAGAGTGCGCTCTCAGGATTAATCAGCCAAGCGAGTATCATTGAGTCAGAATATACTTTTAATGAGTCATCATTTAAGAATCGACTTACAAAGTGCATATCAAACTTGATATTGTGACCGACAACATTATGTCTGAATATCTCTTTTATCGCACTTTTTGCCACTTCAGGACTCACTTGGTCTGTTACACCTAAGTAAAAGTGTGCAAAGGGAACATAGTAGGCTTCATCATCATGGAAACAGAAACTAAAACCAACTAATTTATCTTTTTCATAATCAAGTCCTGTTGTCTCAGTATCAAAGGCAACTACATCATAGTTTTCTATCTCAGCTAAAACTTCTCTTAGCTTCTTTTCATCAGTAATCAAAGTCGCCTTAAAGTCAAAGTTCGTACTCTCTTCTTCAGCTATATCTTCGACTCTAGCTTTAACCTCTTCTTGTTTTTGGCTGCTAACCATATTTTTAGCGTGTAAAACGCGGAGCACTGCGTTTTGTTCATACTTTACAAGTTCGTCATATATATTTAAGAAAGGATTTTCAACATCCATAGTGTACTCTTCAAAGTCTATCTCTTCAAATACATCTTGACGTAGTGTTACAAGCTCTTTTGACATATAAGCCTGCTCTTTTGAAGCTATAAGCTTTTTCTGATTTGCACCTTTGACCTCTTCTACATTTGCGTAGATATTATCAAGTGTTCCATACTCTTTTAAAAGTTTTTCAGCTCCTACTTTTCCGATTCCCTTCACACCTGGAACATTATCAGCACTATCACCAAGAATAGACTGGTAGTCTATAAACTGCTTTGGTGTGACTCCAAACTTCTCTATACAGGCCTTCTCATTTACACTCTTGCGTTTAATAGCATCTACTATAACTGTGTGGTCATCATCTATGAGCTGGTAGAGGTCTTTATCGTGCGAAACTACACGAACATTGTAGCCCTTCTCTCTTGCGTGGCGGGCAACTGTTGCTATCATATCATCTGCTTCAAATCCAACTTTTCCAAGAGTTTTATAACCCATCTTATCTATCCACTCGATAGCTACGGGAAGTTGCATACTCAGCTCTGGTGGAGGTGCTGAACGGTTTGCTTTATAGTTAGGGTCTATCTCATTTCTAAAGGTAGGACCCTTTGTATCGATTGCAAAGATAATATAATCACTGTCGTGCTCTTTTTGAAGAGTTGATATGAAGTTAGTAAAACCTGTTAAAAGTCCTGTAGGAAAGCCATCTTTGTTTTTTAGGTGTTGTGGGAGTGCATAAAAACTACGGAAAAAAAAACCGAAAGTATCTATGATAGTGACAGTTTTACTCATCATTACCCCCGATAAGATCTAACATGTCATCAACACTATCCTCAAGTATTTCATGGTCATATCCAGCATCTCTTGCTCTTTTAAGACCGTAGTTTATAGACTGTTCTGCGTATGGTTTGTTGATTGGAACAATAGTTTTTACAATATGAAGTGCTGTAGAGAACTCTCTTACTTCCGATGGAGCAGCAGCTGGGTTATCTGCGTATTTAATCATCTCTATGAACTCTTCATCAAAACCCCAGTGGCTAAACACTTCTGCTGTTACTTCTGAACAAGTCACATCTACATAAGACTTTTCAACCATTGCAAGATTACCTGTTGTCTCAACTTCTGAGTAAAAACTTGTTGTTTCATCTTCTTGAATAATGTCACTTGCTATAAGAATCTTACCTGTCTCTTGTAAAAACGCAGCAAGATAAAGTTTTTCAGCTTTTTGCTTATCTATCTTTTTGTACCAGTTAAGAATAAGTGTAGCTTGAAGTGAAGATATCTCTGCAAACTTTTCACTTGTAATACCGTATGGTTTCATATCTACATTTAGCAGTTTTCTAATAGAGTTACCTAAAGCGATAGAGCGTGTCATACTCATACCAAAAAGACTCACTGCCTGCTCAACATTTCTAATCTCACGGGCAAATGAGTAGAGAGGTGAATTCGCCGCTTTTAAAAGATTTGCAACAATCATAGGGTCTGGCTCAATTACCTTGGCTAAATCAGCAATCCCTGACTCTTCATCTGCGTAAACTCTGTTGATATCTGCAATCGTTTTTGAAAGAGGTGGAAGGGATTTGATACTGTCTATAATTGAACTTTTCAAAGCTGTGCCTTTTTTTGGTTAATTATATCTATTTTATTATTATATATAACTAATGACAGTCTGTTAAGGTTTTTTCTGGATCTGCTATGTACTCATAACCGTTGTAAATTGTATATGCACCATAAAGAATTACAGCGATTGAAGAGAGGCTCATCATCATGTTTCTGAAGCTTGTAGCAGAGGCAAGTGATGATAAAAATCCCACTCCAAACATGGCAGGAATAGTACTCACTCCAAAGATAAACATAACTAAAGCTCCGTAGAGTGGGTCAGCTGTACTTGCAGCTGTGATAGCAAAGAAGTAAACAAATCCACAAGGAAGTAGCCCGTTAAGCATTCCTAAAACAAAAAAACTTAGATTTGATTTTGAATTTAAAACACTTTTAAATGCGTTTTTATAGATAGAAGATGATGAGAAAGAGTGCTCTATAAGAGTTAAAAACTTTATCTTTCCCATAAGTGAGAGTCCTGCAAGTATCATTACAACACCTGCAAAAATCAGAAGTCCACCATTTGCATTGTTACTAAAAAGAACTACACCACCAAGAGCACCAAACATAGCACCTAAAATAGTATATGTGAGAACTCTACCAAAGGAGTAGAGAAGATGCGCCGCACCTTGAGATACTTTAGAACTTTTCGGATTTATCTTGATGGTCGAGTAGGCAACAACAATACCACCGCACATACCTATGCAGTGACCAAAAGAGCCTAGAAACGCGATTGAAATTATTGTTATTATATTTACCGTTTCCACTACTGTCCTAAAAGTTGTTTTCTAATTTGAGGGTTATTCATCGTCTCGCCTCTTAAGATTTTCAGACTCATTGTATCGTAGTCAACCATCTCGTTTGTTTTTTTCTCATACGCACCAAAACCATACCCCATCGGAGTTATTTCTGTTAAAGTGTAGTGAGCATCCTCTGCGTTTATCCACTCTTTTGTATCTCGTGTCATAACCCAAATGACAACTTCATCTTTGAAACTCTTATCTTTTAGCCAGTTTATAAAACCGCCATGGTCATGAAAAAACCATGTTTTACCATCTTTGGCAACAACCTGAGAAGTGTACTCCATATCTTCTATAACCATACCACAGTCGCTATCTTGGTACTTATGTAGTTTCATTTTTATTGGAAGTCTCTCCAAGTTACCCTCATGAATCACAATCATATTTTGATTTTTAGCTAAAGATAGAAATACTACAACAATAATAGATACAAGAACAGTTATAACAATAAGAGGAATAAACTTTTGTATCATACCTGTTAGCTCCATAAATTTTTGATATTATATAGTCACATTGTTACATATATATTAAACATCTGCTCTACTCTCTTCTTTTTTTACCCTTACCTAAATCATCGTAGTGTAAAAATCTCATTAAATCATCTTTCATATTTTCATCTAGAGAGTCCCAAATAGTCTTCTTTTGAGCGTATCTTTCAAGATTTTCTTTTTTAGATTTTTTCATATCTCTTATGAGATAGTGATACCTCACTAAATTTTTTGTGTACTCACTTACAAAACCCCAGTTTTTAATAATCTGATAACTTCTCTCTTCATGGTCAGTAAAGCTATACTCATGAAACTCTATATCCTCCGCATCTTTCTTAAACGCGGTAAAGGGTTTTCCTACATCATGCAGTAGTCCTGCACCTAGCATCTTATATTCACCTGCCTTTAAAACATAGTATGTAACCCTGAGAGTATGTAAAAAAACGCCATGCTGATGCCATTTATTTTGAGTAAAAAAAAGTGATTTTAAAAATGGTTTTGAGAAAAAAGAGTTGTTTGCAGTATTCATCTTGAAATAATACTATAAATAGAGAGAGAAAGTGAGTAAACCCGAAGGTTTACTGCTATTTTAATTTAGCGCGTTTTGCATCACGAACTTGATTATGACAAACAAAACAAGAGTTTACGATGTTTAAGTATGCCTCTTGAGCTTTTGCACGTGATCTTTTCTCTGAGAGACCATTGTTAGCTGAAAGTGCTTTTCTAATAGTATATATGTTATTTTTAATATCTCTAGCTGCTTTCATAGACTTGTTAACTTTATGTCTCTTATGCGTTACATCAGCCGGAAGTTTTTCCATCATCTTCTCTTTATGATTAAGAAACTCTTGAGAATCCTTTTCTAAAGCCTCTAAAGCAGAGTTTATCTGTTTGATATCTCCATTTATGAAACCTCTTTGAACTTCATTTAACTCTGCGTTTAACTTAAGCATATTTGATCTTAAATCTAACTCTTTTGCATTCACTGACATTGCACCTAAAGCTAAAGCTAGAAGTCCGGTTACTATAATATTTTTTTTCATTATCACACCTTTTTGATTATTTATCAGAAATTATTATATATATAAATAGATTAAATCTTACTAAAAATCAACTATATGTTCGCATAGGGTGACAAACCTCTACAGTTTCCTTTAAATCCTGCTTCTGTATATGGGTATAAATCTGTGTTGTAAGAAGGGATGAGTGACCTAAGAGTTCTTGCACAACTCGTAAATCAGCACCACCAGTTATGAGAGATGTAGCGTATGAGTGACGAAGCACGTGAGGAGAGACACCCAGATATTTTTGAGTGGTTTTATATGCAGAGATTCTACTCAGCTTATCGCCTTTGTAGTTTGCCCAGATAAAATCTTTTTCATACTTAAACGCAGCGAGATACTCATCTATAGCTACTTTTGCCACCTTTGCAATTGGGACTATTCTCTCTTTTTCCCCCTTTGCATGTCTCACATGAAGCCACTCTCCATCTATGTCCTCACGTCCAAGTTCCAAACACTCACTTATCCTCGTTCCAGTTGCGTATAAAAAAAGTATGAGTGCGTAGTCTCGTTTTCCTATCCATGAACTTCTATCTATCAACTCCAAAGAGCTTTTTATCTCTTCATATGATAAAAATTTTGGTAACAGTTTAGGAATTTTAGAGAGTTTGATTTTTCTCTGCTCTGAGTTAAACTGCTGTTTATAACAGAAGTCAAAAAAGGCATTCACAGATGAGAGTTTTCGATTGAGTGTTCGTTTATTTGTATAACTTGAGAGGAGTTCTAAAACTCGTTGGGAGTCTAGGTTAATGAGTGCTTTATTGAGTTGTGACTCGATACTTTGAAGATCACTTTTATAAGCTTCAACACTTCTAGGGCTTAGTGCCTTTGTAACACTAATATACTCTAAAAATGCTTCAAGCTCTTTTGAAGGCATTACTCTACAGATATCTTCTCGTCTGCAACGTAGAAAAGTTTGTCTGCTATAAATACAAAACCATCTTCGATATCTACTTCGTGAACTGTGTAGTTTTTCAAATCTTTATCAAGAACTATTAGATAGCCCTCTTTTTCAAGTACATACAACTTATCTTCATGGGCAATCATTCCAAGAAAGTGAGCGAAAGGAAATTTGACTTTTGCGTTTACATCTAAGTTAGGTGTAATTGAGACAATTTCGCCTTGTTTTGTTGAGATAAATATATCTTTGTCATCATAAACGATATCTCTTATCTCATACTTTACTCTTCTCTCATTTGCAGACATTGATATCATTTTGTAACTTGTTGCAGCCACAACTTTGTTATCTATCACATTTAAGTAGATTATATTGTTGAAGTTATCTTCAGAGGAGACAATAACTGTTCTAAGTTTCTTTTTTAACTTTGCATTTACAATGATAATTTTTCCATCGAGTGTAGAGAAGAGTATTAAGTCATTCATAAAGTGTGGATTAACTATTCTTGAGTCCACTGCTAAAGATTTACCACCCTGCTCTTTAAAGATTGGTGATTTTGATGCAATAGAGTAAATTGCAATCTCATTATCTGCAAACAAAACGGCTAAAGTATCACCATTAACGCTCGCAGCAGCAACAGTTTTTTTAAGCTCAAAATTCTCTGTTTTTAAAGGGTCAATTGCTGATTTCATCGTAATATTACCATCTATTGATGCGCTTACAACCCAACCGTCACTGTATGAAATAACCCGATGAGACTCTTCTATCTCTACATCCAAAACACCCTCTTGCACGAGTACCTTTGAGTTATCAAGAAGTGCAATGTTTAAACTTTTATCTACTATTGTTTCATTAACACTTTCATACTTTGACCAATCTTCACCAAGTGAAATAGGCTCATAAACCTCTTTTGTACTACAAGCACTAAAGAGAAGTGCAAAAAGAGAAGCAAGTAGTATATGTTTTTTCAAAATACTACTTTACACCATAGTGCATAAGTGATGCAGCAACTTGAGCTAGTGGCGAGTCAACCGTAATTAAAGATAATTTTTGGTGAGCCTCTTGAGCTTTTCCATCTTGAATAAGTAGAACTGCACTCTGAACTTGCGCTAAATCTTTATAGATAGACTCCTGTTTTAAAGCGTACTCATCTAATGCAGATGCATCTTTAGACTCTACTGCTAGCTCATACGAAGCCAAGTCACCAACTAGTGTAGCTTCAGAACTCTTCAGAGACTCTAAGGTAGCGATATCTTTATTTACGACAGCTTGTGAGTAGAGCCATACATCATAAAGAGCTGGACTCAGTGACTCCAACCTTGCACGTGCCCCTTGATTAGCAGAGTCATCTATTAGTTCTAAAAGAGCTGCGTTTGCAGCCTCTTTTGTATTTTGATTATTCACATCATAAGCGATATTACCAACAACAAAAACTACAATAGCCACTACAGAGGCAATCATTAGGTTTTTGTATTTTTTTACAAACTTCTCAGTAATAACGGCTTTCTCAAAAAACTTCTCTTCGGAGTTTAACTCCTCTTTTACCATATCTAAATCATTTTTTAAACTCAAAAATATTTCCTTATCTCAAAAAGTTCAAAATAATATCGCATATTTTGTTAAAGTTTCATCAAAATATGTTAAAATCATCTAAAATAAATTCATCAGGAGTCTAGATGCAAGTAGATGATGCTCTATTAACGAGGTTAGAAAAATTATCATTTTTAAAAGTAAGTGAAGACAAAAGAGAAGAGATAAAGTCCCAACTATCTGAAATCGTAAGTTTTGTTGACAACCTTAGTGAGTTGGATACAAGTGGAGTTGATGATAACTTCGCTATGAGTAATTCTGCTTCACCACTTAGAGAAGATGTAGCCTCATGCAATGCATCTGTAAATGATGACATCATTAATAATGCTCCAAACAGTGCTGATCATTTCTTCATAGTACCAAAAATCATCGAGTAATTTATGATACAAATCTATGGGATTAAGAACTGTGACAGCGTAAAAAAAGCACTCTCATTCTTTAAAAAGAACGACCTAGCTTATGAACTACACGATTTTAAAACAACACCTCTACCTTGTGATAAAATCTCCTCTTGGCTTGAGAGTGTAGAGATGAAAACACTCTTTAATGCCAGAAGCACAACATATAGAAACCTAAAACTAAAAGAGATGAATTTGAATGAATCAGAACAACAAGAGTGGCTTTGTAAAGAGAACCTACTCATAAAACGTCCTGTCATTGAGTTCAAGAACAAAGTGATAGTGGGATTTAATGAAGAAAATTTTAAAGGAGTTTTTCTATGAGTGAACAGACAGCTGCACCAGCACAAGCGGGTGCTCCAAAAAAAACGGTTGATATTAAAAAGTTACTAAAAAGTGTTATGGCGTTTAAATCTTCTGACCTCCACCTTGTTGTTGGTAGTGAGCCACAGATTAGAATAGATAAAGAGCTAAAGCCTCTGAACCTTCCTAAACTTGATGCAAAAGAGATTGAAGAGATGGCTTACTCCCTCATCGAAGATAAACTAAAGAAAGAGTTTGAAGAGCATAATGAGCTGGACTTCTCTTTTGAGTTAAAAGGTATTGGGCGTTTTCGTGCCAACTACTACAGAACTATTGGTGGTATAGGTTGTGCCTTTCGTATGATTCCAATCGATATTCCAACGCTTGATGAGTATGGAAATCCTCCTATTTTTAAAGAGCTCATAAAAAGAGAAAAAGGGCTTATCCTTGTAACAGGTCCTACAGGTAGTGGTAAGTCAACTACACTAGCTTCTATGCTTCATGAGCTTAACCTGACTGAGCATCGTCACATTATTACAGTTGAAGATCCTGTAGAGTTTGTTCATACAAACCAAAAGTGTCTCTTTTCGCAGCGTGATGTTGGTACCAACACTGCCTCTTTCGCAGCTGCACTAAAGTACGCCCTAAGACAAGATCCTGATGTTATCCTAATCGGGGAGATGAGGGATGCTGAGACTATCGGTGCTGCACTAACTGCCGCAGAGACTGGTCACTTGGTTTTTGGAACTCTACATACCAACTCTGCACCTGGTACTATTAACCGTATCATCGATGTTTTCGATGGTGAAGAGCAGGCTCAGGTTAGAGCTCAACTTGCGACATCTTTGATTGCCGTTATTTCGCAAACTCTTATTCCGCAGATTGGTGGTGGTAAAGTTGCAACTCAAGAGATTCTGATTACTAACCCAGCTGTCCAAAATCAGATTCGTGAAGATAAAGTACACCAAATCTACTCTCAAATGCAACTAAATCAGCAAGAGACACATATGACAACTCAAACGCAGCAGCTTATAGAATTGCTTCAAAAAAGAACGATTACAAAAGAGCATGCTATTAAAAACTCAAATAGACCTGAAGAGTTGGTGAAGATGATAGAGGGGCTTTAAGCCTTTTTATCTAGTAACTAAATATTAAATAAGCTAAAGCTCCAGCAACCTCATGTCTAACTTCAAAATCTTTACCTTCTGTTCTCTCTTTGATACGCATTTTATTACTATTTACTCCAACTCCAAAACCAATGTGTTTATTATACATATAATCTAGTGCTAAAGTTGAATCTATCATAAGACCATCTATATCTTCATAAGACATAAAAAAGTAATCTACATTATATTTTATTTTAAATGCCTTAGAAAGTTTATAATTCAAGCCCAATCCAAAAACTGGCAGAGGAGCAGTAATACCTACTTGTTGATTCGTAAAAGTGCTTGATGTACTATCTTCTATAGCTAGATAACCTTTTATACCTGTATCTATACCTGTTATATGCAGACCTGCTCTAAATGTTAAATCAAGTTTATTTGTTTGATAGGCTGAGTATATATAGTTAACTTTATATATATCAGTATCAAAGTGTAAAGTAACTGCTGCTCCGGCTTGAACAGTTTGACCATTAAGGTCTGTAAACTCTTTATTTATAGTTTTGAATGATGAATTTTTTAAACTAAAGTATGTAAACTCTAATTTATGTTTAGCATTAAATTTATATGTTGCATCTGCTCTGAACACTTCAGTTTTCTCTTCCATATTAAATAGGTCTTGAAGGTCTATCGCTCCGCCAACTCCATTCTTCTTTGTAAGGATTTCAGTATTTTGGGATGATACAAAATATCCACCAATTTTAATTGTAATCCTACTTGTATCGTATATTGATAGTGGATACTTTACATCTGCATACTCTAGTTCAATATCTTTTATAACTATCTCATTATTATCAAAAGCGTGCTCTATCTCTATTCGTCCACTCTCAAGATTTTTTTTAAACTTCACTGCTCTTTGACGTGGCATGTAGAAATTTATATCTCTTGAAAAATTCCTATTTTCAGATATTACAGTTCCAAAAAACATTTCACTATTATCATCATAAAGAAGATTCTCAAACTTTGGTTTTCCATATATAGTAGCAATAGCTTCACTTCTTGCTTGGGCTGTTGTTTTACCCTCATTTTTTATAAGATAATCCGTAAGAATTAAGATTTTATCATTATCGTTTATCTCAGCATTAAGAGAAGATGCACACATTAATAAAAATAGTATTATTATAAAATTAAGCTTTTTCATTATTCTACTCCACCAATCTCTGTTGGTTCATTCTTATCATCTACATCATTTCCTAATCCTAGCTCTCTATTAGCATTATATCCCCATGCCCATAAAGTACCATCAGTTTTTATGGCAATAGTAAAGTCTCCACCGGCACTAACACTACTCCAAGTGCCATCTATTTGTGTAGGGCTATTTTTATTCTCATTACTTTCACCATTACCTAGCTGACCATAATAGTCACTTCCCCATGTCCAAAGTTCTCCATTTGATTTTAATGCAACTGTATGATTTAACCCAGTACTTACGCTTACCCAGTTTGTACTATTTGTATCCTCTTGAACTGCTACTCTACTTGAGGTATTATTTGCGTTTCCTAGTTGTCCAGATAAATTTAATCCCCACGACCAAAGTGTTCCATTACTTTTAATTGCACAACTATGATCCGCACCAGCACTTACAAAAATCCAATCTGTCGCATTACTATCTTCTTGAACAGGTTTTCTTCTCTCATTATAAGCACTATTTCCAATCTGTCCATATTCATTATTTCCCCATCCCCACATGGTTTTATCTTCTTTAAGGGCTATTGTAAACTTATCACCTGCACTAATACTAGTCCACTTATCACTTTTTGTGTACTCTTGCGTTTGCTCATAACTAGTCAAAATACCTAAGTTGCCCAGTTGACCACTACTATTTTTACCCCAAGACCATAAAGTCCCATCAGCCTTTATACTAGCTGTATGATTGTAACCTACGCTCAGCTTGAAAAAACCTTTAGTATCACTATCTTGAAGACTATTTTTACCAACACTAACTAAAATCTCATCTTTATCTATTAAAGCAGAGTCAGAGGAGCCTGCACTAAACTCTTTTGTATCTTTAGTATTTATAATTCCTAAAGGAATT
Source organism: Campylobacterota bacterium (assembly GCA_034717855.1). Classification (GTDB taxonomy): domain Bacteria; phylum Campylobacterota; class Campylobacteria; order Campylobacterales; family Sulfurimonadaceae; genus Sulfurimonas. The sequence goes on from JAYEMB010000242.1 coordinate 16,056, forward strand.
GAGTATCCTATATTATTATCAAGAAATAGCTCTTTATAGGAGTTTGAACCCCAAACATAAATATCTCCATCTATACTTTCAGCCATAGAGTGAGTTTGTCCAGCTTCTACTTTTTTCCAGAAATTTGATTTACATAACAACTCTTTGGAGTAGTCTGCGTTTAATGAATTTCCCATAATATCTTTAATAGATGACTTAATCTCTAGTATATAAATCTCACTCTCTTCAAGATTACTGTTTGGCTTAATATAAAGATAATTGTTGAAGGTATCTATTTCAAATAGATCAATATAGGTATCTGAACTCTTCTTTTTTAATGTAATATTTTGAGATGTTAAGCTGCTTAAATCAACAAAAGATGAAAACTTTATATTTATATATGAACTTTTTGATATATTTGTATCTGGAGTTATGTCCAATATACTCATATCCTTATCAGAGACTATACTTGGTACATTCTCTATCTCTTGTGCACCATATCCTCTATCTTCACACCCGGTTAAAAACAGGATAGTTATAAGTAATACAGTTAAATATTTCATCTTAAAAGTCTCCATAATTTAGTTTATAGTTTACACCTGTTCTGAGACCAAAACCTCTCATTTCATCTGCAATGCCCTCAATTGGATGTTGCCATATTATATTCTCATTAAAAAGGTTTATAAAGTATTCAAAGTTATCATCTCTACTATAAGTGAGACCTATGCTAAAGTCTGTAGTAAGTCCAGAGATTGAGTAAGTTTCTCTACTTATAGATGATTGTCCAACTTCAAACGCAACAGTTGGATATATCTTATATGTAGATGTTTTATATAGAGACCAATAGTCCATATTCTCACGAATTCCTATTGTCCATGTAGTAAAGTCCACATCAGTATCTAAGGCCGTAAAGGCGTAAGTAAAGTAGAGTCTAGTGGGCTGAGTGTACTCTTCATTCCACATAGTAAAATTTTTTCCTATAGTGAACTTTGTACTGTATGCGGAGTGTGATGTTGAACTTGAGCCTTTTGTATTTGATAGCTCTTCATCGTATGAAGCTCCTCCAAAACTCAAGCCAACAACGAGTACATTTTCCTTGAAATCATAAAGGGCGGGCTTAATAATCTCATCATTTTCAAACTCTAAAGTAGAAGAGTCACCACTTATGTAAGCGTCAATTATTTTAGTAGTTTTACTTTTTTTTAAAGGCACTGTATCTTGAGACCATACATTGTCTAAGGCATTAAGTGACATAAGCCCAAAGCATAGTAAAATAAATATATTTTTCAAATCAACTTCTCCGAATATTTATTTGATAGTTAAAGTATACCCTAGTTTATAAAAATAGCTTTAATTCTTATAGCTTTCTAAACCTCGCCATTTTAAATCTTTCACCTAAAAAGTTAGGCAGTATAAGCATTTTGGCTTTTTCAAGCTCTTGCTTGTAAAGCTTCTCTTCTACATTCTCTTTTAAGATCTCTAAAAGCTCTAAAATCCCCATGTCTACAAGTGCAACCATCTGTGCTTTAAGTTCAACAAACGCAACACCAGCTTCCGCATAAGCATCTTTAACATGAGCAAATGTAACATCATAAGTTATATCAGACTTTCCAAAGAGTTCACTGCGTTTTATATTTTCATCGAAAAATGGAATCACTTCATGTTTAGCATAAACTCTAAGTGAAAAATCAGGACGGGCCTGCATCTCTCCATAATCAAAAGTCATAAACTCAAACTTATCACACGACTCGGCCATCTCTTTTGCAAACTCTTCATAACCGATAGCTATCTCGCCTCTATCTTTATGATATTTTTTTGCTTTTTCTTCCACCCAGCTATTATCAACATCAAACTCAACTTCATGTCCATCTAAACGAGCCGTTTTACCTTTAAAGTAAAGTTCACACGGAAATGCATCAAAGATTTCATTTGCTATAAAAAAGGCATTTTTACATTTAAGTTCACTAAGTGACTTGTAGTGTGTTAAAGACACAACATTACCAAATGATTCTTTAAAATAGTTTGTCTGATGCTCTTCTAAATCATCAAACCTCTCAATGATTACAAACTCAAATGTAGAGAGTAACTCTGGTCGAAGTGTATATATAAACTCTATTACATCTGCTAGAAAGTAACCGTGGTGAGCACCAATCTCACATATAGTTGCGTTTTTCTCTAAAAACCCCTCATCTACTAAAGAGATGATATGCTTAGCAACACTTCCACCAAAGAACTTACTTGTGCTTACTGCAGTGTAAAAGTCACCGCTCTTTCCTATGTTTTTATAAGTTGCATAGTAACCATCATCACCATACAACCAATCTGTCATATACTTGCTAAACTTCACCTATTCTCCACTCTTTCTAGTTATTAACATACATCTCATAAAGAGTCAATAACTCCAACTGTTTGTCAAATTCAAATATCTTCGCGTTTATCTCAGAAATCTCTACAGAGTTCTCTAGTGTCTCCACATCCATCTGCGTTTTATATCCCGCTTCATAGAGGTTTTTTGTATCAGATAGAAGTTTTGCATATATCTCTCTATTTTCCAGACTTAGTAACTTTTTCTTCTCAAGATTTTCGATATTTTGCATCACCTGCTCAAAGACAGACCTTAACTGTATGACCTTGTCCTCTTTGAGAACTTCAGATTTTAGATAATCAACTCTTGCTGACTCTATATCTCTAAAGGTATTAATATCAAGAGGCATGGTTGCTCTCACGCCGTAATCATAATAATCTATTCCATTATTACTCTTCACAGGCACACCATTTTCATCAATACCAAATATCTGATTATCACTCTTTGACCAGTTATACCCAGCTGTCAAATTTATACTTGGAAGATACTTTGTAATACTCATATTTTTAAAGTATCTATCTCTCTCTATCTGCGAGTCTGCCACTTTTAAAATTATGTTGTGTTTGAGAAATTCGCTCTCATTTAAAAGTTCCAAATGTGGCACTGAAGTATTTTCATAGTTTAAGTCACTTAGTGTATTAAAGCTTGAAACTAACCTCTCTTTTGCTGTTTGAATATCATAAAGTGTCTGTATAACAAAGTTTCTCTCAATCACTGCGTTATCTAAAAAACCAGAATCAAGCTGTCCACTGAGATACTGCTCCTCTTTTAGTTGAAGATTTATCTCTGAGTTTTTTATCACGAGTTTCTGTTTTATCTCTTTTAAATCAGTCTGCTTTATCTGCATCAAAAAAGAGACAGCATCTTTTATCATCTTTCTTTTTGCGACATCTATTGAGTAGTCAGAGTACTTTTTAGAAGCAGTTGCAAATTTTATACCGTAGTAGATTCCACCACTCTGAAAAATCGGTTGATCCATTTTAATAGCAGCACTTTGGCTAGTCTGATCTTCTCTACTTGGGTTACTCACACCATAAGAGTAGTTCAAACGCAGTGGTGCTATCCAAGAGTCACGAAGTTTAGAGCTCTCCGCCTCATTTTTTTGATAATCAAAAGAGAACTGCTTCTTCTTATTTTGGGAGATATACGCCTCTAACTCTGCGTTTTTCTCCTCTGCGAAAAGTAGACTACTTGATAGCAGAGACAGCAGTGCTAAGAGATTTAAAGCCCTCATCGATTTCCTCTTTTGTAATTGTAAGTGGTGGTAAAAAACGCAGTGTATTACGTCCTGCTTTTAAAACCATGACGCCATTATCTTTAGCATTTGCCATTATGTTTGTAAGTGTATCTGCGTTTTTACAACGTAGTCCACACATCATTCCAATACCTACTTTTTGAGTAAATAGATTTCTGTTTGCGCTAAAAAACTCTTCTTGCTTTTGAGCAAAGTACTCAAAAGTTTTATCCAGTTCACCACTCGCTTTATACTCATTTAAAATATCTATTACAGAACAAGCAGCCGTTGTACTCAGATAGTTTCCACCAAAAGTAGAGCCGTGATCACCTGCACTCAAAACATCTTTCAGGCTAGTCATAACAACACCGATAGGCACACCGCCGCCAAGACCTTTTGCTAAAGTAATGATATCTGGTGTAATCCCATACACTTGTGATGCTGTAAACTCACCAGTTCTATAAGCACCCGTTTGAACCTCATCTACAATCAGTAAAACACCACGAGACTTCAGCAGTTTTTCCAGTGCTTGAACTTCCTCTTTATCTTGAGGCTGAACCCCGCCCTCACCTTGTACAAGCTCTATCATAACAGCAGAAGTATGATCATCTAAGAGACCTTCAATGTCGGACATTGTATCTGCATAAACAAACCCATCAGGAAAAGGTCCAAAATAGTTATGCATAGCCTCTTGCCCCGTAGCTTTTACAGTTGTAATAGTACGTCCGTGAAATGAGTGCTGTAAAGTTATGATTTTATAGCGTTTAACTTCACCGTTAATCTCACCATGTTTTCTAGCAATCTTAATAGCACCCTCATTCGCTTCAGCACCAGAGTTACCAAAGAAGCACTGCATATCATATCCACTTGCCTCTACTATTTTTTGTGCCGCCTCTGCTTGTGGAGCGATATTATATAGATTTGAGATATGAGTAATGTTTGCTATCTGCTCACAAATAGCACTATTTACTCTCTCGTTTGCATGACCAACACTCACAACACCGATACCAGAGGTGAAGTCTATATATTTTTTTCCATCTGCATCAACGAGTCTTGCGTTTTGCCCACTTACAAACTCAATATCACGATCTCCATAAGTCGGAAGTACATATTTTTTATTTAATTCTTTTGTATTCATAATTATTTGCCTTTTTATATGGTAGATTTTATCATAAATGATATAATAGTTCTATTACAGATTTTTAAGGTCTTAATGATGAAAAAAATATTTTATATACTACTACTCCTTTGGGTCTCTCTTCTTGCCAATGAAGCTGATGATATCATCAAAAAACTAGACCAGAATATGCGTGGAGAAAACATCTCTATGAAACTGACTATGAAAATAGTCTCTCTAGGTCACGAGAGAACTATGAAGATTGAAAGTTTCTCCGAAGGTACAAAAAAGAGCTTCACAAAAATCCTCTACCCTCCCAAAGATAGAGGCATAACCTTTTTAAGTCTCGACAATCAGATGTGGCAGTATGTTCCAAAAATCGAGCGAGTTATTAAAATCCCACCCTCTATGATGCTGCAAAACTGGATGGGAAGCGATATCACTAATGATGATATGGTAAAACAGAGTTCTCTTGTAGAGGATTACAGCGCTAAAGTCATTAAAAAAGAGGGAACAGTTGTTACAATTGAACTTATTCCAAAAGAAGATGCTGCAGTTGTTTGGGGTAAAATCATCACAAATATAGATACAAGAAACTACACCTCCATCAAAGATATATTTTATGATGAGGATGGAGTAGAGGTTCGCTACTTTATCTATGAGAATGTCAAAAAGTTTGGAGAGTACTACATACCAACACTTTGGAGAGTTGAATCAGCTGAGAAAAAAAACAGGTTTACAGAGATTATTTTAGAAGATGTACAATATGACACTGATATCTCAAGTGAGTATTTTAAAAAAAGTGCTCTTAAAAGATTCTCAAGGTAGCTACACAGATGTTCTCCTTAGCTCTTAAAAACATACTTTTTTACAAGGGTCGCTCAGTTGCAACCCTGCTACTCACCTTTGTATCTACACTTCTCTTTATTGTCTATGTATCTATGCAGGATGGTTCACATAAATCTATGCTACAAAACGCTCTTAAAATTTACACAGGCTCAATAGAGGTTTATAAAAAAGGGTATCGTGATATTGGTGGGAGTGAGTATCTTATTACTGATGTAAATTCTATAGAGAAAAAACTAACTAAGATAGAAGGAGTAGAGGTTTTTAGTAGCAGGTATGAGACCTATGGACTACTCTCTACAGAGGAGTATTCGTCTGCTTCTATGATAGCAGGCGTATCTGCAGATAAAGAGAAAAAACTCAGCTCTATTGCAAAAGCACTTACTAAAGGAGTGTTTCTAAACGCAGACTCTAAGAACTGTCTCTACATGGGAGATGGTTTAGTTAAAAGACTCCATATAGATCTCCAAGATGAAATAGCCTTTGTTGGAGCTGCGAGTGATGACTCTTTTGCAGCTGACATCTTTCAACTCTGCGGTATCTTTAAAACCGGCTCCTTTGAGTTTGACTCTAGCGCTGCGTTTATCTCAAAGAGCTATTTTGATGAACTTATGCTCTCTCACAACAAAGCTTCTTACATAACTATAAAAGTAGATGATTTAGAAAATGTAGAGAAGATAAACGCAGAGATTACAAAGGCTCTAAATAATGACAGCTTAGAGTCACTAACTTGGAAAACACTTATGAAAACTATGGTCGAAGCGATGGAAGTAGATAGCATCTTTGGATATATCTCCTTAGCACTCTTTTTGGTTGTTATATTTTTTGTCATCATGATTTACGGTTTTATCAACATAAGCTCTCGTATAAAAGAGTTTGGTATTTTACGCTCTATCGGCGTCTCAAATAAAAACATCATAAAGCTCCTTTTTTACGAAATATTTATTCTTACATCTTTAGCTATTCTCACAGCTACGCCAATAGCATCTTATATATGCTACTACTACAGTATAAATCCAATTGTGATAGAGGGTATGAGTGATATGTATAAAGATTATGGAGTCGTCTCAGATGAGATACCTTTTGATTTCTCTGCGTTTACAATTACCTGGAATGTCATGCTTATCTATCTTCTTAATATCTTGAGTATCGCCTATCCATACTTTTATATCAAATCATTCACTCCAATCCAAGCGACAAAACATGTATAGACTTATACTGAAAATGGCTTGGAAAAACTCTTTTTTAAGACCTGCGAGAACTCTTCTTGTTGTAGTTATGATAGCGGTGAGTATGAGTATGATGCTTGGAATCCAAGGCCTATATGATGGTATGGCTTCAAACATGATAGATAAGTCCAAACGCAGTGCCAGCGGTGACATCACTATCTTTGCAAAAGATTATCGAATAAACAGAGATATAAAAAACAGCATCAAAAACGCCACTACTTTAAGAGAGGAGATTAAAACTCTTCAAGGTGTTGAAGCTACAGTTCTTAGACTCTCTGCAGATGGTTTAGTCTCAACAGCGAGAAAATCTTCTTTTGCCTCAATCATAGGTATTAACTTAGAAGATGAAGAGAAGTTTGGAGAGTTTAGTGCGTTTTTAAAAGAGGGGGAGATAGACCTGAGTAAACGCAGTGCCATTATCGGGATAGAGCTAGCTAAAACATTAAAAGTTCGTAT